>NZ_JAGYGJ010000011.1:0-162218 GCF_019947405.1 Pseudomonas sp. GL-B-26 | reverse complement strand
TGAGCATGGATTCACTGGGTGACGAGATAGTTTCGCAGTCGGAAGCGGCAGCGTTAGATATGAGGTTTATCCAACGGGTAGACCGAGATCCTTTGGTCGCCATTGTTCCATCAAGCCGTCCTCCAAAGTACTTTTTTGCTGGAGATGCCGATCTGTTTTTTGATCCTGATCTGATGCCCGAAGGATGGATCAACCAAGCAGAGCTGTGTCATTTCAGCTGCATCAGTTTGGCTCGACAGCCACTCGCAGACAGGCTGGTTAAAATTGCTCGGCAGGCCAAAGAAGCTGGTAAACGGATTAGCTATGATCCGAACTGGCGCAATTTAATGGATAGCCATTATCGGGAGCAGACCTTCCCTACGATGACCACCCTTGCTGACATGATTAAGCTTTCCGACGAAGACCTTCGGCAAATTTATCCAGGGCTGACCGAGCACCAGGCAATGGATGAGCTTCGCGCTCTCAATCCTCAGGCGCAGATCCTGTTTACCCGAGGGGAACACGGGATGATTCTCCACACCCCGGACAGCCAACTCGAGCAGCCGGCTATTGCCGTGAAAGTGGAAGACACGGTTGGAGCAGGAGACGCTTGTATGGCTGGTTGGCTGGCGGCGGAGTTGCTGGGGATCTCAGACTTGAGCGCGCGCCTGCGATTTTCAGCGGCTTGCGCATCCATATCTTGCCGGTATGCCGGAGCCCATGCTCCAGCGCTAACTGATGTGGAAGGTTTGCTTCAGCGGCTAACACGTACCTGACCATGGTTGTCGGCGTCGAGGAGTTGTCCAAGTAAAACGACGCAACTCGTGGTTGTCTGATAGACCTTTTAAGCGTGAGCCCCTGAGTATGGGAATGCGGAACCTTCCCATACTCAGGGGCTTGGCCGCAGAAGCGCAGGCATGCGAGAGATTTAGCGACAGTCGTTACTTCTGTCGCCCTGCTGCACGACACGGATTGTCGCTAGGTTCGATGGTGAAGTAAGGCTGGTCGCGTTCAGCGTTGCCGACCTGAACTTTACGATGGTTTTACCTCGATGGAATGCTCTGCTTGGAGTTGATGAAGTTCTGTCCGGAAGGCGGCGGAGGTCGCCAAATAGAAAGTGGCAAACGTACCTCGCTGATGGACAGGAGAGTTAGGTGGCAAACGCGGGCGTAGTAATCGCCCCGTCGATTAGTTCAGCCAGAAGAGATGTCTTGTGGTGTTATTTCTGGCGAGCGAAGCAGGGGCGATGATCAACGGCGCGACCTAATTGTAGATGGTGGTTGCACCATCCAGGTGACACCAGTGAGCGAACAATTAATTATAGGCAGTGATTTTAATGGTGCATTACTCAAACTCTCATGATGTGACACTGACGCCCGGTTGGAAGGCGCTCTCCCGTCACCGTGAAGCGATGCAGGATTTCAGCATGCGCGAAGCCTTTAATGGCGATCCGCAGCGCTTTACCCAATTCACTCTTAGCAGCTGCGGCCTGTTTCTCGACTACTCGAAAAACCTGATCAACGCCGAGACCCGCAACCTGCTGGTGGGCCTGGCCAACGAAGTCGACCTCAAAGGCGCGATCAAAGCGCTGTTCGATGGCGAAATCGTCAACTCTTCCGAAGGGCGCCCGGCGCTGCACACCGCACTGCGCCGCCCGGTGGGCGACAAGTTGTCGGTCAACGGCGTCAACGTGATGCCCGATGTGCACAAGGTGCTGAACCAGATCACCGACCTCGTGGGCCGCATCCATAACGGTTTGTGGCGCGGTTACACCGAGAAGCCAATCACTGACGTGGTAAACATCGGCATTGGTGGCTCGTTCCTCGGCCCTGAGCTGGTGTCCGAAGCGCTGCTGTCCTACGCTCAGAAAGGCGTGCGCTGCCATTACCTGGCGAACATCGACGGCAGTGAATTTCACCAATTGACCATGAAGCTGCGCGCCGAGACCACGCTGTTCATCGTCTCGTCGAAATCCTTCAACACCCTCGAAACCCTGAAAAACGCCCAGGCTGCACGCGCCTGGTACCTGGATCAGGGTGGTTCGGAAGCCGAGCTGTACCGTCACTTCATTGCCGTTTCCAGCAACAATGCGGCGGCGATGGCATTCGGTATTCGCGAAGAAAACATCTTCCCGATGTGGGACTGGGTCGGCGGGCGTTACTCGCTGTGGTCGGCTATCGGTTTGCCGATTGCCCTGGCCATCGGCATGTCGAACTTCAAGGAACTGCTGTCCGGTGCCTACACCATGGACCAGCACTTCCAGAGCGCGCCTTTCGAACAGAACATGCCGGTGCTGCTGGCCTTGCTCGGTGTCTGGTACGGCAACTTCTGGGGCGCGCAAAGCCACGCGATCCTGCCGTACGACCACTACCTGCGCAACATCACCAAGCACTTGCAACAGCTGGACATGGAATCCAACGGCAAGAGCGTGCGCCAGGACGGCACGCCAGTGTCCACCGATACCGGCCCGGTGATCTGGGGCGGCGTCGGCTGCAACGGTCAGCACGCTTATCACCAATTGCTGCACCAAGGCACCCAGCTGATTCCGGCCGACTTTATCGTGCCGATCGTCAGCTTCAACCCGGTGTCCGACCACCACCAGTGGCTGTACGCCAACTGCCTGTCGCAAAGTCAGGCGCTGATGCTGGGCAAGACCCGCGCCGAGGCCGAAGCCGAGCTGCGTGACAAGGGCATGAGCGAGGATGAAGTGCAGAAGCTGGCGGCACACAAGGTGATCCCGGGCAACCGTCCGAGCAACACCCTGGTGGTCGAACGCATCAGCCCGCGTCGTCTTGGCGCACTGGTGGCGCTGTATGAACACAAAGTCTTCGTGCAAAGCGTGGTCTGGGGCATCAATGCCTTCGATCAGTGGGGCGTGGAACTGGGTAAAGAGCTGGGCAAAGGCGTCTACAACCGCTTGGTCGGTAGCGAAGAAGCGCCGGCCGAAGACCCGTCAACGCAAGGACTGATTAGGTACTTCCGTAGCCTTCACCGTGGCTGAGAAGCCCCATATTGTTTGAAAGAAGTCTTCCTGCTCCAGCGATTAGGCTCTCTTTTATTAGTCCTCAGTCGCAACCGGGTCGGGCCCCACTCACAGCCAATACTTCATCCATTCGCGAGTTCGCCCCAATGTTCGACTCTCTTTCCATCCGCCTGAAAATCGTTCTGCTGTCCGGCCTGTGCCTGCTGGGTGTGGTCTTCCTGATCGTCGGCATGAACATCTACCAAACCAATCGCAACGTTGAACTGGTCAGTGCCTCCAGCAGCAAGATGCTCACCGCCAGCGTGCAGGATTTGCTCCAGGCCAAGGTGGCCGAGCAAGCCATGCGGGTACAGAAGACCTTTGGCGAAAGCCTGTTGGTGGTGACCGCACTGGCCGATCAGATCAAAGACCTGCGCACCATGGCCGCCAAACGTTCGCTGGCAGCCAGCGTCCTGCGTGAGGAGTTGAACCAGAGCCTGAAAACCGCCTTCGAGCGCAACAGCAAAGTGCTGGGGATCTGGCTGGCATTCGAACCCGACGGCCTGGATGGCAAGGACAGAGAATTCGCCAATGATGCAGCTCGTCAGTCCAATGAGGCCGGTCGCTTCGCCAGTTATTGGAGTCGTGTCGGCGGTACCGGGATCAATACGATCATGGTCGAAGACGACATGACCAAAACCACTCTGAGCCTCAGCGGCACGCCTTACAACAGTTGGTACACTTGCCCCCGCGATAGCAAGCAAACCTGCCTGTTGGATCCGTATGCCGATACGGTTGCCGGTAAGGCAGTGCTAATGACCACCATTTCCGTACCGCTGCTGGTGGACGGCAAATCCATCGGTGTGGTCGGTGTGGACATCGCCCTCGATGCCCTGCAAGCCGCGGCGGTCGATTCACAGCGTGACCTGTTCAACAACGCCGGGCACATGCTGATCGTATCCGGCAGCGGTGTGCTGGCCGGTTACAGTATTGACGCGAGCAAGGTCGGCAAAAGCATTGGCGACACCTTGGGTATAGACGGCCAGGAGATTCTGCAACTGCTCAGCGCTGGCACGCCAAAAATCATCGAACAGGGTGACCTGATCCGTGCGGTGTACCCGGTCAGCCCAATCGCCGAGTCCAAAGCCTGGGGCGTGGTGATCGACCTGCCGAAACAAGTGATGCTAACCGACTCGGTAAAACTGCAAGCGGTGCTCACTGACGCACAGCAAAGTGGCACGATCAAAGCAATGCTGGTGGCAGTCGTTGCCGGCCTGGTCGGTCTGTTGCTGATCTGGCTCGCTGCTTCGGGCGTGACCCGGCCGATCAACAGCGTGGCCGAAATGCTCAAGGCGATTGCCAGCGGCGATGGTGACCTGACCCAACGCCTGCACTACAGCAAGAAAGATGAACTGGGCGAACTGGTCAGCTGGTTCAACCGCTTCCTCGACAAGCTGCAGCCGACCATCGCGCAGATTAAACAAAGCATCACCGACGCCCGTGGCACCGCCGACCAGTCTTCGGAAATCGCCCGTCAGACCAGCGAAGGCATGCAGGTGCAGTTCCGCGAAATCGACCAGGTTGCCACCGCATCCAATCAAATGAGCGCCACCGCCCATAACGTCGCCAACAGTGCGTCGAACGCGGCCAATGCGGCCAAAGGTGCCGACCAGTCGGCCCGCGATGGCATGTCGATCATCGAGCGCAGCACCCGTGACATCAATCAGTTGGCTGAAGAGGTCAGCAAGGCCGTGACCGAAGTCGAAGTGCTGGCGGTCAACAGCGAGCAGATCGGTTCGGTACTGGAAGTGATCCGCAGCATCGCCGAGCAGACCAACCTGCTGGCGCTCAACGCGGCAATTGAAGCGGCGCGTGCCGGTGAGAGCGGTCGCGGTTTTGCAGTGGTGGCCGATGAAGTGCGCAACCTGGCCAAACGGACCCAGGATTCGGTGGAAGAAATCCGCATCGTCATCGAACGCATCCAGACCGGCACCCGAGGCGTGGTCGCCACGATGCATTCGAGTCAGACCCAGGCCCACAGCAACGCCGGGCAGATCCAGCAAGCGGTCCAGGCGTTGAGCAAAATCAGTGAAGCGGTCACGGTGATCAGCGACATGAACCTGCAAATCGCCAGCGCTGCGGAACAGCAAAGCGCCGTGGCCGAAGAGGTCAACCGCAATGTTTCGGCCATCCGCACCGTCACCGAAACCCTGACGGGACAAGCCACTGAATCAGCGCAGATCAGCAGCCACCTCAACTCCCTGACCACCCAGCAGTTGAAATTGATGGATCAATTTCGGGTATAGCAAATACTCACAAATCACTGCGGGGGCTGTCTTGCCCCTATTCCGTAATGATGGCAAGTCACTTCTTACCGTCTGATTGACTAACAGGTGCCATCAGCGCATCGCCGCACCGACGATAGTCTCTTATCGTCGAGGCGATGTGGCTTACCACGACTCGCTCAGGCCTCTCATGCTTAAATCTGCTAATACCACTCTTTACCCGTGCGCTGAAATGCGCACCAGTGCCGCATTGGCAAATGCCTCTTTGATCACGTTCTCTGCGATTCTTACCGTCGTCTTTGCAATGGCGGTCTCACTGCTGTTGTATTTCGCCCAAGGCTTGAATCGTACGGAGATGGAACAAGCGCAGTCCCTTATTGAGAAAAGCATAAATGGGGCTGAAAAGTCCTTGCACTTGACCATTAAGGACTATGCATTCTGGGGTGATGCCTATAAGCATTTGCACCGTACTGTCGATTTCGATTGGGCGTATGTGCGAGAAAATTTCGGTCCGGCCCAATTTGATGACTTTGGTTTTCAGGGCATGTTCGTCCTGGGACCTTCCGATCGTACCGTATACTCCGTGATCGAGGGCAAGTTCAAGGATATATCGGCCGCGGAATGGATCGGGCGGCCTATCGGTGAGCTAGTAAGCGACGCTCGCGCCGAGTCCAAGTACGAAGAAGTTGTAACCCTGATTACGACGCTCAAAGGGACGCCGACATTGATCGCGGCAGCGGCCATTACGCCAGGCACGGACCCCACTGTAGAGCCGGATGGCAGGCCATCATCGGTGATGATGATCGTCAAAATACTAGATCCCGCCAAGTTGGATGCAATCGGCGAAAATCTGGGTATCAAAGGGCTACGCATTGCTACAGACAATGACACGACTGTGCCACGCGTCATATTGCATGGTGACCACAACAACGTCATTCAACTGCAATGGAGCGCAGTGAAACCAGGACGGCAATTGGTTATCTTCGTGCTGCCGCTGATAGTTCTGGCAGGGCTCACCATCTTTCTAATGACTTGGATCATTCTGCGTCGCAACACAAAGGACGCGCGCGCTCTGGACGAGAACCATGAGTTGTTGAGAAACAGCCAAGCCGCCCTTGCCATAAGCGAATCGCGCTTTCGCGACGTGGCGGAAGCCAGTTCTGATTGGATATGGGAAACTGATATTGAAGGGCGAGTAACTTATTTGTCCGATAGGTTCGAGACGGTAACCGGTCTGTCAAAGACCCAATGGTTAGGCATTCCGATCGACAATCTTGTCGACTTGCAACATGGGACGCTGTTGGATTGGCTTCGAAGCAACAATAGACTTTGTAACACGACCACGGAATGCAGCTACACCGATGTCCATCTATGTAAACGAATCGCCAAAATAGCAGCGCGCAATATTGATAAGCAGGGTTTTCGCGGCACCGCGACAGACGTAACTGAAGAAATAGAATCGCGCCAACGCATCGAATACCTTTCTAAACACGACGTGCTGACGGGGCTACCAAACAGGAGCCAGTTGCGCGAGTTTCTTGACAGCAAATTTTCCACAGTGCTTGCATTAAACTCACCATTGGCCATGCTGACCATCGACCTTGATCGGTTCAAGCCGGTCAATGATCTTCTTGGGCATGCTGCGGGGGATCGTGTGCTGAACAAGATTGCGGCTCGACTCAAACAGTGCGTCCGTAATGAAGACATTGTGGCTAGAGTGGGCGGTGACGAGTTTGTCATGGTCATCTCCGGCAAGGTTGAGCATTCGGAAGTCGAAACCATTTGCCGTCGATTGATTGGTTTGATCGAGCAAGCAATCGTGATAGATGGTCAAAACATCTTTGTCAGCGCTAGTGTGGGGATTGCAATGGCACCCCGGGACGCGTCGCAGGCAATTGAATTATTGCGCTATTCAGATATTGCGCTGTATGAGGCCAAAACCAGCGGCCGCGGTATCTGGCGATTTTATGATAGAGAGATGAATGATCGAATCATCGAGCGTAGACGACTAGAAAGTGATCTTCGATATGCTATCAACCATAGTGAGCTGCGACTTCAATTTCAGCCCAGGTTTCGAATTTCTGACGGCAAGATGATGGGAGCCGAGGCATTGGTTCGTTGGGAACATCCTATACGGGGCCTATTGACCCCTGAGGAGTTTATCCCGATCGCCGAAGAAACAGGGCTCATCACTGCATTGGGTGATTGGGTCTTGCACACAGCTTGCAGTCAAGCTATTCGCTGGCCCGAGGATCTATTCGTATCGGTCAACGTTTCCTCGAAAGAATTTCAGGGAGGTCAGTTGGTCGAGCGCGTAAAAACTGCCTTGATCACATCTGGACTAGTAGCGGCACGGCTCGAACTGGAAGTGACTGAAAGCGTCATGCTGGAAGATACCGATAATGCACTTCTCTTGATGCGAACCCTGAAATCACTTGGGGTCAGAATTTCGATGGATGATTTTGGTACGGGTTACTCATCCTTGAGCTATTTGCGGTCGTTTCCTTTCGACGGGCTTAAGATCGATCGTAGCTTTGTCAATAGGCTGAGCGAGGACCCAGTTGATCTGGCGATCATCAAAGCCGTGATCGGGCTGGGCCGAGCACTTTCGCTCACGGTGACCGCCGAAGGTATTGAAACACTTGAACATCTTCAGTTGCTCGATTCAGTTTCATGTGATGAAGGCCAAGGTTATTTTCTGTGTCGACCAATGTGCGCGAGCAAATTCGACGACTTGTTGCTATCAGCTAAGCATGTCAGTCGGTAGATGAAGATTGGCGACTAGTACTTGGATTTCAACGCCTATTAATACTGTGTCTATTAGCCGTGACGTTTACGTCACCGCCAATATTTAAAAAAACGAATACATTACTGACTGGCATTATCCTGTGCGGGTTTTCTTTTGTCTGCGAACTCTACAGATGTTGCTGACTCTGAAACAACAGACAAGATTAAGCTGAATCCCACTAGGCACTGCCAGTCTTCATCAATAGAAAGTGGCTAATAAGAAGTGAATCATCATTATGGGTAGAGTTGTTGCTGCTGCGGTTTACAGCGCCGGTAAAAAAGTCACCAATATCACCCTCGACGAAGGCGCTGCCTGGGCTGCGAAGCCTGGCCACTTTGTGTGGATTGGCCTCGAAGAACCGAACGCCCAGGAGCTGTTCAACCTGCAACGCCAGTTCAATCTGCACGAGCTGGCCATTGAAGACGCCATGGAAAAACACAGCCGGCCGAAGCTGGAAACGTTCGGCGACGCGCTGTTTATCGTCACGTATTCGCCGATCCGCAATGAAGGTAAACTGCAGTTCATCGAGACTCATATCTTTGCCGGCAAGGGCTACATCATTACCGCACGCAATGGTCATTCGGCGTCCTACGCCCATGTCCGACAGCGTTGTGAGGCGCGGCCGCTGTTGCTGGAGCATGGGGAAGATTTCGCACTCTATGCCATCCTCGACTTCGTGATTGAAAACTACCAGCCGATGGGCGAAGCGATCCATGCCGAGATCGATGAGCTGGAACGCAGCGTCATGTTCGGCTCTTTGAACGAGCACGACATTCAGAAACTCCACAGTCTGCGCCGCGATGTATTGCGCTTGCGCCGGTTTGCGGGACCGATGGTGGAGATCGGTGAGGAGCTGCAGAACCTGAGCTTTCCATTTATCGACAAGAACATGCGTCCGTATTTCCGCGATGTGCAGATTCACGTCACGCGGCAAATGGAAGACCTGACGACCCTGGCAGACATCGCCAGCCAGACCATCGAGGTCGGGGTGTTGCTGGAGGCGTCACGGCAGAGTGTGGTGCAGCGCAAGTTTGCGGCGTGGGCGGCGATTCTGGCGTTCCCGACAGCGATAGCCGGGATTTACGGGATGAACTTTCAGGACATGCCGGAGTTGAGTTGGCATTACGGGTATTTCGCGGTGTTGGGGTTTATCACTGTTGGGTGCGTCGGTTTGTGGACGAGTTTCAAGCGGTCGGGGTGGTTGTAGTCAATCCGATCTCCTTCGAACGCTTTGCACAATTGATTGATCCCGCATGGATCGAACAGGCGCTGGCGTTGACCGGTACGATCGAATAAGCGGGCAGAATCGCGAATTACCTTAGTCAGCTACATAGACGTTCGTAATGCCGTTTGGGCCGCGTCCGCGGCCCAAACATCCATTCACGCCCAACCAGGCGTGCCTTATCCCTGTCATGAGATATCACTCGATGTTTTTGCAAAAATCCCTGAGAGCACAAATTCTCGCCCTGTTGAGCGGCAGCCTGTTGGCGATGTTGCTGATCGCTTTGGCCTGCTTTCACTTTCTGTCCAGCGGCGTTCAGAGCTACGTGAACCTGATCGAAGGTCCGTTGCACACGTCGCAATTGATCGATGAAGCCAACCTGCAATTCAAGGTGCAGGTTCAGGAGTGGAAAAACGTGCTGCTGCGCGGCAAGGAACCTGCGAACCTGGACAAGTACTGGAAGCAGTTCGAGGAGCGCCAACGCGACGTGCAGGGCATCCTCGGTGAACTGGCCGGGCAGAAGGGCATCGAGCCGCAACTCAAAACTCGCATCGAACGCCTGCGTGAAGAGCATCGTGTATTAGGTGCGGCCTATCAGAAGGGCCGTGATGCCTACGTCGCTGCCGGGGCCGACCCCGCGGCCGGCGATAACGCGGTCAAGGGCGTGGACCGTGCGGCCAGCGAACAGATGAATGAATTGGTCAGCGAACTGCGCAAGCAGGGCATGGAGCAATCGAAGCTGATCAGCGCCAGTGCTGATGAAACGGTGTTGCTGGGGATCATCGTGATGTTGGTGTCGGGTCTGCTGATTGGCCTGTTGAGCCTGTGGCTGGTCAACCGCAACCTGGTGGAGCCGATCCGTAAACTGATCGACTATGTGGCACAACTCAGCCAGGGCCGCTTTGCCGAACGCGTGGCCAGTACCCGTCAGGATGAGTTGGGCAACCTGGCCAAGGCCGCCAACACCTTGCGCGATTTCCTCGCCGAAACCTTCAATCGTTTGCAGCGCAGTGCGACGGATCTGAACACCGCCAGCGGCGAGCTGAATTCGATTGCCGGCCTCATGGCCAGCGGCACCAACGAGCAGTTCAGCCGTACCGATCAGGTGGCCACGGCGATGAACGAAATGTCCGCCACTGCGCAAGAAGTCGCGCGCCACGCCGCCGACGCGGCACGTGCGGCCGATGATGCCGACCAGTCCGCCCAGCAGGGCGAAAAGGTCATGCAGGGCACTATTCACACCATCACCCAAATGCGTGGCGAAATTGCCAACACCGCCACGGTCATCCGTCGTCTGGAAGCCGACAGCGGACGCATCGGTAAAGTGCTGGAAGTGATTCGGGGCATCGCTGAACAGACCAATCTGCTGGCGCTCAACGCCGCAATCGAAGCGGCCCGCGCCGGTGAAGCCGGGCGTGGTTTTGCGGTGGTCGCCGATGAAGTACGCAGCCTGGCCCAGCGCACAGCGGCATCGATCATCGAGATCAACCAGATCATTCAAACCGTGCAAACCGGCGCAGTGGACGCGGCTCAGGCTATCGAAAGCGGCCAGTCGCGCAGCGAAGAAAGTGTCGAACAGGTGACTCAGGCTGGCGCCATGCTCGAGCGCATCACCCATGCCGTGGAAGCCATTCGCGACATGAACCGCCAGATCGCCACCGCCGCCGAAGAGCAGACCTCGGTGGCCGAAGACATCTCGCGCAACCTCACCGAAATCACCAGCATCGCCAGTACCAACCTGGACCACGTGCAGCGCACCGAGGCAGCCAGCCACAATCTGCATGGCTTGTCGGGGCAGTTAAATGAAGTGACGGCACGCCTTAGCGCCTAGTCGGGCCGTTGGGGGTTAGATCGGCTGCTTGCTGAGCTGCCATGTTGGAAGACATCGAGCCCCATATTTGGTCATAGACTTGCTCGGGGCAATGTAAAGACCAAAAACTCTCATCATTTGTGTAAGCTTCCGGCAGTGATACTTAATCTATTAAACGTGTGCTGTATTCCACTTTGGGCTAATTCCCAGTCAGTTAAGCCCTCCAGTTTTTTTTGGGGGTATTTGACTGGCCTAGGCTTGACAAGCCAGTCTAAGAGTCGGCGCCGTCGCAGCAACGTTTGCGCCTGTGCGAAGCCATGGATGTGTGATTTGCTGAACAACGCTAAATACGCATACTTCATACAAATCAATGTTTTTGGTGTAACGTTACGAGACTTATCACATAGAGATTTCCCATGTCCAAACTTGCAGAATTTCGCCAACTGGAAAAACATCTCGCCGAACAACTCCAAGCCCTCGAAGCTCTGAAAGGCGATGCTGGCCTTCAAAAAGAAATCGATTTCGAAAAGAAGCTGCGCAACTTGCTTGCCAAGTACGGCTACAGCCTGAAAGACGTAATCAACATGCTTGATCCACAAGCCGGTCGTCGTGCTCCCACTGCCCAGTCCAATCGGGCACGCGTAAGCCACGCCAGGTGAAGGTCTACAAAAATCCGCATACCGGCGAGATGATTGAAACCGTGGCAACCACAAAACATTGAAGGAGTGGAAAGCTGAGTACGGCTCTGACACCGTAGAGTCTTGGCTGACCAAGTGATTTTTGATTTGAGTACAGAGGGGCTCTGCGGGGCCCTTTTTGCTGTACGGGTTTTATGAAAGCAAGGTTTCTGCGCGACGATAGCGCGATCTCGACGATGCACACATCGATGGGCGAGATTCCATTATCGTCCTCTCACATGAACCATGGTTTCAGCGTACGTTCTCGTTTTTTACTTTACTACCCGAGGTGGAATTCCCTACAGACGAGTTAGTTCGTTTACTACTTGGCATCATCTGTGTGGGTGCATTATTGGAGGTTTTCTTCGGTCACTAATTATTCAGCAATGAACCAATGCTTGTCCTTGCGGTTTGCCTTGCTTTTCCCAAAGCCGATATGCCGCTTCTCGTATTTTTTGTTCGTCCATTTCAAATTCCTGCCGTTTTCCCAGTACAAAACGTGATCACCAGATCAACGATGACGTCGCCAGTTTGATCCGCGGTTTCCTGGCATTTGACTGTCCTGCATTCGTTTTCGCTCATGATCGTTTGACTCTCATTCCATCGTAGGAAAGGTTTCAATATGCTCATGTTGAGTTCTACTCGGACGTATATTACCGGCCGGTTCAGCACTCAGGCAGCGACGTGACTCGCGTCCGAGCCTCACCCTCAATGAATCGCTTCATGATCGCCCCCGATACGATCTAGACGATCAAAGGTTAGACAAACACTGGCGTTTTCACACCCAAAGCAGGCAGTGAAGAGTACGTATAAGGCCTTTTGTGACACGTTATCGACAATGAGTGGAAGGTCTGGGTCATTGTCTTTAAGCTTGGACGCCAGTGCTTTTTTTAAAAATTTGAAAAACTGGTCAATTATCGAAGGTGCAACGAGGCTTCTCAATGAAAGAAAATCTTAGCGAGGAAGAAATGCGCCAAGCGCTTTTTGGTTTGGGCAGCAATGAGACAATTCCAACGATTCAGGATTCGCTCATCACAGCAGACTCGCAACACGTGTCAAAACCTCGCAAGGTTGCCACCTCTCGGTCACCCAAACTGAGGGTGACACTGCGTGTTACGACAGAGTTCGAGGGCAAAGCGGACACGTTCGTCTACGAGGCGAACACGCTTAGTAGTCTTATCGCGGAACAGGAAGCAAAGGCTGAAGCAAAGAAGAAAAGATTTAAGTATTTTGAGCTGATCTCGATCAAAGCAATCTAGTAATCCTCTTGTCTGGAATCCCATCCACATCTAAATTTTGTAGAGTTGAATGCAGCTTAAGGAAGGCCCCTGACCTTTGATCTACACGCGGAATCAATGCGGTTCGAAAGATGGCAAAAAAACAGATACTGGCTTCCTATTATTTGTCTTTCGTATTTTTGAACAGAGAAGCAAAGAATCCAGGCTTTTTTCCTTGGTTTGGCAATAGGGCGGTGCGCAGCATGAATGGGTTGCAGCTTCAGGAGTTTTACGAGGCCTCAAACGACACCGTCATCCTTTTGCTAGTCGATGACCAGCAAATGAATTGGGTGAATTGAAGCGACTCGTTAATTCTGATGGGTTGATAGATTTAGCAAACTGCAGACATTTTGACGAACTTCTACAAGCCGAATTGCAGAGCGCTAACGAAGCACAACAACGAACGGCTGCACTCGAAACTGGGATACCTGCCACCGACCGTTTACGAGCGGGCGATGGTGTCGACCTCACCTATCAAGGTGTCCGGAATTTGTTGACCTCTACACACACTCTATTGGGCATGCTCAAGCCTCTTGAAACAAAGCAACCCGATCATGCTGACAAAGGCGAAGACGAGCCAACCCATGCTGATCGGCGTCCATCGTGCGCCCATACTCCCCAGATAGTTCCCCAATGCTCCGCCTATTGCCCAAGAGACTGCTGACGCGCCGAAATAGCTTCCAACATTGCTCTCGGTCGTCAGTTCAGCGAGAGCGATGTTCGACGCGGGTAAGATGAGGCTTTCACCGAACGTGAAAACTAAAGCTATGACGACGAGGATCACCAGAGACTGCTGTGAGTTCCATTCACGTAGGAAAATAAGCGCTGCCAGTGCAAAACAGGCGAGCAGCGCGAGATGACCGATTGACATCAGAGATTGCCACTTCGTGCGTTGAAACCATCGCATTCCCAGAAGCGCGGTTAAGACACCGAACAAAGCGTTCGCGATGTAGAACGGTCGCACACCGTTATACCCAGACACTCCCTGAGCGAAAGTCAGCGGGATGAAGACATAAATTTGCGTGTACACAGTCCAGAACGGGATAAGTGCGATGCAGAGTCTTCGAAATTGCCTGTCGTGGAAAGCATCAAAAAGCACAGAGGCAACACAGCTCGGTCTTTCATTCACGCGCGTTCGTACAGCCGCGAACGGTGCCACCAAAGCCAACGCAGCGAAAATATAACCGCTCACCTCAAATGGAAAAGCGCCGCTATGGGCAGGCAGTAAGAACAGCAGTGTTGGCCCGACCAGCGCACCCAGGTTAAGTACAAGATTATTCAAGACGAATACACGCGAACGAATGTCTGTTTTGAGGGTGCCGAACACGGAGTGCGCGGTCGTTTCATAGAGGGCTGCGCCGAATCCACTCAAGAAAGCACATGCGGCCAACGCGGGGAAATCGAGAACATGGCCCAAACCGATGAATCCCATAGCACGGCACACCAAACCCAACGAAGCCAGTACTCTGCTATTGAATTGGTCGGTAGCGGATCCTAGAATAAGTGGCAACAACCGACTCGACAGCAGGCTCACGGTGAGTACGCTCGCGACATCGCTGGCGCTCAAACCTCGCTCGATGCTCAGAAAGGCAGCCAGCAGCGGAAAAGACCCGAACACCGAGAGATTAACGAGAAACTGCAGAAAGAGCAGGACCGTTGTTGCTAAGCCGACTCCCCCCGTCAATCGATCAAAAAGCGGCGAAGCCCGGCGAACCTTCATTGATTGCCTGGCGTCACTCGCAGACCGAACGCTTTGCAAATCGAGTTTATTTCCCAATGCGCGGTGATCAAAATCGTCCATCCTTCTCTCCCTGATGTATTTATGGACCGGAAGGACGAAGAGCACAAAAAAGCCCCGTCCGTTTCCGGCGGGGCTTTTCGGTTAAATTATGGCAAGTGTTTAGAGCGCACAACCTCCCCGCGGCCCGCCGATGGCGGTCGTGGTGGTTGTCGTGGTGGTGACGAAAAGTGCGTTCATTAGATTCAACGTAACGCCTTCCGTATTGTTCGTCAAAGGCAGATTGGTGTTTTTTCTAAGGAAACTCTGAAAAACACCTCCAGATTTGGTGAAATACCCGCCTCTTCACCCCACTGAACGGTTGAGCCCCGATGATAAGTATGCCGGTATCCATCTTCAAACAGACGGATGATGGTATTGCCGTACGCATGGCCATCTTTGCCACGCTGCTGGGTGTTCAGAACCAGATCCAGCACTCATTACGCGATGTAGGGTGGCGTGTGCCGATCTTTCTGCGGCCGGACGAGGCAGCGCCATACCGGGAGCAGTGACCACGGGCGACTACTTTTGGCCGTTTTCTGCCTGTGTTGACCGGCTGAAATCGACCCAAACGAGACGGTCAACGCAGGTCTCGCAGGCGTCCGTTACCTTACGTAGTGCGGACGTGTCCCTGAAAGCTCTACCTTTAAGTTCGGGCCAAGAGGCGGTGTTCAGTCAACTGGAATTGATATGGCGGGATAAAAGTATTGGCAGTTCTCGGGTGAGCAAGTAGTGAATCGCTGACTATCAAAAACGCACTATTAACGATACTCAAAATGATCGTGAAAACATTGAAAAATTCAGCACCGAGCAGGGTTAAGATGGATCCGCGCACCAAGCCACTACAAGCGGCGCCCACCCGAACCTGGCCAAGCTGTACGATAAGCTGGCTGAGCGCGCCTCGTTCAAGGACACCGTGCCACAGTAAACGCCGCGCCACTGGACAATTAGGACGCGTTAAAAAAATGGGACGTTTTGGCGGACAACAACGGAGTGGAGCAGGGGTTTCACGGGGTCTGGCCCGTGCCTGCGCAACGGATCGCCACATGGCGATCCCCTCGATGCAGGGCACCAGGCGCGCCGCAGTGCGAGCACTGCAAGCGATTGGGAACGCGGCAGCGCGCCGGTTGCGGTCAGCAAAAACGGCCAAGTTGTTTTTTGACGCGGCCTTAGTGGAAAACGACGCGCCGCCCGGCTTCCAGGCGGCGTTTTTTATCGGAAAGCACGCATGAGCAAAACCCCCAACGACAAAGCCCAGCAGCGCCTGCAAATGGCCGACATCGCGCGCATTGCCGGCGTCTCCACCTCGACCGTCTCGCGCGCCCTCAGCGGCAGCAAGCTGATCAACGACAAGACGCGCCAGCGCATCCTGGAACTGGCGAGCTCGCTCAAGTATTCGATCAACATCGGCGCGCAAAACTTGCGCCTGAAGCAGAATCGCACCGTCGGCGTGGTGGTGCCGTACGACTCGCGCACGCCCCAGCACCTGTCCGACCCCTTCTTTTTGAGCATGCTGGGCAGCCTGGCCGACGCCCTCACCGAGCAGGGCTTTGACATGCTGCTGTCGCGGGTCGACGCCGAAACGCTGGACGCCGCCGCCCGGCCCTTCGACAGCGGCCGCGTCATCGGCGTCATCCTGATCGGCCAGTGGCGCCACCACGAGCAGCTCAACGAGCTGGCGGCGCGGCGCGTGCCCATCGTCGTCTGGGGCGCGCAACTGCCGCAGCAGTTGTACTGCACCATAGGCGGCGACAACGCCGCCGGCGGTCGGCTGGCGACCGAGCACCTACTCGGGCGCGGCCGCCGCGGCATCGCGTTCTTCGGCGACACCCATTTGCCCGAGGTGGAGCAGCGCCACCGGGGTTACCGCGAGGCGCTGGCCGCGGCCGGCATGGCCAGCGACGAGCGGCTGCGCGTGCCAGTGTCGTTCCTGCCGCAGGGCGGCGCCGAGGCGGTCGACGAACTGCTGCGCCGCGGCGTGCCTTTCGACGCGGTGTTCGTCTGCAGCGACTTGCTGGCCATGACCACCATCAACGCGCTGCGCCAGCGCGGCAGGCGCGTGCCCGAAGACGTGGCCGTGGTCGGCTACGACGACATTGAACTGTCGAGCTACTTCCACCCGCCGCTGAGCACCGTGCGCCAGCCGGTCCACGCGGCCGGGCGGGCGCTGGTGGAGGCGCTGCTGGCGCTGCTCGACGGCGAAGCCGTCCCCTCGCGCCAGCTGGCCACCGAGCTGGTGGTGCGCGCCACCAGCTGAACGGCCGGCGACAGCGGCATCAGTGCCAGCCAAACCGCCGGCGACGCCACCTAAACCAGAAGCGTGAATCCGGGGTCGGACCTTAAAATCTGACCCCAGCTCTTTGCTGCCGTTTTTCAAGTGCCTCCAAACGATCGTATTGAATTCAGAAAAACATCAAATATTTATGCCGCGCTATGCAACATAAATCAGCGCGCAGTCTTGCCGCAACTACATGTTTTAGTTAGATAAACTCCCCAAATATTTGTATAAAAACAACGAAAAATCTTTTTTAAATTTACATGTGCAATCGATTGCACATATTTATTTTTAATGAATAATGTCGGCGGCACCGACGTGCGCTACCAGCTCGATTCGGGCAACTGGACCGATCGCCTAAGCGGCGAGATGTGCAGCGGCAGCGTCACCTTGCAGCCGTGGGCGATGCTTTGGTTGGAGCTGGCCATGTAACCGTGGCGCGGCGGCATCAAGTCAACAAAAATAAATATGAGACTAATATGACTAAAAACTTACAAACGCCGGCACAGCGCAAAGTGCGACTAACGTTCTGGCAGATCGTCAACATGAACATGGGATTCTTCGGCATCCAGTTCAGCTTTGGGCTGCAGCAAAGCAGCATGAGCCCGATCTACGCATACCTCGGCGCCGACGAGGCGAGCCTGCCGTATCTGTGGCTGGCCGGGCCGCTGACGGGGCTGCTGGTGCAGCCGATGATCGGCGCGATGAGCGACCGCACCGTCACCCGCTGGGGGCGGCGCACGCCGTATTTCCTCATTGGCGCCATTCTGTGCAGCCTGGGCCTGCTGGCCATGCCGTTCAGCCCGACGCTATGGATGGCCGCCAGCCTGCTGTGGATACTCGACGCCTCCAACAACGTCACGATGGAACCGTACCGCGCCTTCGTCAGCGACAAGCTCGACAAATCGCAGCACTCGCTCGGCTTCCTGATGCAGAGCGCCTTCACCGGGCTGGGGCAGACGCTGGCCTACCTGGCGCCGACGCTACTGGTGCTGATGGGGATGGACAAGGACGCCGTCAACGGCAGCCACATCCCGCACATCGTCATCGCCGCTTTCCTGGTCGGTGCGGTATTTTCGATCACCACTGTGCTGTGGACTCTCAAGACCACGCCCGAGTACCCCTTGAGCGCCCTGGAGCTTGTGGAGATCACCTCCCGGCCACCGGGCTGGCGCAACACCCTGGCCGACATCGCCCTGGCGGTGCGCGAAATGCCGGACACCATGAAACAACTGGCCTGGGTCAAACTGTTCCAGTGGTACGCCATGTTCTGCTACTGGCAATACATCATGCTCTCGTTGGCATCGAGCATGTACGGCACCGGCGACTCGACCTCGCAAGGCTTCCGCGACGCCGGCCTGCTCAACGGCCAGCTCGGCGCCTTTTACAATTTCATCGCCTTCGTCGGCGCCTTCGCCCTGGTGCCGTTCACCCGCCGCTACGGCCCCAAGAATATGCACAGCGTCTGCCTGGTGCTTGCCGGCGTGAGCATGCTCTGCATCCCGCTGATCCACAGCCAGGCGTTGATGTTCATCCCGATGGTCGGCATCGGCCTGGCGTGGGCCAGCATCATGGGCAACCCTTACGTCATGCTCGCCGGCAGCATTCCGCCGGCACGCACCGGCGTCTACATGGGCATCTTCAACATGTTCATCGTCATCCCGATGATCATCCAGATCTTCACGCTGCCGCTGTACTATCACACCTGGCTCGGCGGCCACCCGGAAAACGTCATCCGACTGGCGGGCGCGCTGTTGCTGTGCGCGGCCGTGGCCGTCCTGTTCGTCAAAATCAAACCCCCATCGCAGCCGTAATCGGGGGCCGAGGTGGCCGACGCGCCACCGGCGGCCGCGCTGGAGCCGCTGGGCCAGCCGTGGCAGGTCGCAGACCCCGGAGTTGCTCTGCGTCGACCGCATCCGCGGCCACGCCGAGCTCCGGCGTTTTGCCTTGCAGGCGCGCTTCGGCGCGCCGCGGCCGAAGCCGCCTGAGGCGGTCACGCTGATGAAGGCCAACATCGACGTGCCGGGCATCACCCGTCTGTCGTTGATCGAGCTGGCCAAAACACGTCTGGGCCTGGAAGTCATCGAAGGTGACGTGTTCATCGACAAGCTGTCCGACTTCAAGGAAGCCGGTGCTTGCGGTACTGCCGCAGTGATCACCCCGATCGGTGGCATCAGCTACAACGGCAAGCTGCACGTGTTCCACAGCGAAACCGAAGTCGGCCCGATCACCCAGAAGCTCTACAAAGAGCTGACTGGTGTACCGACCGGCGACGTCGAAGCGCCAGCAGGCTGGATCGTCAAGGTCTGATTTGACGTGGCCTGGCCCCAAGTGGCACATAGCCCATCCATCGCTTCAGCGGTGGATGGGTTTTTTTTTCGAAGGAAACGAGCATTTCGCTTCCCGGTCTATCTGGGCGAACATCCAGTCAATAAAGAGCTGAGTGTCCGGCACCGCCTCCTGCGAGACGCCGTAGTAATGGAAGGCGCAGGTCGGACAACGGGCAGATCAGGCGCCCGCTCGACAGGTCTTTTCCCAGCAGCGAAGCAGGACACAAAGCAACGCCAAAGTCCATCCATGGCAGCCTGAAGCACCAGATGCATGTGATCGAATCGCAGCGTCGCCTGAGTCGGCCGCCGCGCTATCGCGAAATGTTTGGCCCATTGTTGCCAGTCTGAGCTTCTGGTCTTGCCTGCCAGTAGGTTGTGTCGGCTCAAGGCGTTGACGTCGTCCAGGGGCAAGCTCCGGATCAGCGACGGTGCCGCGACCATCAGGATTTCATCTTCAAGCAACACGTGCGCGGGCACATTCGCAGACCAGCCGGCCTGACCGCGGCGAATGACGATGTCGAACACTTCACGGGACTGATCAGGCGCCTGAGTACTGGTGACCACTTCGGGCTGAATTTCCGGGGCCAGCACCATGAAATTCGGCAGCCGGGGGAATCAGCCAGCGCACGGCGAAGGATGGGTGGACATTGATTTTCACTTTACGCAACGAGGCACGCTGGGTGAGTGCCATTGCGGCATTGGCGATTTGCGTGAGAGCTGCGCTGACCTGTTCATAGAAGGTCTGGCCCGCGGGAGTCAGCACCGACTGTCGCGTCCGGCGCTCGAAAAGCAGCACGCCGAGGTTGACACAGCCATTTTCGACGGGGTTTGCCGGTCACCTCGCATCGTTCTGCTAGATAACCAGATGCTGAGTCTCAAAGAAAATTCTGCGATCGATAGCACCGTCAAACTGTTTTCCAGCATTGCTAAGCTATTGCGCGAATCTCCGGTCTCATATGAGGACCTGGTTTGTCATGAAGACGCGCTGAACCAGTTGCTTGACTTGGGAAGCAAGAAACTCGATGAAGTGCGAATGCACAAACCGAATGCTGCGGGCTTGGTTGTTGCTACGAATATCGAGCATGCTCACCAAATTGCGTTGGCGCTAAAGGACAAGGGCGAAAGCTTTCAAGTCGTGACCACCAGAACCCCAGACGCACAGCAGGTCATGAGCGCCATGGAGTACCCGACAAAGCCAGGGTAAAGCAGCCCGGTCCTGCATTTTCAAAAGAATTTGCTGCCCCCAAGCGTTGCTCAAAAGCGGATCATAACCTGAACAATGATGGATCTCGTCGAATACCGCAAACACACGGTAGTCATCGAAAAGCCTCCAGAAGGCTTCATCCTGATGTTCCATCGCTTGATAGGTACTTGCAGTTCCAACGGCACCGATAAGTCCATCCAAGCGCCTCCCCAATACAGTGGAGAATGTCGAGCGAAAGCCGTCAACGACTTGGCATGACGGAGCAAAACAGAGCACGAGATCAATCTTTTCCTGCTCCAACAGCTGTCGAGCCAGCTCTGCGGCCATTCGCGTCTTCCCAGCCCCTGGAGTGGCTTGACAGAAGAAATGCGGCATTGCGGTGTAGTGCTCCAGCGCAATTTCAATGCATTGGCTCTGCCATTTTCTCGGCGATGCTTTCATCGTGCGGACATGACTGTCTTGAGCGTCTTTTCCACCGCTCGGAGATGTCCTAGAAGACGGGAACTTTGGTCTCGAGCCTCAATATACTCATCTTCGACTTGGTCTTTCAGATGCGGCATTTCGTCGAGCAACTGTTTATAGCGCTCCGCCTCTCCCATTGAGGAAAGGAAGTCGAGCCGAATCTCTTTGAGTATGGATTCCAAGTGCTCGATTAAACCTGCCCCTGGCTGCACTGGGTACACGCAAGGACATGCAAGCGGTCTCACGTCGCTGTTCCGGAGGATTGGAAGCTGCGTGCAAGACTTTGGCCGCTCGGGATTGGGATCGTCTTTTCTCTGCTGATGACAACTCCCAATCCGTGTAAAACCGCATGGCGTCGCTCCAATACGACAGTTCAACAAAAATGGCTTCGATGCAGGCCCGGCTTTTGTCAGATGAGTTCCAGACCGGCCCAACGTATCGAGAGGTGCTCCAAATTCAATTAATAATGAAAAAAGTTCAAAGAATCGTGAAAAACTACGGCGCTACGCACGGCTTCCAGAGGCTGAACATGTTCTGACATATCGGTATCCCTCACAGTGATTGTTTTTTTTGTTCCACTGGTGTTGCGTGTTCCTTGCAGGGTTAAAGCTCAATGTCCGTGAATCAAATACAAATCCCCTGTGGGAGCGGGCTTGCTCCGGGCGGCGTTCCGACGAAAGCGGTGGGTCAGTCGACCTCTATGTTGAATGTAAAGCCGCCTTCGCGAGCAAGCCCGCTCCCACAGGGGATAGGTCTACTGTCGAAGGGTTAAGGATCAGTTGTGCTGCCTTTTCGGCAATCATCAGCGTAGGCGAGCAGGTGTTGCCCGAGGTGATGCGCGGCATGATCGAGGCGTCGGCGATGCGCAGCCCCGGGATGCCGTGGACTTTGAGTTGCGCATCGACCACGGCGTCCGCGTCGTTGCCCATGCGGCAGGTGCCGGCCGGATGGAAGATGGTGGTGCCGATGCGGGCGGCGGCTTCGTGCAATTGTTCTTCGCTCTGCAAGCTGTCGCCGGGCAAGTACTCCACTGGATTAAACGCTTGCAGAGCCGGTGCGGCGACGATGCGCCGGGTCAGGCGAATGGCATCCGCTGCCACCCGCAAGTCTTCCGGATGGCTCAAGTAGTTGGGTTGAATCAGTGGCGCTTCCTGCGGATCGGTGGAGCGAATCTCGACGCGACCACGGCTTTGCGGGCGCAGATCGCACACCGACGCCGTGAAGGCGGGGAACGCATGCAACGGCTCGCCGAAACGCTCCAGTGACAGTGGCTGAACGTGGTACTCGAGATTCGCCGATGTCTGCTCCGGTCCCGAACGGGCGAAGGCCCCGAGTTGGCTCGGCGCCATGGACAGCGGGCCGCTGCGGTCATACAGGTAACGCAGGCCCATGCCCATCTTGCCCCACAGGCTGCCGGCGATCTGGTTAAGGGTGCGGGCGTTTTCCAGTTTGTAGATCAGCCGCAGCTGCAGGTGATCCTGCAGATTGCCACCCACGCCGGGCAGCTCATGGGCAACGCCGATTCCCAATCGTTGCAGCAGCGGGCGAGGGCCGATCCCGGAACGTTGCAGGATGCTCGGTGAGCCGACGGACCCGGCGCACAGCACAATCTCTTTGCGCGCCTTGAAGGTTTTCGCCTGACCCTGCCAACGCGCACTGACCGCTGATGCACGGCCATTTTCCAGCAGCACTCGATCCACTTCGACATCGGTCAGCACGGTGAGATTGGGCCGGTTGCGGATCGGTTTGAGAAACGCCTTGGCCGCGTTCCAGCGAATCCCGGCCTTCTGGTTGACCTGGAAGTAGCCACAGCCTTCGTTGTCGCCCTGGTTGAAGTCATCGATGCTGGCGATGCCGCTTTGCTCGGCGGCGCTGCGGAAGGCATCGAGAATCGGCCATGACAGCCGCTGACGTTCGATCCGCCATTCTCCGGCGGCACCGTGGAATTCCGAGTCGCCAGCAAAGTGGTTTTCGCTCTTTTTGAACAATGGCAGCACGTCGTTCCAGCTCCAGCCGGGATTGCCATCAGCGGCCCAGCCGTCATAGTCGCCGGCCTGGCCGCGCATGTAGATCATGCCGTTGATCGAGGAGCAGCCGCCGAGCACCTTGCCACGTGGATAACTCAGGGCGCGGCCTTGCAGGCCGGGTTGCGCTTCGGTCTTGAAGCACCAGTCGGTGCGCGGGTTGCCGATGCAGAACAGGTAACCCACGGGGATGTGAATCCACGCATAGTTGTCGCGGCCGCCGGCTTCGAGCAGCAACACGCGATTCTGCGGGTCGGCCGACAACCGATTGGCCAGCAAACAACCGGCCGGCCCGGCCCCGACCACGATGTAGTCGTATTCATCCAGGGAAGTCTGCATCCGTGACCTCAATTTGTTGTTCTTGTTGTCGGTCATCCTAGTTGTTAGCTTTCGTCAAAAGAATGTTAGTTTTTGCGCAGCCGCTGTGCGTTTTTAAACAGCCCCACCTCAAGGACGGTTCATGTTCGACTGGAATGACCTGCGGTTTTTTCTCGAGTTGCAGCGCAGCGGGCGTCTGCTCACCGCTGCCCGCCGTTTGAACACCACCCACGCCACCGTGGCCCGGCACATCGAGGCCATCGAAAAGAGCCTCGGTACTGCGCTGTTTGTTCAGCACGCCCAGGGTTATGAGTTGACCCCGGCGGGCGAAGCGTTGCTCAAACATGCCGAAGCCATGGAAAACGTCGCGTTGCTGGCGCAGGAAGAAATTACTCAGTCCACGGCGCCGCTGGGCAAGATCCGCGTCGGCGTGACCGAAGGGCTGGGCATCATGTTCCTCGCCAGCCGCATGAACGGGCTGTTCGAACGTTATCCGGGGCTGGAAGTGGAACTGGTGGCGGTGCCGCGCTTCGTCAGCATCCTCAACCGCGAAGCCGAGATCAGCATCCACCTGGAGCGTCCGGCCGCCGACATGCTGGTCACGCGCAAACTGACTGACTATCGATTGGCGCTGTACGCCAGCCAGGAGTATCTGGATCGTTCGCCACCGCTGCGCAGCCGCGAAGACCTCGGTCGCCACGCCTGGATCGGCTATGTCGATGACTTGCTGTTCAGCCAGGAACTGATGTTCCTCAACAGCTTCTGCCGCAATCCGCAGGTGGTGTTTCACAGCACCAGCGTCATCGCCCAACAACAGGCCGCTCGTTCCGGGCTGGGGATCGCCGTGCTGCCTTGTTACATGGCCAGCGCCGATCCCGGCCTGGTGCCGTTGTTGCCGGATGAAAGCATCCAGCGCAGCTACTGGATCAGCACGCGGCGTGAGCTGCACAAGTCGGTGCGGTTGCGGGTGTTGTGGGATTACGTGGTGGGGTTGTGTGAGGCGGAGCAGGGGTTGTTGCTGGGATAAGGTTTGTCGTCCAGTCTATTGGATGACGACAAGGAGCGTTATCCGACACTCCGTCGCGATAAAGGGAGCTTGCAGCATGACCGAAGATACAAAAGTGAAAGGCCCGGCGTCGTACTTCCCGTCAATCGAGAAAAAGTACGGGCAGCCAATCAGTCACTGGCTGGATCTACTGGGAACAGTGAGCGGTAAGAAGCATATGGAAATGGTGGCGTGGCTGAAGACTGAACATGGTATGGGGCATGGCCATGCGAATGCGTTGGTTGCGCATTATTTAGCGAGCGCTAAAACGTGAGCCACCTGTAAGTGCTCCTACAGGGGAGCGTGTTTCAGGCGAGGATTTCGAATGAGGTGCTGGCCAGGCGCTCCCCATTCACCAGCACGTGCACGGCGTGTTTGCCCACGTAGTGTTTGCGGGTGGTGAGTTCCTTGATCTGCTGGCTACGGGCAATGGTCTCGGTAGCGTTACCGGAAAGCGTCAGCGCCTTGAGCTTGAACACCTTCGCCGACGTGCTGCCATTGGCTTTGACGTAATCGATGGCGTAGTCGATCACCAGTCGCTGACTGTCCTGGACCGTGGATTTCACGGCGAAGGACAGGGTGATTTTTTCACCCAGGCGAATCACCGCCGGTTCCACCTTCACATCGATGATCTCGACCTCAGGCTTGCCACCCGCGCCAATGATCGCCAATGCGCGTTGGTTGCCCTGTTTGATCAGGCTGCGCAGGGCGTGTTTGGCGATCCACGCGGTGTGTTTGTTGTCCAGCGACCAGCCTTCGATCAAGTCCAGCACCCATTCGGGATGATCCTTGGTGATGTCGTTGAGGTGGTTGGCCACGGACTTGCGCACGTAGAGGCTGTCGTCGGCCTTGAGGTTGTCGAGGATCGCGGCCGCCAATGTCGGGTCAGCCTGAATCTGTTCCAGCCGAAACGACCACGGCAGGCGCGGTCGGCTGCCTTCACTGGCCAGGCGGCGGACATGCTCGTTTTCGTCCAGGGACCACTCGTGCATGACCGCCAGTGAGCGTTCGATGTCGCTGCGCAGGTAATGGCGGATCGCGAACTCCGCGGAGCCGAAGGTGGTGAAGTATTTCAGCGCCTCCATGGACTGTTCGAAGGCATGTGCGCCGTAGGTCGCGACGTAATGCGGTAATGAGATGCTGACGAAGCCGCTGTTCAGCCGCGGAGCGAGGGCGCGCAGCACTTCAAGCGTCTCTTCATAGCTCAACGGCAGGACCGCGTGCAGGCATTCGCTGACCCGGGCCATGCGCTGCATGATTGATAATTTGGCTAGCCCGTCGTTGGCCAGTTTCAGGAAGGCCTTGGTGTTGAACGCTGGGTAGACGGCGGTCATCTCGGTGGCGATGTGCTTGAGGCGGTCGGCGTTGAAGATTTCTTTTAGGGCGGGGGCGGGTTGGTTGGTGGTGGTCATGGGATGGGTTTGCTCGAATGGTTGTGTGTCAGTTAGATCCACCCCCTCTCCCCACGGGGGAGAGGGGGAAAGGGAGCCGATCTCCATTGCTTTCAAATCCTGAGTTCGACTTGATATCTCAGGTCGATGTAGCTCTTAAGAACAACTCGGTCAGTCCCCTCGCCCCCCTGGGGAGAGGGTTAGGGTGAGGGGTGATTCTCAAGCCTTACCCGATTCCTGTTCCCCCAACTGATCCGACTCAAACAATCTCGCCAGTTCCACCCGGGCTTCCTGCGCCGTCTGCAATACCTTCGCCGCATCGTCATAAATCGCATGCTGGGCCTCCAGCACCTGCTCGTCGTGATGCTTGAAACGCTTGATTCGCGCATCGGCCTGGGCTTGGGTCAAACCGAGGCCAACCAGCGTGCGCCGGCTCATTTCCAGACTCGAATAATAGGTTTCCCGAATGGCCTCGGCGCCAAGGTCCACCAGCCTATGCACATGCTGACGGTTACGGGCCCGGGCGATGATTTTGATGTGCGGATAGAGTTTGTGCACCAGTTCGGCGGTCTTGATGTTGGTGTCCGGGTCGTCGGTGGCGATGACAAAGTATTCCGCCTGCTCGACCTTGGCCGCACTGAGGATCTCCGGGCGCATCGGGTCGCCGTAGAACACCGGCACGCCGCCAAAGCTGCGCGACAGTTCGATGGTTTCCACCGAGGTGTCGAGGGCGACGAACTTGATGTTCTGCGCGCGCAAAATCCGCGCAACGATCTGCCCCATACGGCCCATGCCGGCGATCACCACGCGTGGCGTGTCGGTATCGATCGCGCGGAATTTCTCCGGCACCACCACCGGTTGAACCCTGGGGCTGACCAGTCGAGCGCACACCAGCAACAGCAGCGGCGTCACCGCCATGGACAAGGTGATGGTCAGCACCAGCAAGTCGTACAGGTGCGGTTCGAACAGCCCCTGGTCGCGGCCGATCTTGAACACCACAAACGCAAATTCACCACCGGCCGCGAGTACGATGCCGAGGCGAATCGCACTGACCTTGCCCAAGCCACCGGCCAACCGCCCGACGACAAACAGCAGCGGCAGTTTGATTGCGATCAGCAACAAGGTCAGGCCCAGCACCGTGATCGGCGCGCTCAGGAGCAGACTCAGGTTGGCGCCCATGCCGACACTGATGAAAAACAGCCCCAGCAGCAATCCCTTGAACGGCTCGATTTGCGCTTCCAGTTCGTGACGGTATTCGGAGTCCGCCAGCAACAACCCGGCGAGGAACGCCCCCAGTGCCATGGACACGCCGACCAGGTCCATCAGCCACGCCGTGCCAATCACCACCAGCAACGCGGTGGCGGTCGAGACTTCCGGCAAACCGGTCTTGGCCACCACCCGGAACACTGGGCGCAGCAGATACCGGCCACCGATCACCACCACCGCGATGCTGCCCAGTACGCGCAAGCCGTGATTGACGCCTTCGCCAGCGCTGCTGGTGTGATCGCCGCCCGCCAGCAACGGCACCATGGCGATCAACGGGATAGCGGCGATGTCCTGGAACAACAGAATCGCGAACGCCAAGCGCCCATGGGGGCTGGTCAGTTCCTTGCGCTCGGCCAGGCTTTGCAAACCGAACGCCGTGGACGACAGCGCCAGGCCCAAGCCCAGCACGATCGCGCTGTTCAACGGTTGGCCGAACACGAACAACGCCAGCACACCAATCACCGAGCCCGTCAGCAGCACTTGCGCCAGGCCGACGCCGAACACCGATTTGCGCATCACCCACAAACGTCGCGGCGACAGTTCAAGGCCAATGATGAACAGCAGCAACACCACCCCGAGTTCGGAAATGTGGCTGACGCTTTGCGGATTGCCAATCAAGCCCAGCACCGACGGGCCGATGATCACGCCGGCAAACAGATAACCCAGCACCGCCCCCAGTTGCAGGCGCTTGGCCAAGGGAACGGTGAGCACGGCCGCGAACAGAAACACGACAGCGGCTTGCAACAGGTTGCCTTCATGGGGCATGACAAAAACTCCATTAACTCGGTACGGCGGGGGGGACAAGGATAAAGGGTGATGCTTCATGCGTCAGCCATGACATACAACGATGTTGCCTGATCCACCGCCTTCGCGAGCAAGCCCGCTCCCACAGTGGATCTCCAGCGAGCATGGAACTCGTGGGCGACGCTGATCAAATGTGGGAGCGGGCTTGCTCGCGAAGGCGGTGCATCAGGAGAAATAGATTTCGTTACATGCTGCATCAATTGGTTACATTCATAGGATAAGCTGATCAATCTTTCCCGTTCCCGAGTGCGCACCATGGCCATCAATTTCGACCTGAACGACTTGCAAGCGTTTCGCGCCGTGGTGGAGCAGGGCAGCTTTCGCAAGGCGGCCGACGCGGTGCGCATTTCCCAACCGGCGCTGAGCCGGCGCATCGAAAAACTCGAAGACGCCCTCGGTGTGAGGTTGTTCGAACGCACCACACGCAAGGTCAGCCTGACCCAGGCCGGACGCGGTTTTATGCCGAGCGTCGAGCGTCTGCTGGACGACCTGGATGTGGCGTTATTGGGCATCAGCGAAGTCGCCTCGACCCGCCTCGGCCACGTCACCGTGGCCTGCGTGCCTTCGGCGGCTTACTACTTCATGCCGCGAGTGATCGCCCACTACCACCGGCAGTTTCCACGGATCAAGGTCAAGGTGCTCGACTCCAGCGCCCATGAGGTACTCAGTGCGGTGGTCAACGGCGAGGCGGATTTCGGCCTGAGCTTCATGGGCACACTGGAGGCGGAAGTGGAGTTCGAGCCGCTGGTACAGGAAGGTTATGTGGTGGCGTGCAGGCGCGATCATCCGTTGGCCGGGCGCAGCAGCGTGACGTGGGATGAGTTTTATCAGCAGGACTACATCTCGCTGGACAAGACCTCCGGCAATCGCTTTCTGCTGGATCAGGCGCTCACGGGCATCGTGCCGCAGCGGCCGAGCATCTGCGAAACCCGGCATGTGACGACGATGATTGGTTTGGTCGAAGCGGGGTTGGGTGTGGCAGCGGTGCCGTTGATGGCGATGCCGGCGGCGGATCACCCGATCCTGACACGGGTGCCGCTGACCTCACCGCAGGTGATGCGCAGTGTCGGCTTGATCAAGCGCCGGGGTCGTACCTTGACCCCGGCGGCATTGGAACTGGAACGTCTGGTGGTGGAAATGAAAATCCAGGTCAGCGACTGACAGAGTCCAGCCCGGTGGCTTTCACATCTGGCTGAGCGGCGGAGGAGGCCAGGTAATCGAGCAATGCCTTGGCTTGCGCCGGGTGTTGCGCACCGACTGGAATGCCGGCAGCGAAACGCGTCACTGACTGTACCGACTCTGGAATCTTCGCCACAAAACTCACGCCCGGCACTGGCAGCAACTCGCTGACCTGCTGAAAGCCCAGTTGATAGTCTCCGGTGGCAACCACCGAGCCCACCGGGATTTTCGCAACCATCGTCGATTTGGGTTTGAGCTGGTCTTCGATGCCCAGTCGTTTGAACAGTTGTTCCTCGATGTACACGCCACTGGCGCTGTCGGAATAGGCCACGGACTTCGCGTCGAGCAAGGTCTTTTTCAGGCCGTCGACTGAGCTGATGTCCGGCTTCGGCGCGCCTTCACGTACCACCAGGCCGATCCGCGAGTCAGCCAGTTCGACCCGTGAGGCTGGGTCGACTTTGCCTTGCTTGATCAGGTCATCGAGGGCGTAGCCAACCATGATCACCACGTCGGCTTTTTCACCGCGAGCCAGACGATTGGGGATCGCTTCCGGCGCCTTGCCCATCGAAGGGCCGAGGGCGGTGTCCAGTGTGTTTCCGGTGGAGGCAGCGAATTTCGGGCCGAGAATTTTGTAGGCCGCGGTGAAACCGCCGGAGGTCATCACGCGGATCTCTTCGGCCTGGGCGACGCTGCTCAGACCGAGGGCGGCCACCAGTGCAAGGGCTGCAAAACTGAATAGCTTTTTCATGGTCATTTTCTCGAAAGGGGGGCTCAAGACATCGCCGGTTGCAAGCGACCGGTCGAACGGCGATAGAGATACAGCGTCGCGCACAGGGCACAGAACGCGGCAAAACTCATCCAGTAACCGGGCGCAGCCTTGTCGCCGGTGTACTGGATCAGGAAGGTCGACATCGCCGGGGTGAAACCGCCGAACACCGCCGTGGCCAGGCTATAAGCCAGGGAGAAACCGGCAACCCGAACTTCGACCGGCATGATTTCCGTCAGCGCGGCGATCATTGCGCCGTTGTACAAACCGTAAATGAACGACAACCACAGCAGCACCAACAGCATGTTGATGAAACTCGGCGCCTGCACCAGATACGTCAGCGCCGGATAGGCCGTGGCCAATGTCAGCAGGGCCATGGCGATCAGCACCGGGCGACGGCCGATGCGGTCCGACAGTGCACCGCCAATCGGCAGCCAGAAGAAGTTCGAAACGCCTACCAGCAAGGTCACCAGCAGCGCATCAGACGTGCTCAGGTGCAGCACGGTTTTGCCGAAGGTCGGTGCGTACACGGTGATCAGGTAAAACGCGGTGGTGGTCAGGGCGACCATCATCATTCCGGCGAACACGATCACCCAGTTCTGCGCCAACGTGCGGAACACATCGCCCATGCTCGGGCGGTGTTTGCGGGCGGCGAACGCTTCGGTTTCCTCAAGGTTGCGGCGCAGGAAGAAAATGAACGGCACGATCATGCAGCCGACGAAAAACGGAATCCGCCAGCCCCAGTCGGCAATCATCGCCGGCGCCATCCATTGGTTCAGGCCATAGCCCAACGCCGCCGCGACAATGATCGCCACTTGCTGGCTGGCCGACTGCCAACTGGTGAAAAAGCCTTTGTTGCCGGGCGTGGCGATCTCCGAGAGGTACACCGAGACGCCACCCATTTCTGCGCCGGCCGAGAAGCCTTGCAGCAAGCGGCCGATCAACACGATGGCCGGGGCGAACAGCCCGATGGTTTCATAGCCGGGCACCAGCACAATCAAAATCGTGCCGCTGGCCATGATCGACAGGGTGACGATCAACCCTTTGCGCCGGCCCACATCATCGATGTAAGCACCCAGCACTACGGCGCCCAACGGTCGCATCAGAAAGCCTGCGCCGAACACCGCGAAGGTCATCATCAGCGAGGCGAACTCGCTGCTGGCCGGGAAGAACACGGCAGCAATCTGCGTGGCGTAAAAGCCGAAAAGGAAGAAGTCGAATTGTTCGAGGAAGTTGCCCGAGGTAACCCGGAAAATCGCACTGGCCCGGGAGCGACCGGAAGTCGCGGGCCGTTGGGTTGATGCTGTCATAGACGTGTACTCCACCGCTTTTATGACGTGCACCGCCTGGACGCGGCGCACGGTTCTTATTGGGGCGGATAGTGGAGCAGGGTGATCGATATGTTAATTGCATTGTTGGCATGTATTAATGCGTGAAGCGGATCAATGCGAATGCGCAGCCCTGCGAATCAATTTGTAGTCGTTGGCGCGATATCGTGTTGCGCAAACAGCACAGGCGGCATGGGGCAGTCCAGCAGGTCTGCGATTGCCCGCATCAATTGCGCTTCCGCCACGGTGACCTTGCCGTCATGCTCCACACAGCGAACCAAGGCGTTCAACAGGGCGGGTTTTTCCTCAGGCATAAGGTGACGCAGGCGCTTGAGTGCCGCTTCGAGGTTTTCCAGTTCGCTCGGCAGTTCGTGCCCGCGTTCGAACGGCAGGCCTTCCCAGGCGTATTCAAGGGCTGCTAAAGCGTCTTTCGGGTCTGGCTGGCCCGCGATGGCCAGGGTGCTCAGCAGTACGGTGAGCTCGTCGGCGCACTGGAACAAACCGAACTTGAATTGAACGGCGGGCGCGCCTTCGACGTTGCGCTCGACGATGCGCAGAAGGGTCCACTCCAGCAAATCGACGTCGTTATCGGCTTCAATCAACAGGCTCAAGTTACGTTTAACCGCCGCAAAGGGTTTTTTACCGAGCTGCTTGAGGCTCGGTATCGCCAGATCCAGCAGCGGTAAACGCAACCCGGGGTTGAGGGTCGAGAGCGAATCGCGCAACAGGTCCAGGGTATTGAACACCGTGCTGTCGACCTGTGGCTGCAGCGTCTCGAGTTGCATCGCCAGCAGCGGCGCGGAAGGTGATAACACCAGACCATAGAGCAAGGCCTCGGCGCCGTCAGTACTGCGAGCCGCGAGTTTGAGCGCCTGCGGAATGTCTTCCAGCAACCGGCGAGCCTCGGTGATGTGCTCGGGCTGTGGGGAACCGATCATCGCGATCGACGCCTGCACTGCGCTGACGTCGTAGAGCACCGCTGTGGCGGCAGCGGGCAAACCACTGAAGGCGTCAGACACCGGCAATACCATTGCGACGTCCATCGCCGCCAGCGCCGGTGCTTCGATTATCGGGAAGCTGCCGTCCCAATGCGCGTCAATGCGCCGGATGCGCTCACTCAGTTCAGGGTGGGTCGAGAACATGCCATCTATCGCCGTCGACACGCCCGCGCCAAAGTACAAGTGACTGAATTCGGCGGCAACGGGCGATTTGAGGTTCGAACCCTGTTCATACCCGCCGATCTTTTTCAGCGCGCCGCTAATGCTTTGCGGGTTTCGGGTGAACTGCACCGCAGTCGCATCGGCCAGGAACTCTCGTTGTCGGCTGACGGATGCCTTGATCAGATTGCCAAAAAAGCTTCCGGCAAACCCGACCACACACAGCACCATGCCCACGACGAAAGGCAGCAGCACCAAGCGGCGGATTGCCACTTGGTCGACCTTTTCCAGTTTGCGCAAAATGAAACCGCCCGTCAGGCTAAGCACCAGAATCCCGTGGACGATGGCGATCAGTCGGGTATTGAGGCGCATGTCACCGTTGTAGATGTGGCTGAACTCGTGGGCGATCACGCCTTGCAACTCATCACGAGAGAGCAGCGAGATCGCCCCCTGCGTGACGCCGATGACGGCATCCTGAGGCGTGAAACCGGCGGCGAAGGCGTTGATGCCGGGTTCCGGCAGCAGGTACACCGACGGCACAACGGTGCCCGAGGCGAGGGCCATTTCTTCAACCACGTTAAGCAGCCGCTGTTCTTCCAGGGTGCGTGCACTGTGGTTGATCAAGCGGCCCCCGAGGCGCCGGGCGACCACTTTACCGCCTGTGGCGAGCTCGGAATATTTCGCCACACTGCCCAGCAGCACAATGCTCAATACGACCGCCGAAACCACCGTGACGAGCCGCAGGTCCAGGGTCAGGTATTGTCGCAGGACGTAGGGGATTTCTTCCATTGGCAGGGTCAATGCCAGGCAGGTGATGGCGATCAGGCTGAACACGGCCAGCGTCATCAACAACACGAGCAGCACTGTGCGGCGCTTGGCCTGGCGCTGTTGTTCAAAAAAATTCATGGGTCCGTCCGTGGATAAGGGGCGTCAAAAAGAGACTTTCGGAGCGTCCTGAATCACCGCGCTGTCGGCAAATTCCAGCAGGCTGGCGTCGGCGCCATGGCCGAAGATGGCAGCCAGCAGCACGGCCGGGAAGCTCTGCTTGAGCGTGTTGTAGGCCATGACCGCATCGTTGAACGCCTGACGGGCGAACGCCACCTTGTTTTCGGTGCTGCTCAACTCTTCACTGAGCTGCTGCATGTTCTGCGAGCCCTTGAGATCGGGATAAGCTTCCATCGTCACATTCAGGCGTCCCATGGCGCTATTGAGCGCACCGTCCGCAAGGCTCAATTGCGCGATGCTGCCCGCATCACCCGGTTGTGCCCGGGCGGCCTGGAGTCCGGCCAGTGCGGTGTTGCGCGCGGCGATGACAGCTTCAAGGGTGCCACGCTCGTGGGCCAGATAGCCCTTGGCGGTTTCCACCAGATTGGGGATCAGGTCGTAGCGACGCTTGAGCTGCACTTCAACCTGGGCGAAGGCATTCTTGAATTGGTTGCGGCGGGCGACCAAGGCGTTGAAGACGCCAATGGCATAGAGAATGAAGAGGGCCAGAATGACCAGAATAACGGCGCTGGAAGCTGCCATGTGATGTCCTTATCAGCGTGCGGGATGGGGCGCGGGATGTTATCTGAAATCAGCAGGTTTGGCTGCTGCCGGTCGCCCCGATTGAAATGATTGGGCGTCACTACGGTCCCGGATCGGGTACCACGAATTTACTGGGGGTTCATCGATGAACAACAAGACCCTTATCGCCAGCCTCGCCCTTGTCGCAGGCATTGCCGGTATCCAGCCCGATCGTTCAAGCGGATGACCCACCGCAAATAACCGTTCAGCCAGGGGTTAACAACTCCCAGGATTTAGTGGTCGCGCCCGCGCCCCGGACGTTTTTCAGCGCAGCGCAAAGGCCTTGAGTAACTGGAAACAGAAAGGTCTGAAAGCCCCGAAGGGGCAGGCGCAATGAGTGCAGAACAACGACAAGTACATGATGGTGATGATTACTAACGGGACGATTATTGCTATCACGCCAGTGGAGCGTTAAACCGCCAGCAACAATTGGCCATCGAGGGTTGATTGAAATTGCCAGCGGTTCCGGTAAAGCTCTGCGGCGATTTCATTGACTGGATGTCAGGAGCGACTCGTTGGAAAAGAAACCCCTTTACCGCAAGGTTAATACCCGCACTTGGGGTGTCCGGTGTAACGAAATCACGGGGCATTACCGGCATCAGCGCAATACCAAGACTGAAATCCAGAACGATGCGCTCCGGGGATCGATGCATGGGACTCGTCGGCACGGGTTCGATTACACGCCGTTGTTCCGGTTTTTGCTGTCCCGCGTCGGTGGGCGGTGGGATGAAGTGTTCAGCGAAGCGGTGGCTCGCCTCGATCGACCTGAACCGGTGTTCTGGATGGTGGCTCTGCATGAAAACGAAAGGCAGGAGCAGGTGCGATTGGGGGAGTCGAGCTACTTCAGTGGCTTGTATGTCGATGATCAAGGGTGTCTGCGGATCGTCAATCCCGAGCTGACGGCCGAGCGCATGACACCTAATTGTTATTGCTGCACCCACACCTTCAACGGCATTCCATTCGGCCAGCGCAAGGATTGAACGGGTCAATCAACCCGGCTAGGGCTCATCGATTGTTCACCCAACCGATACTGATTATTCCCACTGCGCTTCGCCTCATACATCGCCAGATCCGCAATATGAATCAACCGGTCCATGCTCGGCGCATGGTCCGGGAACACCGCGACCCCCAGGCTGGTGCCGATGTGGCGTTGATCATTACCGATGGTCACCGGTGGCGACAGTTCGACGAAGATTTTCTGGCAGATGCTGCGGGCTTCGTCTTGCAGGCTGTTGCCCTGGGGCAGGCCTTGAAGGATGACCACAAATTCGTCGCCACTGATCCGGGCGACGGTGTCGGTTGAACGCAGGATTTTCTTCAGGCGGGTGGCGGTGGTGATCAGTACCCGGTCGCCGGCGGCATGGCCGTAATGGTCGTTGATTGCCTTGAAACCGTTGAGGTCGACAAACACCAGCGCAACCCTCGTGGCGCTGATGCGCGCCTGTTCCAGCGCTTCCGACAGACGCTCCTCGAGCACCAGACGATTGGGCAGGCCGGTCAGCGGGTCGAAGTGGGCCAGGTGTTGCAGGTAGCTGGCGGAGGCTTTTTCCTCAGTGATATCGCGTACCACGCCCATCATCTTGATCGTTGCATCGTGGTCGTTCTTGACCACATTGCCGGTTTCCCGAAGCCAGCGGATCGTGCCGTCGGGCCAGATCACCCGGTATTCCTCGTCATGGTTGTCGCCGGTTTCCAGGCAGCGCAATTCCCCGGCCCGGACCCTGGCCCGATCGTCGGGGTGAACACATGAGCAAAACAGGGCGTAGGAGGGCGTTACTTCGTCGATCTTGAAGCCAAACATGCCGTAGATCGCGTCCGACCAGTAGAGCTTGTCGGTGTCGACATCCCAGTCCCACGTGCCGATGCGGGCGAAGTACTGGCTACGCTTGAAGCGTTCGGCATCGCCGTCCTGACGGATGTTTTGCCCGTCAGTCAGGCTGGTGATCAGCACGCGATACTCGGCCAGCTGCTTTTGCAGCGAGCGCTCGCGACAGATCAACGCGACGATCAGGGCTAGCATCATTGAGCCGATGGCGGCGCTGGTCCAATCCACATTCATTCAGGTTTCGCCATCGTGGCGTATCAGCCGTATCGGGAGAGATGTGCCTATGTTAGTTCACACGGCCTTCGATCATCAGCCTCTATTACGAGGGGCGCCAAACTTATAGCAGTTCACCTTTGTCCCACAGATGCACCAATTCCCCTGGCGCCTGATCTTCAGGCACCTTCATCACCATCCGGTCGTCCTGTTCGCCGCTGCGGTAGCGCACTTCGATTTGATAGAAGCGCTGATCGCCCCGACCGGCGGAAGAACTCGTCATAAGCAGGCAACCCTCGAGCAACGAACAAATGCGGGTGCGTTGGTCGGCATTGCATTGGGCGAATTCGATCTCTCGAGGGCGGGTCAAGGTGTGGATCGCCGCTATGCCGCCCTGGCGGGAGACACAGACCACCGCGTTATCGTCCAGTGTTGGCAAGGTTTTCATTGTTCCTCCGGCGTCAGGTCGACGCCCACTTCAGACCAGCCGTGCCGCACCGCCTCGACTGCCTTCGCCCCAAATCCTTGCCGGGCATGCTCGACGGTCAGTTGCGCGAAGGCACTGAATGTCGCTTCGCTACTCAGGCGTTTGTCGCACAGCGCGTCGTACCAGATGCGGCCGGTTCTTTCCCAGGCAAAGCCGCCCAGCGCCATTGCGGCCAGATAAAACGCCCGATTAGGGATGCCCGAATTGATGTGCACCCCTCCATTGTCTTCCTGGGTGATGACGAACTTGCGCATGTGATCCGGTTGCGGGTCCTTGCCAAGCAACGGGTCGTCATAGGCCGTGCCCGGATGGGCCATCGAGCGTAAACCGATACCTTTGATGCGTGGTGCCAGCAGGTCCGCACCGATCAGCCAGTCAGCCTGTTCGGCGGTCTGGCCCAGTACATGTTGTTTGATCAGTACCCCCAAAACGTCCGATATCGATTCGTTCAATGCGCCGGACTGGCTGGCATAGACCAGACCGGCTTCGCTTTCGATAACGCCGTGCGTCAACTCGTGGCCGATCACATCCAGAGAGCGGGTGAAGCGCTCGAAGATTTCACCATCGCCGTCGCCGAACACCATTTGCGCGCCGTTCCAGAATGCGTTCTGGTAATCCAGGCCGTAATGCACGCTGCCGATCAGGGCAAAACCCTTGTTGTCGATGGAGTCCCGACCCAGCACCTTCCAGAAGAAATCATAGCTGGCACCCATTGCGTCGTAGGCCTCGTCGACCGCCGGATCGCCGGTTGTCGCCTGGCCTTCAAGTCGCACAGGCATCCCCGGCAGAAGCATTTTCCCTTGCGCGTCATGAATGCTGCGCTGTGCCAGGCCGGGGCGGCCGGGCAGCGGCAGGATCGCTTTGGCGGGTGGTCGCGATGGCGGGCCGGGATTGTGCCGCAAACGACGGACATGGATCAGTGTGGTCTGGGCGCTGGAGCGCTGACGGTCGGAACCGTGGGCGATGATTCGGTTGAGGATGTAGGGCGGGATGAAACTGTACAGCGGTGATGAGTCGGTCATCAGAGCATCCTTTCCTTAATACGAAGTCGTTATTCATGTGAGCCGGATGACGGTCTTTCGGTTCCGTGGATTGCCTTGCGCGCCGGTTTCTGCGAAAACCTCCGTCCGCGCCCCAATCACTGGGCGACAGTGAACGAGTAGGAATCATGAACGACGAGTTGCAAATCATTGACCTTGAGCCGGGCGACGGCAAAGCCGCCGTCAAAGGCGCGCTGATTACCACCCAATACCGCGGCTGGCTGGAAGACGGGACTGAATTCGATTCTTCCTACAACCGGGGCAAACCTTTCCAGTGCGTGATTGGCACGGGGCGGGTGATCAAGGGTTGGGATCAGGGGATTATGGGCATGCAGGTCGGCGGCAAGCGCAAGTTGCTGGTGCCGGCGCATCTGGCCTACGGTGAACGGACCATGGGCAAGATCACGCCGAATTCGAACCTGATTTTCGAGATTGAGTTGCTGGAAGTGCTGACGCGCGATGATTGATTTGTTGGGTGTGGGCTGAAATGGCGAACCCCGCCATCTCTGTTAGAAGAAATGGTGGGGTTTTTATGTGTTGGGAGGGTGATTTCTGGTTTTGATTTAGTGAGTCAGGTGAACATTTCAATATCGTCGAGCGTGTCAGCAACTGTGGCTTCTAGTGCAGGGAATTTTCCTTTCACGTAATCAAGGGCGGGCATCACGGCTTGTATTTCAAGCTCACCGAATCTGCGGGCTACATGGCCGAGTGCGGTGATTGCTGCCGCAGCCACCGACTGAGTGCCACTCTCGAGATGTTTCAGGCAAATGGTCTGAGCCCAGGCACTGTCTTGCTCATTTAGTCCGATGGAAATCAGCGCGGTGACAATGTTCTTTTCTAAGCCGCTATCAAAGAGACTGATTGCTTCGTCATGGCTAATCGACGGATCGTGGTAGATAAGACTCACTGTTTAGCTCCCAGGATGTTTCCCTTGGTGTCGGCTTTTTTTGCCTTGATCAATACATTTTTCATATCTTGATGGAGTTTATTCCATGCTCTGACATGTCCGTGGTAGTCGTCCCCTCCCGTATGATCAAAGACGACAAACTCGTTGGTTTTGGGATCAATACCAATCCTGCGTTCCGATGTAGGTTTTATCTGTACCGAATTATCCAAAGCTTCCTGGCCATTCTCGGGACCCTTACTTTTAACTGGTGTATCCGTCTTTCCATGGTACCTGGCAGCATCGAATCGCAGGGAAAAGACAATGTAAAGAGGCTTGATGCCGGAATCAGCCGGGAAAACAAGGATGAAGTCCTTGTACTCAGGCGGATAGATTGGGTTAACAATGATGCTGTCAGCCGCTGGTGTAGGCGGATAAACCCAGATTTGCGGAGCTTGTGGAGCTCCTTCTAGCGGCGGGATTCCCGAAGTGCTCGACGGATCTACGGCTGGTGTCCATATCAGCGTTACCCCGTTACCAAAGTCAGCCACTTGCTGAGAGCCTTGAGCTACGAACTGCACGACAGGAATCATTTCCCAGTCGCTGCGCTTTTGAGTGTTGTATCCGTATGCCTTCAAGGTGCCATTGGCCTGGTGTTCAATATGCAGGCGAACTCGGGTGCGACCTTCTTTGAGTGATTTGAGCTGTACTTCCGAATACAGGGAACTGTCCCCGAGCGTCGATGGCCAGAGCAACGCAACGACTCCCGCCAAAGCGCCAGCAACAACACCAGCCGTCACTACCCCCGCACCGCTTGCAGCCGCCCCGGAGCCAGCAGCTCCTACGCCACCCAAAATCAGTGTTCCAAATGAGCGAGGTAATGCGCTACCACTGATTTTTTTTAGAGGTATGTTTCCTGCTTCATCCCTTTCACGGCCACCTAAAAGCGAGAACTTTCCGTAGTCGGCCAATTTCTCGACCGGGACAAACCCGGTTGGATTGTCGTGGTTGATTACGCCGTCGGGGAGGTTGCAGCTTTTGGCGAATACGCAACCCATGGAGCTGGGCTGGTCATGTTGCTGAGGTTGCCTTATGAAACGGTCTTCATATGCCTGTTGTCGGGCCAACATGTCGTCATATTTTTTTTGTCTGGCGTCCCGCTCTGCCAGTTCGGTGGCGTTCATGTAGCGGCTGGTGACGTGATGCCCGTCGCCTGACGGTGGGTTTTGAATCCTGGGTATGCCTGTTTTGCTAGCCATGAGCGTCCTTGTTTCATCATTTGAAAACGATGCGGACGCTATATCAACGGACATTTGATAGATGTAGGACGGGTCTGAAACTCTATGAGTTAGTGGAAGGACTGACGCGCGACGATTAACCGCTAAGACTGAAAGGTCTCCCGGTAGGCATAAAGGCCCGGTGTTCCACCCGTCATCACGAACAGCACATTGTCCCCAGAACGGTAACGTCCTTGCCTGAGATCGGCCAACAGCCCAGCAAACGCTTTGCCGGAGTAGACCGGGTCGATCAACAAGCCTTCGGCGCGAGCCATCAGGCGCACTGCTTCCTGCATGGCCGGCGTTGGCAGACCGTAACCGTCGCCCAACTGACTGCCGTCAATGGCGATCTCTTCAGCCTGAACGACGGCGCTGCTGCCCAACAGCGCCAATGCGTCCTGGGTCAATTGCCGGGTTCTGGCCGCTGACGTGTCTCGATCGGACAAAACTGAATAGGATTTTACGATCGAGGTGCCTCGGCCCAGCAACTGGAAGCCGGCCGCGAGCCCGGCGTGGGTGCCGGCGCTGCCGTTGGGCACCACGACTTGATTGAGGGTGAGGCCGAGTTCCGTCTCCTGCTGCGCGATCTCCGCCGCGCAGCGCGCATAACCGAGACTGCCCAGCGGCGTTGAGCCACCGGTGGGAATCACCAGCACGTTGCGCCCCGAATCCCGAAGTTGCGTGGCCCGTGTTTCGGCCACGGCGAGTGAGTCGCTGCCCCCGGCAAGCACCTGTAGCTGTGCGCCAAACAACTGGTCGAGCAGAACGTTGCCGTTGAGTTCGTAATCCACATCGGTTTTGGGTACCGCGCGGATCAGGATCAGTTCGCAGGCAAGGCCCAGGCGCGCGCACACCGCGGCGGTCAGGCGTGCATGGTTGGACTGAATGCCGCCCACGGTGATCACCGTGTCGACTCCGGCCGCCAGCGCTGCGCCGATATGGAATTCGAGTTTGCGCAGTTTGTTACCGCCACCGCCAATCAGCATATGATCGTCGCGCTTGAGAAACAGGCCGATTCCCTGCGACTTCAAGCCCAGCAGGTGTTCGAGGCGTTCGGCGCGCTGGATGGGCGTGGGGCCTTGCAGAAGGTCTGCCCGCGCAAAAGAACTCAGTGACGTGTCCAGTAGGGTTTGCATCAATGGAGCCTCGTTGTTCACTTTAATCAAGTGACTCTAGGGAGAAAGCCCTTCGTGATAAACGCATTGCCGGTTATTACTCCTTTAACCTGATGTACTTAATCAAGCGTTCAGTTTCTCCCTTCACAAGGCATGGTCATGAGCAAACTCAGGCAAATGGAAGTTTTCGTCGCCGTGGTCGAGGCGGGCAGCTTTGCCGATGCGGCCAGTGACGTCGGGATGTCGGCAGTCATGGTTGGACGGCATATCCAGAGCCTGGAGAAAACCCTCAACACCCAGCTCATTCAACGCACCACCCGACGGCAATCCATCACCGGGGAAGGGCGGTTGTTTTATGAAGAAGCCAAGCGGGCACTGGAGCAGGTGAAGTACGCGTTCAGCCGGGTGGAGGCGTCGAACCCGGAGCCCAGCGGCCTGTTGCGGATCACCGCACCGATGACCCTCGGCGTGGCATTGGTCGGTCCTCTGGTGTCGGAGTTCATGCAGTGTTATCCGCAGATTCAGGTCGAGCTGATTCTGAGCAACGAAGTGGTGGACCTGTACGAGACGTCATTCGATCTGGCGTTCAGGATCTCCGAATTGATCGGCGTGAATCTGCTGGCCAAGCCATTGCCACCGTATCGAATGGTGATCTGCGCATCGCCCCGGTATCTGGAAAAATGGCAGGAACCCCAATCCCCCGAAGACCTGCACCGACACAGAATCCTCACCCACACGTCCTGGAATAACCGGTTTGCCTGGCCTTTGCAAAACGGCGCCAGCGAGGTTCCCTGGCCTGAAGGGGCGGTGTTGAAAAGCAATGACGGCCAAGTGTTGCTGCAGGCGGCCGTGGCCGGAGAGGGGATTTTGATGCAGCCTGATTTCCTGGTGTCGGCCGCGTTGGCTAAAGGTGAACTCGTGCGGATCCTCGACGCCTATGCTCCGCCGCCCAAGCCGGTACAAATGGTTTATCCACGCTCGCGCAAATCACTGCCCAAGTTGAAAGCCTTTATCGAATTTGTTGCGCAGCGACTGGCGTGACCGTTGCGGATGCGGATTTTTCAGCAGGGTTTCGATAGGCTACGGCGCATCAAAAACCAACGCCTTTGCGTGGGAGGGCGCGTGTCGCCAATCAACGAATATGCAGCTGCTGTTCAACTGCTGGACGAAGCTTACCGGCGCTGGACCGGCCAAAGCCTGCCATCCCCTGAGTCGCTGACCGGACCTGAGCGCTTGCACTGGTTGCACGCGCACGCGCCTTACAGTCTGCTAGCGCATGGTACCGAAGCCGATCCTTGCTTCTTCTACGCCAATGAACAGACGCTGGCCTGTTTCAAATACGATCGCTCGCAGTTCCTCGGCATGCCATCACGGTTCAGCGCTTCGCCACTGGACCGAGCCATGCGCCAGACGTTGCTGGAGCAGGTCACGGCCAACGGGATTGCTCATGGATACAGCGGTTATCGGGTGGATCGGGATGGCAATGCCTTCATGATTCACGAAGGCAAAGTCTGGACGCTGATCGATCAGCACGGTGAGCATCGAGGGCAGGCGGCACTGTTCTGGCCGGATGCGGAGCGTGTTGGTCGGGTTGATTAGTAGGAACGATCGGGCTTACGGCAAATAGCTAAACAGCGGAATACGCCCGTTCAGCGAAGGTCGGTAATGCCAGGTCAGGCGATCCAAAGCAGGCTTTAACGTCAGAATCTCCCTCAACGTGGCGCTGGCAATACTCAACGCCAACAACTGCCCCGGACATTGATGCCGCCCCGCACCAAAGGTAAAGCTGCGCCGGTCTGGACGATCAAGAAGAAAGACGTCGGGATGGTCATTGAGCAGCGGATCACGATTAGCCGAGGCCAGCAGCACCAGAATCATGTCGCCTGAATTGAGGCTTACCCCGTCGATTTCACAAGTCGCAGCGACAAAGCGGCGGGTGTTCTGCACCGATGGATCGAAGCGCTGAACTTCAGCGATCAAGTCGCCCACGGGTGTCGATTCGCTGTGCAACGACGGGATTCGAATCAACGCCAACAGCGCATTGCCGATCAGCCCGGCGGTGGCTTCATAGGTCTGGGAAAACAGCCCGATCAGGTTGGCGATCAACGTTTCAGCGTCGTCAGAGGTTGCCGCGAAGCGCTGGCGGATCCCGGCGAGCAGGGCGCTCTGAGTGCTCGGGTCATCCAGCAACTCAACGAAATAGCCGCTCAAGTGTTCCGCCGCAACATGAGCTGCATCCCGTTGCGCCTGATCGCCAAGGGGTGACAGGCACGCGACGAAGTCCCCCGTCAGTTCGCTGATAGCCCGGCCCTGAGCCGGCGAGAACCCCAGCAATGCAGCCACCACGCACACCGGCCCGCGGAACATCGCCTTGAACAGCCCATCGGCGCCCGGAGTGATCAGGCGAGCGCGGACCAGCGCATTGACTGCATCTGCATCAATCAACGCCAACCCCGGTTGAATCGCCGACCTCGGGCAACGCTGCCGTTCGCCCTCATTCATCCGCATCAACTGACCAAAGACCTTGCCGGCCATTCCGCCAACAATCGCCTTGGGCACCGGTTCGTGGGACGGTCGAACATGGCAGTCAGGATGCGCCAGCACAGCCGCAACGACTCGGGCGTTACTCGCAATCCACATTTTTAGTCCTTGATGAAAAAACAGCCCGCCGTCCGCGCGCAGTTGCGCGTAATAGGGATAAGGATCGGCATGAGTCGCAGCGATGATCGGGTCCATGGGTCGCAGCCTTGTTCGTGGTTGGAAAAGTGTTGCTACTATCTCCAGTCCGAAAGGGCCTTGATTCGTCCGGGAGCGAAATATGAACGTAGAACAGCACGACATCGGCGTCTCTCAGGTGGCTGCGGCGATCGCGGAACCGGCCCGGACGAAAATCCTCTGTTCGCTGATGGACGGCCACGCCCGCACCAGCACTGAGTTGGCGGCGATTGCCGAGGTCAGCGCCTCCACCGCCAGCGCGCACCTGGCCAAACTCAAGGATTTGGCGCTGGTGCGGCTGCACGTGCAGGGCCGACATCGCTATTACAGCCTGACGGACAAGCGCGTCGCCCAAGCGCTGGAAGCGTTGATGGTGATCGGCCAGAACGCCGCGCCGACTTTCAATCCGCGCACCCCGGATCGCCTGCAATTCGCCCGCACTTGCTACGGCCACATGGCCGGCACGTTGGCAGTGCTGCTGCATGACCGGATGATCGAAGCGGGGTGGCTGCTGGAAACCGATGAACAGGTCTATCAGCTCAGCGACAGCGGTGAGGCGTTGTTTGAAGGGTTGGGTATCGAGGTCAAGGACTTGAGCACGCTGCGTCGCCGCTTCGCCTGCCCATGTCTGGACTGGAGCATGCGTCGGCCGCATCTGGGCGGTTCGTTGGGGGCGGCGTTGCTGCAAACGGCGATCAAGCGCAAATGGGTGACACAGGACCTGGACAGCCGCGCGCTGGCGTTGACGGCGACGGGGCGAAAGGAACTCAGCAGCCGGTTTGCCGTTGAACTGCCGGTTCAGGTATCGACAACACAACCCGTTTCCACCGAGACCCGGCGTCGCGCGCACGCCAGTTCTGCACCTTAGCGACTGGCCGAGGCCATGAGTACGCCGAAACCGGCGAAGGTCACGCCCGAGACTTTCGCCGCCAGCCAGGAACCTTTCGGGCTGGATAACCAGCCTTTGGCGGCATTGGCGAGCAAGGCATAGCTGCCATGCACGAGGATCACCAGTACGCCATAGGAGGCGACCAGTTTGAAAAACTGGGTGGAGAAGTGCGCTGAGGGGTCGATGAATTGCGGGAACACCGCCAGAAAGAAAAACACTGCTTTGGGGTTCAAAAACTGGATCGAAGCCGCTTCAAGGAAGCGGTAGCCCGGGCTTGAAGGGCGCGCTTCAAGCAGCGTGTTGAAACCAGCCGAGCGCCAGCTTTTGTAACCCAGGTACAACAAATAGGCGGCCCCTGCGTATTTCAACGCGGTAAAGGCGTTGGCGGAGGTGCTGAGGATCAGGCCGACACTGGTGGCGCTGATGGCGGCGACGATAAACGCTCCCGACGCGATCCCCAGAATGCCCGGCACTGCCCCGGTCCAGCCGTGGCGCACCGCGTTGGACAGGGTCAGGAGCACGCCAGGCCCTGGACTCAAAATGGTCAGGGTGGCAAACAGTAGAAAGAGTCCGTAGCTGTTCATGTCTTGCTCCGTCAGGTGGCGCTGGCTGCGTGCGAGCAGATTGGCGTGGCGACGTGGGCGTGACAAACGCTTTAATTGCGGTGCATATGTGACTAAATTAGACACATGATGAATCCACTACCGCCGCTTAATGCTGTTCGCGCCTTCGCTGTTGCTGCTCGCCATCAGAGTTTCAGCCTGGCGGCCGAAGAGCTGCATGTCAGTCACAGTTCCGTCAGCCGGCATATCAAATTGCTTGAGGAGCACCTGGGTGTGTTGCTGTTCGAGCGGCGTATCCGTCAATCGGTGCTGACACCGGCCGGTCAGCGCTTTTATGAGCAGGTCAGTGCCGGGCTGGCGCAGATCGCCAACGCCGCGGCTGAACTCAAGCAGCACGCCTCGCTGCCGACCGTGAAGATCAATGTCCGTCCGTCCTTTGCCATGCTTTGGCTAACGCCCAGACTGGAGGATTTCATTGCGCAGCACCCGGACATCAAGCCGCAGGTGATCACCCAAACCCAGGCTCCCGATCATGCACGCGACGGGTTCGACATCGTCATTCGCCGTGGTCGTGACGACTGGGCGCCGGCGATTGAGGCGCGAGCGCTTTTCGAAGACGAACTGTTGCTGGTCGCGGCACCCTCGCTGATCGAACGCCTGGCCCTTGAGGACCTCGCGTCCCTGAGCCGGCACACGTTACTGACGGCCAAGGCGCGTCGCGAAGATTGGCACAACTGGGCCCTGCATTTTGCTCAAGGCCAGCCAGGCACTCAGGTCACCCGGCAGTTTGATCACATGCACCTGGTGCTTAAGGCCGCCGTGGATGGACAGGGCGTTGCCTTGTGCCCGACCTCTTTGCTGGGCACCCACCTCTCGAGCGGTCGCCTGATTTGCCCGTTACCCGACTTGCGGATGCCGCTGCCGCGTTATTACTACGGTGTCGCGCCGGACGTGACCGTGCAGACACGGGTGTTTGTGGAGTGGTTGTTTGCTCGCATTGCTGAGGATGAGCTGCGTTGGCAAACACCTCGTGCTGTGACCGCTACGCCCTGAAATTCCAGACAATCTCCACCACCCGCACCGCCAACACCAGGTAGACCAGAAACAGAATGATCTGAAACGCCGTGTGATACGGCAACCTGGACAGCCGACGCAGGCCGTCGCTGACATTAAGCAGCATCAGCACCGCTGACAGCAGGATCAATCCCCAGCCGGCGAGGCTTGAGGTGAGAAACCCCATAAACAAGTACTGATCGCTGTGTAGCGCGTTGGTGCCCGCCGCGAACAGCAGGGCACACACCAGCAGGTTCTTGATGTTGTCGAACACTTGCGTGGTGAAGTCGGTGTCCAGCAAGGCCAAATACTTTCGCCAGAGTTTGCTCATGGTTGAGGTGGCACCTGTTAATGGCTATTGAACGTGGCAGTCTAGAGACGTTTTCCGCGATATGCGGACGAAAAAAAGCCCGGCCTTCAACGTGATGGCCGGGCTTTTGTGTTCAAACGGACAGTGGCGTCAAATCAAACCTTGACGATCCAGCCCGCTGGCGCTTCGATGTCGCCGGTCTGTACGCCCGTCAGCTCTTTATAGAGCTTCTGGGTGACCGGGCCGACGTCGGTTTCGCTATGGAACACGTGCAGTTTGTCGTTGTAGCTGATGCCGCCGATCGGGGTGATCACCGCAGCAGTACCGCAAGCACCGGCTTCCTTGAAGTCGGACAGCTTGTCGATGAACACGTCGCCTTCGACCACTTCCAGGCCCAGACGCGTTTTTGCCAGCTCGATCAACGACAGACGGGTGATGCCCGGCAGCACCGACGGCGAGTTCGGGGTCACGAACTTGTTGTCGTGGGTGATCCCGAAGAAGTTGGCCGAGCCGACTTCTTCGATTTTGGTGTGGGTCATCGGGTCCAGGTAGATGCAGTCGGCGAAGTGGGCTTTCTTGGCCTGGGAACCCGGCATCAGGCTGGCCGCGTAGTTACCACCGACCTTGGCTGCACCGGTGCCTTGTGGGGCGGCGCGGTCGTAGCTGGAGATCAGGAAGTTGTGCGGGGTCAGGCCGCCCTTGAAGTAGGCACCGACCGGGATGGCGAAGATCGAGAAGATGAACTCGGGGGCGGTACGCACGCCGATGTTGTCACCCACGCCGATCACGAACGGACGCAGGTACAGCGCGCCGCCGGTGCCGTAAGGCGGGATGAAGCGCTCGTTGGCGCGGACCACTTCCTTGCACGCTTCGACGAACTGCTCGGTGGACACGTGTGGCATCAGCAGGCGCGCGCAGCTGCGTTGCATGCGTGCGGCGTTCTGATCCGGGCGGAACAGATTGATCGAACCGTCCTTGCAACGATAGGCCTTCAAGCCCTCGAAGCATTGCTGGCCATAGTGAAGGGCAGTAGAGCCTTCGCTGATGTGCAGCACATTGTCTTCGGTCAGGGTGCCTTTGTCCCACTCGCCATTACGCCAGTGCGACAGATAGCGCTTGTCTGTCTTGATGTAGTCAAAACCCAACTTGTCCCAATTGATGCTTTCGTTACCCATGACACCCTCTATCACTTAACAACCGCCGAAACGGTTCAAGGCTTCTGACGTTTTTCTGGATGGGGACAACAATACTTCATTCCGGGCCCATTTCGCAGCCGGAATTCAATCTCTGCGACCATCGATGCACCCGATGTAGCAGCTGTCGAGCAACACGAGGCAGCGTTCGGCGACGAAGTCGTCGCAAAACCGGCCATCGCGTTCTTTCATGTAGACCGCGTGGGGCGAATTACGACGACTTCGTCGCCGAACGCTGCCTCGCGTTGCTCGACAGCTGCTACAGGGTTTTGTGTGCGTCTTTACAGGTGCAACGCGTGGCCGAGGGCACGCAAAGCCGCTTCCTGCACAGCTTCGCCCAAGGTCGGATGCGCGTGGATGGTGCCGGCAATGTCTTCCAGCCGCGCGCCCATTTCCAGGCTCTGACCGAACGCCGTCGACAATTCCGACACGCCCGCACCGACCGCCTGCCAGCCGACAATCACATGATTGTCACGCCGCGCCACGACCCGCACGAAGCCGCTTTTCGATTCCAAAGTCATCGCCCGACCATTGGCCGCAAACGGGAAGCTGGAAACGATGCAGTCCAGACCCGCAGCCTTGACGTCGTCCGGTGTCTTGCCGACCACCACCAGTTCCGGGTCGGTAAAGCACACGGCGGCGATGGCAGTCGGGTTGAATTCACGGGATTTACCGCTGATCAGTTCGGCAACCATCTCGCCCTGAGCCATGGCCCGGTGGGCCAGCATCGGTTCGCCGCTCAGGTCGCCGATGGCGTACACGTTGCGCATGCTGGTCTGGCCGCGGTTGTCGATCTTGATTGCCGAGCCGTTCATGTCCAGGTTCAAACCTTCGAGGTTCCAGCCTTGAGTGTTCGGTTTGCGGCCAACGGCCACCAGCACCTGGTCGGTTTCCAGGTTCAAGGTGTCGCCATTCGGGTCAAGCACTTGCAGTGTATTGTTAATAGAATCAAAGCCTTGAACGCTGTGCTTCAAGTAAAGCTTCATGCCGAGTTTTTTCAGTTCGTCATGTACAGGCTGCGTCAGTTCGGCGTCGTAGGCCGGCAGGATGCGATACTGAGCCTCGACCACGCTGACCTCGGCACCGAGCTTGCGATAGGCAATCCCCAGCTCCAGACCGATGTAACCGCCACCGACCACGATCAGCCGTTTCGGCACGGAGGTCGGCGCCAGGGCTTCGGTGGAGGAGATGATCGGGCCGCCAATCGGCAGCATCGGCAGGTTCACGCTTTTCGAGCCGGTGGCCAGCACCAGGTGCTCGCACTGAATGCGCGTGTCGCCGACTTCTACGGTTTTACCATCGATAACTTTCGCAAAACCTTGAATGACCTGGACTTTGTTCTTTTTCAGCAATGCCGACACGCCGGTGGTCAGGCGATCAACGATGCCGTCCTTCCACTCGACACTCTTGCTGATATCGAGCGTCGGCGCCGACACGCTGATGCCCAGCGCCGAGTGCTGGCTGTGGTGCTGCGTCTGGTGAAACTGTTCGGCGACGTGGATCAACGCCTTCGACGGAATGCAGCCGATGTTCAGGCAAGTGCCGCCCAGTGATTCGCCTTCGACCAGAATGGTCGAGATGCCCAGCTGACCGGCACGAATCGCCGTCACATAACCGCCGGGGCCGCCGCCGATGATCAGCAGCGTGGTGTTTAAAGTCTGCATGCCTTACTCCACAAACAGGGTGGCGGGTTGTTCGAGCAAACCACGGATGGCCTGGATGAATTGCGCCGCATCCATGCCATCGACCACGCGGTGATCGAAGGAGCTGGAGAGGTTCATCATCTTGCGAATCACGATCTGGCCTTTGACGACCATCGGGCGTTCGACGATTTTGTTGACCCCGACAATCGCCACTTCCGGCAGGTTCAGCACCGGGGTGCTGACGATGCCGCCCAAGGCGCCGAGGCTGGTCAGGGTGATGGTCGAACCGGACAGCTCATCGCGGCTGGCCTTGCCATTACGGGCAGCGGTAGCGAGGCGAGAAATTTCCTGAGCGCTGTCCCACAGGCTACGGGTTTCGGCGTGACGGACCACCGGCACCATCAAACCGATGTCGGCTTGCGTGGCGACGCCGACATGCACCGCGCCGAGGCGGGTGATGACCTGGGCTTCGTCGTCGTAACGGGCGTTGATCTGCGGAAAGTCGCGCAGGGCGACGACCAGGGCGCGGACCAGGAACGGCAGCAAGGTCAGCTTGCCGCGGGTCGCGCCGTGTTTTTCGTTCAGATGAGCGCGCAGTTCTTCCACGGCAGTGACGTCGATTTCTTCGACGTAACTGAAGTGAGCGGCGCGCTGAGTGGCGTCCTGCATGCGCTGGGCAATCTTGCGGCGCATGCCGATGACCGGGATTTGTTCTTCGTCGTTACGCTGGGCGTAAGCGGCGGCAGCGGTCGATTGCGGCTGTTGACCCTGGGCCAGATAGGTGTCGAGGTCTTCGTGCAGCACCCGACCGGCAGGGCCGGTGCCACGCACCAGACGCAACTGGATGCCGAGGTCCAGCGCATGTTTGCGTACAGCCGGGGAGGCCAGCGGACGCTCATCAGCTTCGCGGGCGACCATCGGGCCTTGGCAAACGGCAGCTCGCGGCGCTGCAGCAGCAACCGGTTTGCTTTCAACAGCGGCGGCAACTTTTGGTGCAGCAACCGGCGCTTCTTTAACAGGTGCAGGCTGAGCCGACTCTTTAACGTTGCCCGCGCCTTCGACTTCAATGCTGATCAGGATGCTGCCAACCGCCATGACTTCGCCGGGCACACCGCCCAGCGCAATCACCTTGCCGTTCACCGGCGAAGGGATGTCGACCATCGCCTTGTCGGTCATGACATCGGCGAGTACCTGATCTTCGACGACCATGTCGCCGACTTTGACGTGCCAAACCGACAGTTCAACTTCTGCAATGCCTTCACCAATGTCCGGCATTTTAATAACGTGCGTGCCCATTCAGACCTCCATAACCCGATGCAAAGCCGCGCCCACTCGGGACGGACCAGGGAAATACGCCCACTCTTGTGCGTGCGGGTAGGGAGTGTCCCAACCGGTGACGCGCTCGATAGGCGCTTCCAGGTAGTGGAAGCAGTGCTCTTGCACCAGGGCGACCAGTTCGGCGCCGAAACCGCAGGTGCGGGTCGCTTCGTGAACGATCACGCAACGGCCGGTTTTCTTCACCGACTTGACGATGGTGTCCAGGTCCAGCGGCCACAGGCTGCGCAGGTCGATGACTTCAGCGTCGATGCCGGTTTCTTCTGCCGCGACTTGCGACACGTAAACGGTGGTGCCGTACGTCAGGATGGTCACGTCCTTGCCCGGACGGGTAATGGCGGCGACGTCCAGCGGCACGGTGTAGTAACCGTCCGGCACTTGTGCGGCCGGGTGTTTCGACCACGGGGTTACCGGACGTTCGTGGTGACCGTCGAACGGGCCGTTGTACAGGCGTTTTGGCTCGAGGAAGATCACCGGGTCATCGTTTTCGATGGAGGCGATCAGCAAGCCTTTGGCGTCGTAAGGGTTGGACGGCATCACCGTGCGCAAGCCGCAGACCTGGGTGAACATCGCCTCGATGCTCTGGCTGTGGGTCTGGCCGCCGTAGATGCCGCCGCCGCAAGGCATGCGCAGGGTCATCGGTGCGGTGAACTCGCCGGCCGAGCGGTAACGCAGGCGGGCGGCTTCGGAAATGATCTGGTCTGACGCCGGGTAGACATAATCGGCGAACTGGATCTCGGCCACCGGACGCAGGCCGTAGGCGCCCATGCCCACGGCGACACCGACGATGCCGCTTTCGGAAATTGGTGCGTCGAACACCCGGGAAGTGCCGTACTTGTTCTGCAGGCCTTCGGTGCAACGGAACACGCCGCCGAAGTAGCCGACGTCCTGGCCAAACACCACGACGTTGTCGTCACGCTCAAGCATCACATCCATGGCCGAGCGCAGGGCCTGGATCATGGTCATGGTGGTCGTGGTCATGGCGGTTTCCAACTCGATTTTGTTGTTGTGATCGTTCATGTCAGATCCCCAACTCTTGACGCTGGCGCTTCAAGTGCTCCGGCATCTCTTTATAGACGTCTTCGAACATGGTCGCGGCGCTTGGAATCTGGCCGCCGGCGAGGGTGCCGTACTGTTCGGCTTCTTTTTGCGCGGCGATCACTTCTGCTTCGAGTTCGGCGCTGACGGCGACGTGTTCCTCTTCGGACCACTGACCGATTTTCACCAGGTGCTGCTTCAGGCGCGCAATCGGGTCGCCCAGCGGGAAGTAACTCCAGTCGTCGGCAGGACGGTATTTGGATGGATCATCGGACGTCGAGTGCGGGCCGGCGCGGTAGGTGACCCATTCGATCATGGTCGGGCCGAGGTTGCGGCGCGCACGTTCGGCGGCCCAGGCAGAGGCGGCGTAGACCGCGACGAAATCGTTGCCATCGACCCGCAGGGAGGCAATGCCGCAACCGACGCCACGACCGGCAAACGTGGTCGCTTCACCCCCGGCAATCGCCTGGAACGTGGAGATCGCCCACTGGTTGTTGACCACGTTGAGGATCACTGGCGCACGGTAAACGTGGGCGAAGGTGAGGGCGGTGTGGAAGTCGGATTCAGCGGTAGCGCCGTCGCCGATCCAGGCCGAGGCGATTTTGGTGTCGCCCTTGATCGCCGACGCCATGCCCCAGCCCACACCCTGTACGAACTGAGTGGCAAGGTTGCCGGAAATGGTGAAGAAACCGAAGTCTTTGACCGAATACATGATCGGCAGCTGACGTCCCTTGAGCGGATCACGCTCGTTGGACAGCAGCTGGCAGATCAGGTCCACCAGCGGCACGTCTCGCGCCATCAGAATGCTTTGCTGGCGGTACGTCGGGAAGCACATGTCATCGACGTTCAGTGCCAGGGCCTGGCCGCTGCCGATGGCTTCTTCGCCAAGGCTCTGCATGTAGAACGACATTTTTTTCTGACGCTGGGCGACCACCATGCGGTTGTCATAGATCCGCGTCTTGAGCATGGCACGCATGCCTTTACGCAGGATCTCGACCGGAACGCCTTCGGCCCATGGACCGAGGGCATTGCCCTCGTCATCGAGCACACGAATCAGGCCCTTGGCCAGATCAGCGGTGTCGGCCGGTTCAACGTCGATTGGGGGTTTGCGCACCGTGCCGGCGTCGGTCAGACGCAGGTAGGAGAAGTCGGTTTTGCAGCCAGGACGGCCCGATGGTTCGGGAACGTGCAGTTGCAGCGGTTCGTACGCTTGGTTCATGGCTTCTACGCTCGATCTTGTGAATTTCTTGTAGTGAGCTGACCGTCATTCTTCGATGAAAGAAATCTTGTCCTACAACAATCATAGGCCGGCCCAAGAAGAATATTTCTCTCTGTTTCGTTGCGCTGGAGATCATTTGAGGATAAAAAATCTGCATAAACATAAAAAACAGGTGGTTTTGTCTCATGCGCAAACTGGACCGTACCGATATCGGCATTTTGAACAGCCTTCAGGAGAACGCGCGCATCACCAACGCCGACCTGGCACGCTCGGTCAACCTGTCGCCGACGCCGTGCTTCAACCGGGTCAAGGCGATGGAAGAATTGGGCCTGATTCGTGAGCAAGTGACCCTGCTGGATGCCGAGCTGCTGGGGCTGCACGTCAACGTGTTCATTCACGTCAGCCTGGAAAAACAGGTGGAGGAGGCGTTGCAGCATTTCGAAGAAGCGATCTCGGATCGCCCGGAAGTGATGGAGTGCTATTTGATGGCCGGCGACCCGGACTATTTGATCCGGGTGCTGGTGCCGACCATTCAGTCGCTGGAGCGCTTCATGATGGACTTTTTGACCAAGGTGCCCGGCGTGGCGAATATCCGCTCGAGCTTTGCGCTCAAGCAGGTGCGCTATAAAACCGCGCTGCCGTTGCCGGCCAACGGCCTGACCCTCAACAACTAAACGCAAAACCCCTGTAGCAGCTGTCGTTGTGGCGAGGGGATTTATCCCCGTTCGGCTGCGAAGCAGTCGTGAATTCAGACAACGCGGTGCATCAGATAGACCGTGCGCTCAGGTTTTACGACTGCTTCGCAGCCGAACGGGGATAAATCCCCTCGCCACTATGCGGTGCTCGACAGCTGCTACGAGGTGGAAGTCAGAGTTTATTCAGAGGGATTTTGAGGTAGGTCACGCCATTGTTCTCGGCCGGCGGCAAATTCCCTGCCCGCACATTCACCTGAATCGCCGGCAGCAACAGCGTCGGCATGCCCAACCCCGCATCGCGCCGGGTGCGCATGTCGACGAACGCGGCTTCGACAATCCCGTCATGAATGTGAATATTGCTTTTGCGCTGCTCGCCCACCGTGCTCATGCACTGAGGTTCGCGGCCCGCAGGCGGGTAATCGTGGCAGACATAGAGTCGAACGCTTGCAGGGAAAGCCAGCAGTTTACGGATCGAGGCGAACATCTGGTTGGCGTTGCCGCCGGGAAAGTCGCAGCGCGCGGTGCCCACGTCCGGCATGAACAGTGTATCGCCCACCAGAATCACATCGCTGTCGATCAGATAAGCCATGTCCGCTGGCGTGTGGCCGGGAACATGCAGGGCCGTAGCCTTGAGGTTGCCGATCCTGAATGATTCGTCCGGCGCGAACAAATGGTCGAACTGTGAACCGTCACTGCGAAATTCCGGCTCAAGGTTGAACAGGGTCTTGAACACCCCCTGAACCTTGCTGATGGATTCGCCGATAGCAATCTTCCCACCCAGTTCCCGACGCAAATACGGTGCGGCGGACAGGTGATCGGCATGGGCATGGGTTTCCAGCAGCCATTGCACTTGCAATTGATGTTGGCGAACGAAGGCGATGATCTTGTCGGCCTGAGCGGTGCCGGTTCGCCCGGCGGCGGGGTCGTAATCGAGCACCGGGTCGACGATGGCGCAGTGCCCGCCATCGTGCTCGTAGATGACGTAGCTGTAGGTCGACGAGGCAGGGTCTAAAAAAGCTTCAATCAAGGCGGGCATGGTGGCCGTTTCTTTCTGGACAAGTCATGAGGGTAGTTTCATTTTCCCTGCGCTGACCAGCCCGCATCAATTCAATTAATGAAAAAAGCTGCGCGGGCTCTATCCTGTCAGTCATCGATACCGGGCGCTCCCGGCTTTTTTGCAGATCACGAGTGTTTTATGTTGCTGGCGAGTTTCTTTGGCGTGGTGATGGGGTTGGTACTGGGTTTGACCGGCGCCGGTGGCGGCATTCTTGCGGTGCCGGCCTTGGTGTTGGGGCTGGGTTTGACCATGACCCAGGCTGCACCGGTCGCACTCTTTGCTGTGGGCAGTGCGGCGGCTGTCGGCGCCATTGACGGGTTGCGCCATGGTCTGGTGCGTTATCGCGCAGCCTTGCTGATCGCCCTGCTGGGGGCGGTTTTTTCGCCGGTCGGCATCTACTTCGCCCATCAGTTGCCGGAAAAAATCCTGATGATCCTGTTCAGCCTGCTGATGGTCATGGTGGCCTGGCGGATGCTGCGTCGTGAGCGACAGGAAGAGGGACCAAGCGACCACGGCCACGCCAACTGGGGCCAGAAGAACTGCATGCTCGATCAGCAGACCGGGCGCTTTTCCTGGACCGCCAAGTGCACCGCGACCCTCGCAGCGCTGGGCGCGGTGACCGGTGTGGTCTCCGGGCTGCTCGGGGTAGGCGGCGGCTTCCTGATCGTCCCGGCGTTCAAGCAGCTGACCGATGTGCAGATGCGCGGAATCGTCGCCACTTCCTTGATGGTCATCAGCCTGATTTCCGCCATCGGCGTGATCGGCGCGTTTCAGGCCGGGGTGCGAATCGACGGTCTGGGCGTGGCGTTTATCGTCGCAAGCATCGTCGGCATGATCATTGGCCGAAGACTTTGCGCGCGAGTACCGGCCCGGGGATTGCAGATCGGCTTCGCCAGCATCTGTGTCGTGGTCGCCGCTTACATGCTGTTTAGAGCGGGCGTCTAGCAAGTACCGGTTCCTGTGGAGGCCAGTCCGTTCCACAGGCGTACACCTTAAGTTCCGGGCCTCGTCGACGGACGGTCTTACACCGAACTTGTCGCGCATCACCTGCCACCCCAAAGCACTTCAAAACCGCCTCCAAGGCAGCGTATGACGCCGCCGGTCAGCTTTCGATAATCGCCTCCGACATTCAGTCCCCCGCTGCGGAGCGCGTCATGCACAACAATAAGAACATCAAGCATCGTTTCTTGCCGGCCTTCATCGCCAGCCTGTCGACCCTCGGTTTGAGCTCGATGGCCGAAGCCGAGATCGTGCTGTACGACAAGGACCAGACCACGTTTTCCACCGATGGCTACATCAACGCCTTCTATGTGAACAGCGATGTGGACCGTGCCGGCGACCAGTTCGACCGGAAACAGGCGCGGGTCAAAATGGGTTTTCTGCCCAACTACCTGGGCTTCAACATGAGCAAGCAGGTCGATGACCTCAAGCTCGGCGCCCGGTCCTCCTTCTGGGTGACCATCAACGACAGCGAAACCAACGGCACCGACACCGCCATCGACGTGCGGCAGTTCTACGGCACGGTGGCCAACCCGGAGTGGGGCGAAGTGCTGATCGGCAAGGACTTCGGTCTGTTTGCCCGTTCCAACATCCTGCTGGATGAAATGCTCGCCGGTTACGGACAGGTCAGCGATACCCTGGGGCTGGTGGACGGTGGCGGGGTGTCGTTCGGCAACATCGGCACGGGTTATCCGTACCCGTTCCCGACGTCGCAGATTACCTACCGCACGCCGGTTATGGAGGGTTTGCGGGTGGCCGTGGGGATCATGGACCCGGTGGACACCAACGACAGCAGCCCGACAGGCAAGGCTTACCAAGAAAACCCGCGTACCGAAAGCGAGATCACCTATCAGTTCGACCTCGCCGGGGCGAAGATCTACAGCTGGGTCAACGGCAGCTACCAGACGTCGGACAATACCGATTCCACCGTCGAGTCCGTCACCTCCAAAGGCGTCGGCTATGGCGTGCAGGCGAAAATGGGCGGTTTGTCCCTCACCGGCTCCGGCTTCCAGGCCAAAGGCATCAACCCGTTCTTCACCAACAACGCCGGCGAACCGACCCTGCGCAACGTCGACAGTGACGGTTACCTGCTGCAGGGCTCCTACAAACTGGGCAAGAACCGGTTGGCCTTGTCTTACGGCAAGACCAACGACGACGGCAATGGCGTGGTCGGCAGCGGCGCGGACTACGAAACGCGCGGCGTTGCGCTGTTCCATGACGTCAACGACAACCTCAAACTGGTGGCCGAGTACAACCAGTTCGCAATCAACGGCCACGACACCAATGCCCAGGACGAAGACACCGACACCTTTGCGGTGGGGGCGGTGCTGACCTGGTAACCCTGTAGCGACGCAGATCCCTGTGGTGAGGGGACTTGTCCCCGTTGGGTCGCGAAGCGGCCCCCTTCGGTTGCGCATCAACCGCAGGGGCCTGCTGCGCAGTCCAACGGGGACAAGTCCCCTCGCCACAAAAGCTCCAGCCATGCAATCGTGCAAATCCCGTTCTCATCCCATCGAAGCGGCTACCCGCTACCCAAGTAGCATACGTAGCCGCTCACAGGCTTCGTACACTCGAACCTCATACATGCGCACCTGCGGGAGGCGACGATGCAGCAGGTCCAGAGTGAAGGTGTGGTCAGTGCAATGTCCCAGGCCACCGATGCCCAGCAAGTGGCGCAGGAGCTGGCGCGACAACTGTTGCACCCGCACTTGGGCTTCGTGCTGTTCTTCTGTTCCGCCGAGTACGACTTGCAGGCTCTGGGCCAGGCCTTGCAACAAAGCTTCGGTGGCATTCGCCTGGTGGGTTGCACCAGCGCCGGGGAAATCACGCCCCTTGGCTACGGCCGCAATTGCGTGACCGCGGTCGGATTCGACCACCGACATTTTTCCATCGACGCCGAACTGATCTCCGAGATGGAGCGCTTCAGCCTGATCGACGCCCAGCAAATGGTCGAACGACTGGTCAGTGGCTGTCGCAGCAACACCCTCGCGCCGATCAAGGGCAACAGCTTTGCGTTGACCCTGCTCGATGGTTTGTCCAGTCGTGAAGAAATGGTCCTCGCAGCTCTGAGTGCGGCGCTGGGCGACATCCCGCATTTCGGCGGTTCGGCCGGCGACGACAATTACCTGACCCACACCCACGTCTTTTTTAATGGCGAGTTCCACAGCGGTGCGGCGGTGGTGGTGCTGGTCAACACCTGGCTGGACTTCGAGGTGTTCACCACTCATCACATCCTGCCAAGGGCAGAAAAACTGGTGGTCACCGGGGCCGACAGCGCCTCGCGCCGGGTTTTCGAACTCAATGCCGAGCCGGCCGCCGAGGAGTACGCCCGACACATCGGCGTGCCGGTGGCTGAGCTCGATCATCGGATCTTCGCCGCGCACCCTTTGGCCGTGCGGATCAACGATCAGTATTACGTGCGGGCGATCCAGCAGGTTCACCCGGACCTGAGCCTGAGTTTCTACTGCGCGGTGGAAAACGGCATCGTCCTCACCGTCATGACGCCCGGCCCGATGCTGCCGAATCTGCAAACCCTGTTCGAAGGCTTGCAGGAGCGCCTCGGCGATCTGTTGCTGACCATCGGCTGCGACTGCTTTCTCAGGCGTCTTGAGCTGGAAGACGGCGGCAGTCTGGAGCAGATCGGAACGTTTTTGCGTGACCAGCGGGTGATGGGTTTCAACACCTACGGAGAACAGTTCAATGGCATGCACATCAACCAAACCTTCACCGGGGTTGCCATTGCCCGAGACCGGTCCCCTGGACACCGCTGAGCTTCAGGCACAGATCGCCAGCCTGCAGCGCGACAACCACAAACTGCAGCGCATCAATGGCGCCCTGATCGAGCGGATCGAGTCCGGCATCACCCGCGGCAATGACCCCTACGCGGCGTTCCAGCATTCGGTGGTGCTGGCCGAGCAGGTGCGTGAGCGCACCGACGCGTTGAATCAGGCCATGGCCGAACTCAAGTCGGGCAATCACTTGCTCAGCGAGGCACGCCTGCGCGCGGAAACCGCGCATCAGCATTTGATCGATGCGATCGAGAGCATTTCCGATGCGTTTGTGCTGTTCGATGCGGACCAACGAATCGTCTTGTTCAACAGCCGTTTCAAGGCGTTCTGGGGCAACAGCCGGGTGCGGATCAACGCCGGCATGCGCCTGGCCGAGGTCAAGCGGCTGATGTCCGCCACCGGGCTGTTCACTGAAGAACCGCGCGGGCATGCCGACGAAAACCTGCTCTATCGCCTGCAGGACGGTCGCTGGTTGCAAGTCAGCGAACGACCCACCCAGGAAGGCGGGCGGGTGATCCTGTTCACCGACATTACCGACGTCAAACTCAGCGAAACCGTGCGCCGCGAGCAGGCGGTGGCGCAGAAATCGCATTTGTTGCAACGGGCGGTCGACAACCTGTCTCAAGGCGTGGCCATGGTCAACGCCGAGGGCATTCTGGAGTTGTGGAACCGGCGTTTCCTCGAACTCAGTGGCTTGGCCCCAGTGGCGGCCCATCGTCCGTTTGCCGAAGTGATCGGCGACAGCGAGTTGAACCTGCTGACCCCGGCCAGTCGGGATCTAAACGGGCGGCACGTGCAGGAATGCGAGCAGCGTCTCTACGATGGCCGGGTGCTGGAAATCCGCACCCATCCGTTGCCCACCGGCGGTTTCGTCAACACCTTCACCGACATCACCGAACGTTACCAGCACGCCGAAGCGCTGAGCGAAAGCGAGCGCTGGATTCGCCTGATCACCGACCATGTGCCGGCGCTGATTGCCTACCTGAATGCCGATCTGGTCTACGAGTTCACCAACAAGGTGTATGAAGAATGGTACTGCTGGCCTCGGGGCGTGATGCTTGGGCAGAGCCTGCGCGAAGTCCACAGCGAACAGCATTACCAGCGCCTGGAAGCCTACGTGGCCCGGGCCCTGGCCGGTGAGAGCGTGACGTTCGAGTTCGCCGAAACCAACATCAACAGCCAGGAGCGCTACATGCTGCGTTCCTACGTACCCAATCGCCTGGCCACCGGGGAAGTGGTGGGGATTTTCGTGTTGATCCGCGACATCACCGAACGCCGTCGCACCGCTGAAGCGCTGCACCAGGCCTATCAGAATCTTGAGTTGCGGGTGCGCGAACGGACGGCGGAACTGACTACGCTCAATGACCAGCTGCTGCGCGAGATCGATGAGCGTCGGCGGGCGGAATCGCGCCTGCGTGAAGCCAAACTCGAGGCCGAACAGGCCAACCTGTCAAAGACCAAGTTTCTCGCTGCCGTCAGTCATGACCTGCTGCAACCACTCAACGCCGCGCGGTTGTTTACCAGCGCGTTGCTCGAACGGCGGGAGCCGGTGGCCAATGCGATTTTGGTGCGTAATGTCAGCAACTCCCTGGAAGACGTGGAGAGCCTGCTGGGTACGCTGGTCGATATCTCAAAACTGGATGCCGGGGTGATCAAGGCCGACATTGCGCCGTTTGCCCTGAGCGAATTGCTGGAAAACCTTGCGGCCGAGTACACCCAGGTGGCTCGCAGTGAGGGCCTGGAGCTGCATTTCATCCCTTGTTCCGCACTGGTACGCAGTGACATTCAATTACTGGCGCGGATCCTTCGAAATCTGTTGAGCAACGCCATTCGCTACACCTACAGCGGTCGCGTGGTGCTCGGTTGCCGGCGTCATCACCAGCGCCTGTCGATTGAGGTCTGGGACAGTGGCATGGGGATCGCCGAAAACCGTCTGGAAGAGATTTTTCAGGAATTCAAACGCGGTGATGTGCAGCGTCCTGATCAGGATCGCGGTTTGGGCCTGGGGCTGGCGATCGTGGAAAAGATTGCCGGGATTCTCGGTCACCGCATTCACGTGCGTTCTTGGCCGGGCAAGGGCTCGATGTTCTCGGTCGAAGTGCCGCTCAGCGCCACGGCACCCAAGGCGCTGCCGAGTCTGCTGATGAGTGAACCGATGCTTGAACGTCTGCGTGGGGCGCGGGTGTGGGTGCTGGACAACGACGCGGCCATTTGCGCCGGCATGCGCACGTTGCTCGAAGGGTGGGGGTGTCTGGTGGTCACGGCACTGTCGGAGCAGGACCTGGCGCGGCAAGTGGACAACTATCACGAAGAAGCCGATTTGCTGATCGCTGACTATCACCTGAATGACGATCAGAACGGCGTCGATGCCGTGGCCCGGATCAACGCCCGACGCGGCTCGGCGATTCCGGCGATGATGATTACTGCTAATTACAGCAACGAGCTGAAGCAGCAGATCCGCGAACTGGGGCACACCCTGATGCACAAACCGGTGCGGCCGATGAAGCTCAAGACCGCGATGAGTCATTTGCTCGGCAGGCCTTGAGGCGTCTGGTGTGTTCACTGGCCCCTTCGCGAGCAAGCCCGCTCCCACAATTGACCGAGTTCACTCAGATCCAATGTGGGAGCGGGCTTGCTCGCGAAAGGGGCGACTCGGTCTCAACGCCGTAAATACGATCCGAAATCTATGTCGCCGGCACTCAAAATCGCCTGCACCCGGTTGTGCACATTGAGTTTGCGCAGGATTGCCGAGACATGCGCCTTGACCGTGGTTTCAGCGATTTCCAGGGTGTAGGCGATCTGTTTGTTCGACTCGCCCTTGGTCATGCGTTCGAGCACCAGCAACTGCTTGCGGGTCAAGGCCTGGAGCAGTTCCGGCGGAAAGCTCGGGGCATCGTTCATGCGCCTTGTGCCGCATTTTTGCGTGCGGATGATGTCCGGCGGCAAGTAGACATTGCCGTTGAGGATCTGCTGGATGGCTTCGGTCATTTGCACCCGTGGCGAGGATTTGGTGATGAAACCCACTGCACCATAAGTGATGGCTTGCAGCACGATTTGTTTGTCCTGTTCGGCCGAGACGATCACCACCGGTATGGTCGGCGCCTCGTTGCGCAGGTTGATCAGGCCATTGAGGCCGTGCATGCCGGGCATGTTCAGGTCGAGCAGGATCAGGTCCAGGTCGTCGTGTTCCTGCGTCAGCACCAGGGCGCTGTCCAGGTCGGCGGTTTCCATCACTTCGCTGCCGGGGAAACCGTCGCTGATGACGTTATGAATGGCTTCGCGAAACAGCGGGTGATCGTCGGCAATCAGAATTTTGTACATAGCCTTTCACCTCATTATTTTGTTCAGGGTGTGGCAACAACTCGCACGCGTAAAGGTCAGGGGAAGGGCTCGGGCTGGGCGGGCGATACGGGCAGGTTGGCGGTCTGCCAGGCGTCCAGGCCGTCGCGATACCAATACAGAGTCTTATAGCCCATGGCGGCGGCGCGCTTCACGGCGTTCCAGCTCAGCCAGCAATCGGAGCGGCAGTAGAAGACCAGCGGTTGCGCGAGATCACCTGCGGTCAATGTGTTCAGCTTACGCGCAAAATAGTCCTGCCAGTCGGGCGTCAGGTCACCGTCGCCGGTATTGGCCAGCCAATGGCTGCCGGGGAGGTTTTCGTGGGGCTGGTCCTCGATGAAACGTCCTTGCAACCATTGGCGGCGGTAGACGTCGATCAGCACCGGACGCGGTGTCTGGGTCAGCAGGGTTTGCAGGGCGGCGGTATCAATGATGCCGGCGCCTTGTACTTGATTCGGGGTCGGGCTGCGGTACAGACCGATGCGATAGCCGTCGGCGGAGAACAGCGGTGTTTCGGCCTGCGCGACGCCCAGCAACAGGCTCAGCGATAGCGCGGCGAGAGAAGGGCGTAGCAGACGACGTCGGGCACGCGGCATGGGGTTCAATCCTTATAGTTATGAACCTATTACATGCCAGTCTCGGTGCGATTGGAATGCGACGATAGACAGGAAAACCAGTACTAAAGTAGTAATTTCACCCTGTTCAACACAAATCCCCTGTGGGAGCACTGTGTTGCTAGTTGGTTTTGCGCAGGGCAGCGTGTTGCGGGTTGAAGGTGAACACGGCGAGCAGCGCGAATACCAGTGTCAGCCCGATGCACACCGCCAGCGCCAACGGATTGAAGCGTTCATACAGGGCAAACCGCACCAGTTCCACCGCATGGGTGAACGGGTTCAACGCGCACAACCAGTACAGCCACTCACTGGATTCGCGCATCTTCCACAGCGGATACAGCGCCGATGACAGGAAAAACAGCGGGAAGATCACGAAATTCATCACCCCGGCAAAGTTCTCCAGCTGACGGATCGCGTTCGACAGCAACAGGCCCAACGCGCTGAGCATCAACGCCACCAGCAGCAACGCCGGCAAGGCGATCAACAGCCCCATGGCGGGTGGTTGCACGCCGTACACCCAGGCAATCGCCAGAAAGGCATACACCTGCAACAGCGAGATCAACGAGGTGGCCAACAGTTTGCTGCACAGCAGGAAAGTCCGGGGCAGGGGACTGGTCAGCAACACACGCATGCTGCCCATTTCGCGGTCGTAGACCATCGACAGCGAACCTTGCATGCCGTTGAACAGCAGGATCATGCAAGCCAGCCCGGGGATGATGTAAACCTCATACGGAATGTAGGTGTCGTAGGGCTCGATGATCGCGATCCCGAGTGCGGCGCGAAAACCGGCGGCGAACACCAGCAGCCACAACAACGGCCGCACCAGCGCACTGAGAAACCGCGTGCGTTGCAACACAAAGCGCAGCCATTCACGCAGCACGATGCCGCTGAAACATTGCCAGTAGGCATTCATTGGGCGGCTCCTGAAGTCGTCAGTCGAGAGAAGGCCGAGCCGAGGTCGCCGCCGTGTTCCAGGCTCAGGGCGTCCGCCTGTCCGCTGGCGACCAGCCGACCCTGATGAAGGATTAACAAGTCGTCGCTGGGCTGTACTTCATCGAGTAAGTGAGTGGTCCAAAGCACGCTGATGCCTTGCTCGAGGCACAGGCTGCGGATGTGTTGATTGAGTGCCAGACGACTGGCCGGGTCGAGGCCGACGCTGGCCTCGTCGAGCAGCAGCAGGCGCGGTTCATGCAACAACGCTCGGGCGATTTCCACCCGGCGACGGTGGCCGCCATTGAGTTCGCGAACCCGCTCGCGACGGCGTTCGGTCAAGGCCAGACGAGCCAGTTCGGCGTCGACCCGCAGGCCGGTCTGGCGCCGGGACATCCCATGCAGCGCGGCGTGATAACGCAGGTTTTGCTCGACGCTGAGGTCCAGGTCCAGCGTGCTTTGCTGAAACACCACACCCAATTGCTTGAGCGCCGGACGCGCCGCGTTGCGCAACGAACAGCCTCCGACCCGGATGTCACCGCGCTGCACATCGTAGAGTCGAGTGAGCAGGGCGATCAGCGTCGATTTGCCCGCGCCGTTCGGCCCCAGCAGCGCCGCGAAACGGCCGGGTGCCAGGCTGAAACTCACCTGACGCAACGCCTCTTTCGCACCATAAGCGAAACTCAGCTCGCTGACTTCGAGTGCGTTCATGGCGTCACCACCACGCCCCACGGATAGCGCCCGACCTTGATCGATCGGGTGACCTTGAGGTTGTCGACATCGATCACCGATACATCGCCGCTGACGCCGTTGGTGGCCAGCAATTGTTTTTGATCCGGGGTAAACGACATCTGCCAGACCCGTCGTCCAACCAGCAGATAATCAAGAATCTCGAAGGTCTTGGCGTCGATCACCGCCACATGATTGGCCGGGCCGAGGGCGACGAAACCGTACTTGCCGTCGGCGCTGAGCTTGATCCCCACCGGTTGGACTTTGTCCGGGTGCACGCCCTTGATCTGGAAGGTCAGGGTCTTGAGGGTCTTGCGGGTGGCGACGTCAAGAATCGTCACCGTGCCGCCAATTTCCGCCGACGCCCAGAGCTTTGAGCCATCCGGCGTGAACTCGACGAAACGCGGCCGCTGATCCACCAGGGTGCTGTCGGCCAGGGTCTGGGTGCTGGTGTCGATCCAGTGCAGCATGTTGGTGGTTTCGCTGGTGTTCACCGCCCACTTGCCGTCGGGGCTGACGGCCATGCCTTCGGGTTCGACGCCGACGTTGATCTGGCTCAGCACCTTGGAGGTTTCGGTGTCGATCACTGTCACCAGCGCATCGTCTTCGTTGGAAACGTACAGCCAGCGATTATTCGGGTGCAGGGCGAATTGTTCAGGATCCTTGCCCGAGGGCAGTTCCTTGATGATCTTGCGCGTGGCGATGTCCATCACCTGGACCCGGTCCGAGTCGCTGGCGCAGATGTACAGCAGCCTATTGTCGTGGGACAGCAGCAGACCGCGCGGGCGCTGGCCGACGGGCAGGGTGTCGGTGACTTGCAGGGTCTGCAGGTCGATCAGGCTGAGGCTGTTGTCCTTTTCGTTGGAGACCCAGGCGGTGCTGGCCGCGGCGTGCCCGGCGGCGAGCAGCAGGGCGCAAGAGAGCAGGGTGCGGCGCATGGCGGATTCCTTTTTTGTAATTGTTGTGGAGGTGGGATCAGGGAAAGCGGCAGCTGACCTCGGGCTTGTCGTAACCGAGGCTGTCCATCTCGTTGAAGGGGTGCAGGAAGCCGTCTTGCGGCGACGTGCTGACTAGCGCCCGTGGCTGCACGATGGGAATGGGTTGGCGCAACTGGCCGTTCCACGGCCGATAACTGAGCTTGCGACCCTTGAAGCCGTCCAGCGGTAATTGATCGCTGATTTCAAGCGTACGGATCGCCATCGCATCGACCTGACGCAGTTTGCTCACGGCACTGGCAATGCTGCGCACCGCGATCCAGGCCGCGAAATCGCGGTCATTCATCCAGCGCCCGGTCAGGGCTTCGAAGCGTTTCTGCAACTGGGCGGCGCCGTAGGTTTCCACGGTTTTGTGCCAGCCCACCGGGGTCAGCCCCTGCGTGCCGGCGACCGGCCGTGGGTACCAGGTCTGGTAGGGCACGTATTCGCCGAAATCACCGCGCTCATCCGCCACCAGCACCACGTCGTACTCAGCGGTTTGGGTGAACAGCGGCATGTCGGCCTGGGCGCTGCGACGCTGATCGTTGTCGAAACTCCAGGCTTTTTCCGCGACCAGTTTCAGGCCGAAGCGTTTGGCCGCGCGGCGCAGGGCGGCGGCATAGGCTTGATCGTCCGGGGTCGGGCCGACGATCAGCAGCGCCCGTTGCCATTTGCGCACCACCAGAAATTGCGCCAAAGCATCGGCGAGCATCGCCCGACTCGGCAGGCTGTGCAGCACGTTCGGCAGGCAATCGGTGGTGCGCAGGCTGTCGTCGGGGCTGCCGGCGTTGAACAGCAAGCTGTCGGGCAGCACGGCGCTGAGCCGGCGCAGGCTGGCGGCCGGTGCGTTGACGACAAACAGACGCAGACCTTGTTCATGTTGAGCCTTGGCCGCTTCGACCAGGGCATCCGGATTGTCGACGTTGGCGCTCACCAGGCTGTAGCTCTGGTTGAGGAAACGCCCGGTGCTGTTGCTGTCAGTGATCGCCAGTTCGGCGCCACGCAACCCGGCATCGACCGGCTCGGGAATGACGTTCGACAGCAACGGGCCCGGATCAGGGCGATAGCCCAGGTAACCGATCTGCACCTGCAACGGCGCGTCCGCAGCCTGGCTCTGGGTCGCCAGCCCGGCGGCGCAGGCAATCGCCAACAGGTAGATCAGGGCGTAAGGGGCAAGCTGGCGCATAAGGCACTCCATTACAGGTAGCGCCAGCATAGGAACGCTGTGAGGCAGAAGGAAATATGCAGAAAGTACCAGTGAGCCAGTACCAAGGTAGTAAATCGCCCCGCGCCGTTGCTGGTTTTGCCCGCGACACCGGGGCGATGATCGTTCCCACGCACTTCCCTTACGGCACCTGATTCAGGTGTGCGCCACAAGCCCTACTACCAAGGAACTAGGCGGCGGCCACCAAAGCAGCATGGGGCTTGTGCGAAGCCCTTCCTAAGATGGGTGCCATAGCCTCTTCAAAGAGGTTTTGCGTGCAATCAAGAGGGCATAACAATGACAACAAAACGCAACGCCTTACTCGTTGCTGGTCTGCTGGCCGGCTTTATCAGCGCAGGTTCCGTCTGGGCTCACGGCAACGTGGTCCCCCAGGCTGTCGCCACCCCGGGCCTGACTCCGATCAAGGACGCTGGCGTACCGGTCGATGCCGATGGTTGGGCATCGGTGAACCCTTACCGCACTTCGCCGGAACATGATAAGGCCCTGGAAATCGGCTCCTCGGCGTACAACCAGAACTGTGCGGCCTGCCATGGCCTGGAAGCCAAATCCGGCGGTATCGCCCCCGATTTGCGCATGCTCGATGTCGCTGATGCCGGTGATGAGTGGTTCGTCGAACGCGTGCGCCACGGCGCCGTGCGTGACGGCCGGGTCTACATGCCGAAGATGGCCGACTACCTGAGCCAGGAAGCTTTGTGGGCGGTACGCACTTACCTGGACAGTGTTCACGTCGAGGAATAACCCATGCGCCTGCTCGCTGTGTTGATCAGTGCTGTGTTGCTGTGCTGCCAGGCAGTGCAGGCGCAGGTCCGTACCTATGACGAAATGATCGCCGCCAGGGAACTGAAAGTGGCGGTCTACAAGGACTTCGCCCCCTACAGTTTTGAAGACGCCGGCCAGGCCCGTGGCGTTGATGTCGAACTCGCCGAAGCGTTGGCCAAGGCTCTCGGCGTGCGCCTGACGTTGATTTGGGCACCCGCCGGCGAGAAGCTCGACGATGACCTGCGCGATTACATCTGGCGCGCCAGTCAGTTGCACGATCTGCAACTGGCCGACCTGATGATGCGCGTGCCGTACGACCGCGACTACGCGCAGAAACGCAATGAACTGGGTGAGCTGGAAAACGGCCATGTGGTGATGTTCGGGCCGTACCAGAACGAACAATGGCAGGTCGCCTATGATCGCCGTCGCCTGGACAAGGTCGGTAGCGTCGCGGTGTTCGAGCACCACCCGATCGGCGTCGAAGTCGATAGCGTGCCGTCGTTCTACCTGACCTCGGTGTTCAGCGGCATGCTCGCCGCCAAAACCCATCACTACCCCGGGGTGCCCCAGGCATTTGCCGCCATGAAGGCCGGTGAAGTCGACGCGGTCATGGCCATGCGCGGCGAGATCGATTGGCAAGTGCATGAAGCGGCGGACCCGCAAGTGGCGCTGGCGGAAAACGCCTACCCGAACATGGGCAAGCAGCTGTGGGAGATCGGCATGGCGGTGCATGAAAGCAACCGTCAACTGGCCTATGCCGTGGAAGAGGCGCTGGAAGCCTTGATCCGTGAGGGCGCTGTCAAAACCATTTATGGCCATTACGGCCTGCGCTATGACGTGCCCGAGATGTATCAATAGTGAACTGGCGAGCGAGTTGTCTGTTGGCCTGTTGGTTACCCATCGCCGCGCACGCCGTGGACATCGACCCGGGCAAAGACCCGGTGCCCTCGGTGATGTGGGCCTTCTATCACAAGCAGATGCTCGGCGATGCGCCGTTCGTGTTCGACGATCGGGTCAAGCTGCTGGCGCCGCCGTTCGCCGAAGACGCCCGGCAAGTGCCGCTGGAAATCGACGCGCGAGCGTTCAAGGGCGAGGTGGTGAAAATCCTCGCCTGGGCTGAACTCAACCCTTTGCCGAAAATTGTCGATTTCCAGCCGCTGGACCGCGTGCTGCCCTGGCTGTCGATCCGTATCCGTATCGAACAGGCCACGCCGTTGCGCGCGGCAGTGCTGACCCGTGACGGGCTGTGGCATGTCGGCTCGACGTTGATCGATGCAGCGGGCGGCGGTTGCACGGCGCCGAGTGTGGTGCGCACTCAGCCGGGCTGGGAAGACCACATCGGCGAAGTGCTGGGCGGTCGTTATCCCCGTGGCGAATTCAGTCGCGTGCGCTTGCAGGTGGCGCACCCGATGGACAACGGCATGGTCAGCGGCATTCCGGAATTCTTCATCAACCATGCCGAACTGCGGGATCAGAACGATCAGCTGTTGGCCCGTCTTGAGTTGTTTCCCGCCGTTAGCGAAAACCCCAACCTGGCCTTTGATATAGAAGGGGCAGGGCAGACGCGTCTGATACTGCGCGACAACAGCGGCAATCAATTCGATGCGGCCATACCCTGACCCAAAGGAGCGCGTGATGCGCTGGATACTGCTGCTGTTCATGAGTTTGAGCCTGCCGGTTCTGGCCGAGCTCGACTACTCACTCAAGCCCCGGCAGATCGCCGAAGACACCTGGCTGCTGGAAGGCAGCACCGACAATTTTGCCAAGACCAATGGCGGCAACATCGTCAACACCGCGTTCATCGTCACCGAACAGGGTGTGGTGGTGATCGACACCGGGCCGTCGAAACGCTACGGCGAAGCGATGCGCAAGGCGATTGCCTCGATCACCGATAAACCGGTGATCGAGGTGCTGCTGACTCATCATCATCCTGATCATGTACTCGGCAACCAGGCCTTCAGTGATGTGCCGATCGGTGCGCTGGCCGGCACCACCGAGCTGTTGCAGCAGCAGGGCGACGCCATGGCCGAGAACATGTATCGCCTGGTGGGCGACTGGATGCGCGGCACCGAAGTGGTGTTGCCGACCCGCACGCTGACGCCTGGCGTGCAAAGTTTTGGGAATCACGATTTTCGTCTGTTGGGCCTGGGTGGGCACACGGGCGCGGATCTGGCTATTCTCGACCAGAAAACCGGTGTTCTGTTTGCCGGGGATCTGGTGTTTTACCAACGGGCGCTGACCACGCCCAACAGTCCGGGGTTGGCAGTGTGGCTGGCGGACATCGCCACCCTTCAAGGCCTGCCGTGGACGCTGATCGTTCCCGGCCATGGACCTGTGGCCAGCGATCAGCAGCCGTTCGAGCAAATGCGCGACTACCTCGGCTGGCTCGACCAGTTGATGCGCGATGGCGCCGCCAACGGTAGTGATATGGCCGAAATGATCCGCAGCCCCATTCCCGAACGGTTTGCCGGGATCACTCTGAGCCGCTACGAGTTGATCCGCAGCGTCAGCCATTTGTACCCGCATTACGAGCGCGCACAAATGCCCCGTGTCGATTCCGCCGCGAGCAAATGATCAACACAAATCCCCTGTGGGAGCGGGCTTGCTCGCGAAGGCGGTGTATCAGCCGACATCATTGTTGAATGTGAAGGCCCCTTCGCGAGCAATCCCGCTCCCACATTAGATCACTGTCGATCACGAATTTCGGTGTCCATCTCCTCCGACCCGGTACTAAGGAACTAGCAATCTCAGCACTGCGGGCAATTGTTCCAAGGGCGGCGGCGCCCAAGAATCTGCACCAGACCGGGAAAATTTCCCGGGTATAACAAAAACTGCAGAGGTAGCCGTCATGACCCAACCCGCACGTCGCCAACCCTTCGTCTTGAGCGTGCTGCTCAGTGCCATGCTGTTGTCTGGCTCGGCATTGGCCGGCGTCACTGATAAAGACATCCTCCAGGACCCCAAGAACCCGGAGCAGATCGTCACCAACGGTCTGGGCGTCCAGGGTCAACGCTACAGTCCGCTGGATACGCTCAACGTCAACAACGTGAAGGACTTGCGGCCGGTCTGGGCGTTCTCCTTCGGCGGTGAAAAACAACGCGGTCAGCAAGCACAGCCGATGATCAAGGACGGCGTGATGTACATGACCGGTTCCTACTCGCGGGTGTTTGCGGTGGACGCACGCACCGGCAAGAAGCTCTGGCAATACGATGCGCGCCTGCCCGATGACATCCGCCCTTGCTGTGACGTGATCAACCGTGGTGTCGCGCTGTACGGCGACCTGGTGATCTTCGGCACCCTCGACGCCAAGCTCGTGGCCCTGAACAAAGACACCGGCAAAGTCGTCTGGAGCAAGAAAGTTGCCGACCACAAGGAAGGCTATTCGATCAGTGCCGCGCCGTTGGTAATCAACGGCAAACTGATCACCGGTGTCGCCGGCGGCGAGTTCGGGGTGGTTGGCAAAATCGAAGCCTACGACCCGAAAAACGGCGACCTGCTGTGGACCCGGCCAACCGTCGAAGGCCACATGGGCTACACCTACAAGGACGGCAAAGCGGTAGAGAACGGCATCTCCGGCGGCGAAGCCGGCAAGACCTGGCCCGGCGATCTCTGGAAAACCGGCGGCGCCGCCCCTTGGCTTGGCGGTTACTACGACCCGGAAACCAATCTGCTGCTGTTCGGCACCGGCAACCCGGCGCCGTGGAACTCGCATTTGCGTCCTGGCGATAACCTCTACTCGTCGTCGCGTCTGGCGCTCAACCCGGACGACGGCACTATCAAGTGGCACTTCCAGAGCACGCCTCATGACGGCTGGGACTATGACGGCGTAAACGAGCTGGTCTCGTTCAACTACACCGAAGGCGGCAAAGAGATCAAAGCCGCCGCGACCGCTGACCGTAACGGCTTCTTCTACGTGCTGGACCGCACCAATGGCAAATTCATTCGCGGCTTCCCGTTCGTGGACAAAATCACCTGGGCTACCGGCCTGGATAAAGACGGTCGGCCGATCTACAACGAAGCCAGCCGCCCAGGCGCGCCCGGCACCGAAGCCAAAGGCAGTTCGGTATTCGTAGCACCGGCATTCCTCGGCGCGAAAAACTGGATGCCGATGGCCTACAACAAGGACACCGGACTGTTCTACGTGCCGTCCAACGAATGGGGCATGGACATCTGGAACGAAGGCATCGCCTACAAGAAAGGCGCGGCGTTCCTCGGTGCCGGTTTCACCATCAAGCCATTGAATGAAGACTACATCGGCGTGCTGCGCGCCATTGACCCGAAAACCGGCAAGGAAGTCTGGCGCCACAAGAACTTCGCGCCGCTGTGGGGCGGAGTGCTGACCACCAAGGGCAACCTGGTGTTCACCGGCACGCCGGAAGGTTTCCTCCAAGCGTTCAATGCCAAGACTGGCGAGAAAGTCTGGGAATTCCAGACCGGCTCCGGCGTACTCGGCTCGCCTGTGACCTGGGAAATGGACGGCGAACAATACGTCTCGGTGCTGTCCGGTTGGGGCGGTGCTGTTCCTTTGTGGGGCGGCGAAGTGGCCAAGCGCATCAAGGACTTCAACCAGGGCGGCATGCTCTGGACGTTCAAGCTGCCGAAAGACCTGGTCGCCAAGCACTAACCCCAGTCCACCACATAACCCTGTGGGAGCGAGCCTTTGTGGCGAGGGGGCTTGCCCCCGTTGGACTGCGCAGCAGTCCCATTTTTTGGGGCCGCTCCGCGACCCGACGGGGGCAAGCCCCCTCGCCACACAAGCTCGCTCCTTCAAGGGGATTTGCCACATAGATGTGGGCAAATCTACTACCAAATAACGAGAGTCCTCCTGCCAACGGCGCATTCGTCTGACGCGCAGGGCTCTCTACTATCGGTTCATCGCCTGTTTGCCCGACAGGCATCGACCCAGACAGAGGCCCACCATGATCTACGCACAACCCGGCACACCTGGCGCCGTCGTTACCTTCAAACCGCGCTACGGCAATTTCATCGGCGGCGAGTTCGTCGCCCCGGTCAATGGTGAGTACTTCACCAATTCTTCGCCGGTCACCGGCGAAGTGATCGCCGAGTTTCCGCGCTCCAGCGCCGCCGACATCGAAAAAGCCCTCGACGCAGCGCATGCCGCCGCCGATGCCTGGGGCAAAACCTCGGCGCAGGACCGCTCTCTGGTGCTGCTGAAAATCGCCGACCGCATCGAGCAGAACCTGGAAATCCTCGCCGTCACCGAAACCTGGGACAACGGCAAAGCCGTGCGCGAAACCCTCAACGCCGACGTGCCGCTGGCCGCCGACCATTTCCGTTACTTCGCCGGTTGCATCCGTGCTCAAGAGGGCGGTGCCGCCGAGATCAACGAGCTGACCACGGCCTATCACTTCCACGAGCCATTGGGCGTGGTCGGACAGATCATTCCGTGGAACTTCCCGCTGCTGATGGCTGCCTGGAAACTCGCCCCGGCCCTGGCCGCCGGTAACTGCGTGGTACTCAAACCCGCCGAGCAGACGCCGCTGTCGATCATGGTTTTCGCTGAGCTGATCGCCGACTTGCTGCCGGCCGGTGTGCTGAACATCGTTCAGGGTTTTGGTCGCGAAGCGGGTGAGGCGTTGGCCACCAGCAAGCGCATCGCCAAGATCGCCTTCACCGGTTCCACCCCGATTGGCGCGCACATCATGAAATGCGCGGCCGAGAACATCATTCCGAGCACTGTCGAATTGGGCGGCAAGTCGCCGAACATTTTCTTCGAAGACATCATGCAAGCCGAGCCGCAGTTCATCGAGAAGGCCGCCGAAGGTTTGGTGCTGGCGTTCTTCAACCAGGGCGAAGTCTGCACCTGTCCATCGCGAGCGCTGGTGCAGGAGTCGATCTACGACGACTTCATGAAAGTGGTGATGAAGAAGATCGTCAACATCAAGCGCGGCAACCCGCTGGACACCGACACCATGGTCGGCGCCCAGGCGTCCGAGCAGCAATACGACAAGATCCTTTCGTACCTGAAAATAGCCCAGGAAGAGGGCGCCGAGCTGCTCACCGGCGGCGCGGCCGAGCGTCTTGAGGGCGACTTGTCGACGGGTTATTACATCCAGCCGACCCTGCTCAAGGGCCACAACAAAATGCGCGTGTTCCAGGAAGAAATCTTCGGCCCGGTGGTGGGTATCACCACCTTCAAGGACGAAGCCGAAGCCCTGGCGATTGCCAACGACAGCGAGTTCGGCCTCGGCGCCGGTCTGTGGACCCGCGACATCAACCGTGCCTACCGCATGGGCCGGGCGATCAAGGCCGGGCGTGTCTGGACCAACTGCTACCACCTGTACCCGGCCCACGCCGCGTTTGGTGGCTACAAGAAGTCCGGCGTCGGCCGTGAAAACCACAAGATGATGCTCGACCATTATCAGCAGACCAAAAACCTGCTGGTGAGCTACGACATCAATCCGATGGGGTTCTTCTAACCTCGCAAGCACACTGAAGAACCTGTGGGAGCGAGCTTTTGTGGCGAGGGGGCTTGCCCCCGTTGGACTGCGCAGCAGTCCCATTTTTTTTTGGGGCCGCTTCGCGACCCAACGGGGGCAAGCCCCCTCGCCACACAAGCCCGCTCCCACATTGGTTTTGTGTGTACCGGAAAACCCCGCGCACCCCCTACCAATGCACGCCGCCACCTCGTTCGAAAGTAGCATTCGGGTGCATGGCGCCCCGTGCATTAATGGCTTTACCGGAATCGTCCGGCATAAGAAGAGGATTGACCCATGTGGACTAAACCCGCGTTTACCGATCTGCGCATTGGCTTCGAAGTGACGATGTATTTCGCCAACCGCTGATTGTTCACCCGGCCAGCTGTTGCGTTGGCCGGGCCTGCCTTTTGGAGCATTGCCCATGCACATTCGCGTTCTCGGATCCGCCGCTGGCGGTGGTTTTCCGCAATGGAATTGCAACTGCCGCCAGTGCGCCGCGATGCGCAATGGCAGCCTGCGGGCCCAACGCCGGACCCAGTCCTCGATTGCCCTGAGCGACAACGGTGTGGATTGGGTGCTTTGCAATGCTTCACCGGACATTCGCGCGCAACTCGAGAGTTTCGCGCCGCTGCAACCGGCGCGCCGGGTTCGTGACACGGCGATTGCCGGCGTCGTCCTGCTGGACAGCCAGATCGACCATTGCACCGGCCTGTTGAGTCTGCGCGAAGGCTGCCCGCATTCGGTCTGGTGCACCGAACGCGTCCATGAAGACCTGAGCAGCGGCTTCCCGTTGTTCACCATGCTCAAGCATTGGAACGGCGGGTTGCAGTGGCAACCGGTCGGGCTCGACCGCGAGCCGTTCAGCATCACCGCTTGCGCACACCTGCGATTTCGCGCGATCCCCTTGGTCAGCAACGCACCGCCGTACTCCCCCAATCGCGGCAATCCGCAGCCGGGCGACACCATCGGCTTGTTTATCGAAGACCGACGCAGCGGTGCTTCGCTGTTCTATGCGCCGGGCCTGGGACAGGTCGACGACGAGGTGCTGAGCTGGATGCAACGCGCCGATTGTCTGTTGCTGGACGGCACCTTGTGGCGCGACGACGAGATGCGAGTCTGCGAAGTCGGCCAGAACCTGGGCAGTGAAATGGGTCACCTGTCGCAAAGCGGCCCTGGCGGCATGCTCGAAATCCTTGAAGGCTTCACCCGCCAGCGCAAGGTGCTGATCCACATCAACAACACCAACCCGATCCTTGATGAAGACTCGGCCGAGCGGGCGCTGCTGGAGCGGCGCGGGATCGAAGTGGCGTTTGACGGCATGAGTATTGATCTGTAGCGGATGGCCCCTTCGCGAGCAAGCCCGCTCCCACAAGGGTGCCGCGTTCCACTGTGGGAGCGGGCTTGGTCCGGGCGGCGTTCCGACGAAGGCGCCAGAGCAAACACCGCAGAGCTACCAGGAGAACCGCAATGACTGACAAAGCAATGACCCCCACCGAATTCGAAGCGGCCCTGCGCGCCAAAGGCGCCTTCTACCACATCCATCATCCGTTCCACCAAGCCATGTACGCCGGGCGCTCCAGTCGCGAGCAGATTCAAGGCTGGGTTGCCAATCGCTTCTACTACCAGGTGAACATCCCCCTGAAGGACGCCGCGATTCTTGCCAACTGCCCGGACCGCGACGTACGCCGGGAATGGCTGCAACGAATCCTCGATCACGACGGCGTGCCCGGCAGCGAAGGCGGCATCGAAGCCTGGCTGCGGCTGGGCGAAGCGGTGGGGCTGGATCGCGAGCAAATCCTTTCACAGGAATTGGTGCTGCCCGGTGTCCGTTTCGCCGTGGATGCCTACGTCAATTTCGCCCGTCGCGCCTGTTGGCAGGAAGCCGCCAGCAGTTCGCTGACCGAGCTGTTTGCGCCACAGATCCACCAATCCCGGCTTGATGCCTGGCCGACCCATTACCCGTGGATCGACGTCGGCGGTTATGACTATTTCCGTAATCGCCTGAGTCAGGCGCGAAGGGATGTCGAGCATGGTTTGCGCATCACCCTGGCGCACTACGTCACAGTCGAAGGCCAGCAACGCATGCTGGAAATCCTGCAATTCAAGCTCGATGTGCTGTGGAGCATGCTCGACGCCATGAGCATGGCCTACGAGCTGGAGCGCCCGCCGTATCACACCGTCACCACGGACCAAGTCTGGCACCGGGGGATTGCCCTGTGAGCCTGATTAACCGCGAGCAATCACCGTCGCTGCGCCAGGGTTTTCGCCTGCAATGGGAACCTCGTCAGGACTGTCACGTGCTGCTGTACCCCGAAGGCATGATCAAACTCAACACCAGTGCCGGGCAGATCCTCGATCTGGTGGACGGCCAGCGCAGCGTTGCGGCGATCATTGATCGACTGTCTGAGAGTTTCCCCGGCGTACCGGGGATCGACGAAGATGTGCTGGCGTTTCTGGAGGTGGCCCATGCTCAATTCTGGATCGAGTGACTCGCGTCCGGGTCCGCCGCTGTGGCTGTTGGCGGAGTTGACCTATCGTTGCCCGCTGCAATGCCCGTATTGCTCCAACCCGCTGGACTTTGCCCAATCAGGCGAAGAGTTGAGCACCGAAGAATGGATCCGGGTGTTCCGCGAAGCCCGGGAGATGGGCGCCGCGCAACTGGGTTTTTCCGGCGGCGAGCCGTTGGTTCGTCAAGACCTGGCCGAACTGATCAAGGCTGCCCGGGACATGGGTTACTACACCAACCTGATCACCTCGGGCATCGGCCTGACCGAGCAGAAAGTGCGCGATTTCAAGGTCGCGGGGCTGGACCACATCCAGATCAGCTTCCAGGCCGCCGACGAAGCGGTGAACAACATGCTCGCCGGCTCGCGCAAGGCCTTCGCGCAGAAACTCGCGATGGCCCGGGCGGTAAAGGCCCAGGGCTACCCGATGGTGCTGAACTTCGTCACCCATCGGCACAACATCGACCAGATCGCACAGATCATCGATTTGTGCCTGGAACTGGAAGCGGATTTCGTCGAATTGGCGACCTGCCAGTTCTACGGCTGGGCCGAGCTCAACCGGGTTGGCCTGTTGCCCACGCGCGAACAATTGCAGCGTGCCGAGCGCATCACCCACTCATATCGCGAGCGTCTTGAGGCGCAGGGCCACCCGTGCAAGCTGATCTTCGTCACCCCGGATTACTACGAAGAACGCCCCAAGACCTGCATGAACGGCTGGGCCAATCTGTTTCTCGACATCACCCCCGACGGCACAGCGTTGCCTTGCCACAGCGCCCGACAGTTGCCGGTGCAGTTTCCCAACGTGCGCGAGTACAGCATCGAGCACATCTGGACTGATTCTTTCGGTTTCAATCGCTTTCGTGGCGACGACTGGATGAAGGAACCGTGCCGCTCCTGCGATGAAAAGCACAAGGATCTGGGTGGTTGCCGCTGCCAGGCATTCATGTTGACCGGTGACGCGGCCAATGCGGACCCGGTGTGCAGCAAGTCATCGCATCACGGTGTGATTCTCAAGGCCCGCGAGGAAGCCGACGCACCGGGGCTGGGCATGGAACACCTGACGTTGCGTAACGAGAAGGCTTCGCGACTGATCTACCGAGGATGAATCCAGACGTTGCGTCCAACGCGAATCCCTGTGGGAGCGGGCTTGCTCGCGAAGGCTGCATTACATGCAACATTGATGTCGACTGACCCACCGCTTTCGCGAGCAAGCCCGCTCCCACAGGGGATCTGCGGTGGGTACAAGATTTGAGTACACCCCAGCCTGCTACCCATTGGTCTGATTGCATTCACAGCCGGATGCTTTAGTGTGGACGTTACCTTCCAAAACAATAAAAACAGGCTTTTCCAATGAGCCAGAGTCTTAGTCAGCTGCGTAAATTCGTTTCGCCTGAAATCATCTTTGGTGCCGGCTGCCGGCACAACGTCGGCAATTGCGCCAAAACCTTTGGTGCCCGCAAGGTCCTGCTGGTCAGCGATCCCGGTGTGATTGCCGCCGGTTGGGTCGCCGATGTCGAGGCCAGCCTGCAAGCCCAGGGTATCGAGTACGTCCTGTACAGCGCCGTCTCGCCCAACCCTCGGGTCGAAGAAGTGATGCTCGGCGCCGATCTGTACCGGGAAAATCATTGCGATGTGATCGTGGCCGTCGGTGGCGGCAGCCCGATGGATTGCGGCAAAGGCATCGGCATTGTCGTCGCCCATGGGCGCAGCATCCTCGAATTCGAAGGCGTGGACACCATCCGTGTCCCCAGTCCGCCGCTGATCCTGATTCCGACCACCGCCGGGACCTCGGCCGATGTCTCGCAATTCGTGATCATCTCCAACCAGCAAGAACGCATGAAGTTCTCCATCGTCAGTAAGGCGGTGGTCCCGGACGTGTCGCTGATCGACCCGGAAACCACCCTGAGCATGGACCCGTTCCTGTCGGCCTGTACCGGCATCGATGCGTTGGTGCATGCCATCGAAGCGTTTGTTTCCACCGGTCACGGGCCATTGACCGACCCCCATGCGCTGGAGGCGATGCGCCTGATCAACGGCAACCTGGTGCAGATGATCGCCAACCCCAACGATATCGCCCTGCGCGAGAAAATCATGCTCGGCAGCATGCAGGCCGGGCTGGCGTTCTCCAACGCGATCCTCGGCGCGGTGCACGCCATGTCCCACAGCCTGGGCGGTTTTCTCGATCTGCCTCATGGGCTGTGCAACGCGGTGCTGGTGGAACACGTGGTGGCGTTCAACTACAGCTCCGCACCTGAGCGCTTCAAGGTGATCGCCGAGACCTTTGGCATCGATTGCCGTGGCCTCAATCACCGGCAGATTTGCGGGCGTCTGGTGGAACATCTGATTGCGTTGAAACACGCCATCGGCTTCCACGAAACCCTCGGACTGCACGGGGTCAGCACTGCGGACATTCCGTTCCTGTCGCAACACGCCATGCACGATCCGTGCATCCTGACCAACCCGCGTGAGTCCAGTCAGCGTGATGTCGAGGTCGTCTATGGCGAAGCCCTCTGACGAACAGCAACGGGCGCTGGCGGGGTTACTGGGATTAGGCAGCCACTCGGCGCGCAAAAGTCATTACCCGGAACTGGCTGCGCGCCTCGACGAGCTGGAAACCGAGCGCAATCGCTATAAATGGCTGTTCGAGAACGCGGTCCACGGGATCTTTCAGGCCAGCCTCCTGGAAGGCATGCGCGCCGCCAATCCGGGACTGGCGCGGATGCTCGGCTACGATAATCCCCAGGAGGTGCTGTTTTCCCTGGCGGATCTGGCGAGCAACCTGTTTGTCGGTGGTGCACAGGAACTGGAAAATATCGGCGAAATCCTCAGGCACCAGGGCAGCCTGCATGGCTATGAAACCCAATTGCGGCGCAAGGATGGCAGCAGCCTCGACGTGCTGATGAACCTATTGCTCAAGCCCGATCAGGAAGGGCTGGTGGAAGGGTTTGTCGCCGACATCACCGAACGCAAACTCGCCCAGCAACGCTTGCAGCAACTCAACGACGAACTGGAGCAGCGCGTCACCGCGCGCACCGACGAGTTGCTGGAAGCCAACCGTAACCTGCAACAGCAGATCACCCAGCGTAAACAGATCGCCGAAGCCTTGCGCGATGCCCGGGACGCCGCCGAGGCCGCCAATCGCAGCAAGGACAAATACCTCGCCGCCGCCAGTCATGACCTGCTGCAACCGCTCAATGCCGCGCGTTTGCTGATCTCGACCCTGCGCGAACGCAAGCTGCCCGATGTCGAGCAGGTGCTGGTGGAGCGTACGCATCAGGCGCTGGAAGGGGCGGAAGATTTGCTCACCGATTTGCTGGATATTTCCCGGCTCGATCAGGCGGCGGTCAAGCCGGACATTGCGCTGTACCGCCTCGATGAATTGCTCGCGCCGCTGGTGTCGGAGTTCCAGTCAGTGGCGCAAGCCGCAGGGTTGAACCTGCGCGTGCACATGGGCGATTACGCCATCAGCACCGACTTGCGCCTGATGACGCGGATTCTGCGCAACTTCCTCAGCAACGCCTGCCGCTACACCGACGAAGGCAGCATTCTTCTGGGTGCCAGACGCCGGGGTGAAATGCTACGCTTGGAAGTCTGGGACACCGGGCGCGGGATCGCGGCGGACCGACTGGATTCGATCTTCCTCGAGTTCAACCAACTGGACGTCGGCCGTGCCGCCGACCGCAAGGGAGTGGGCCTGGGGCTGGCCATCGTTGAACGCATCGCCAAGATCCTCGGCTATAAAGTCGGGGTTCATTCGCTGCCGGGGCGTGGTTCGATGTTCAGCATCGACGTGCCGATTTCCCATGAAATTCCGCTGCCGATCAGCCTGGCGGCACCACAACCCGGCACCGGCAATCCATTGCCGGGCCGGCGCTTGCTGGTGCTGGACAACGAAGTGAGCATCCTCGAAAGCATGAGCGCGCTGCTCGGGCAATGGGGTTGCGAAGTGGTGACGGCCACCGACGAATTCTCCGCACTGGCCGCCTTGCAGGGGCGACCGCCGGAACTGATTCTGGCGGATTACCACCTCGATCACGGGGTGGTGGGCTGTGATGTGGTCAGGCATTTGCGTGAGCATTACCACCAGGCGATTCCGGCGGTCATCATCACCGCAGACCGCACGGATCAGTGTCGGCGCTCATTGCAGCGGCTCGACGCACCGCTGCTGAACAAACCGGTGAAACCCGGCAAGTTGCGCGCGGTGCTGAGTCAGTTGCTGGGGTAGCGATAGTGCAAGCTGAAACCGAGCTCGGCTGACTCGCCTTGCTCCAGCAATCGCAACCCCGGACGACCGGGCAGGTGATGCGCGTTGACCGGGTGGCTCACCGGTTCGATACAGAAAAAATCCAGGTCCGCCGGGCAGTAGAGCAGGTAGTAATCGCTGCCGGTGGCCCGGCATTCCAGCTCATAGCCCAACGCTGGCTGGCGGATCAGGCAATGGCCGTCCCATTCGCAGAAGCCGTTGTCGACCAGTGTGTCGGGCAACGTCTTGAGTGACTGGAAATCCCATTCGGCCGGCAAGGCACTGAGGTGTGTCGGCAGTTTGGTCCCGTCACACAACCAGACTTGCCGGGCTTGTGCCTGCAACTGGGTGCCCGTGGTACGCGGAAAGTAGGGATGCAAACCGAGCCCATGCCAGGCCGGGCTTTCGGCCAGATGGGTGACCTTAAGCTCAATGCTCAGCTTGCCTTCGCTCAGATGGAATCGTTGCCGGGCGCGGTAAGCGAAGGGCGTGGTGCTGTCGAGTTGCAGGACGACTTCATCGCGCGTCTGCGAAACCACCTGCCACGGCTGTTGCCAGGCGCTGCCGTGAATCGGCATGGGATCGGTGAGGCTGTTGGGTGTCAGTGCCAGCCAGCCCTCGGGGCAGTCGAAACCTCCTTCGGAAATTCGGTTCGACCACGGTGCCAAGGGAAAACAGCCGAGCTTGCCGGGCAGACCGGTGTTTAACGCGTGAACGTCACTGTGGCGCAACAGCGGCAGACCCGTGCCGCACACGCTCCAGTTGACGATGCTGCCACCGAGTTGCGGGGCGAGGGTGAGGTGGGTGAATTCGTCTTCGAGTTCCAGAATTTTTGGCGTCATGTTGATTTTTACTGGCTCATTGAATGGCTTTTGTGGCGAGGGAGCTTGCTCCCGCTCGGCTGCGAAGCAGTCGCAAATCAAATAACTCGGTATATCTGAACGACTGCAAAGGGCCGCTGCGCGACCCAGCGGGAGCAAGCTCCCTCGCCACAGGGAGACCTCACCAGCCAAGTCATATCATTCATGATCAGCAATCCTTGAACAACGGCTCCGGCAAACCTTTCACCCCGGGATTGAGGGCGAACACACCGCCGGCCGGTGACTGTTCGTCATGGTCGTCGCCGGGACGGATCGAGGTCACGAACAATGTGTCCAGGCGACTGCCGCCGAAGGCGCACATGCTCGGTTTTTTCACCGGTACGGCGAGGGAACGGTCCAGTCGGCCATCGGGCGTGAAACGGTGAATCAGCCCGGCGTCATTGGCGCAAATCCAGTAGCCGCCTTCGGCATCGACCGCCGCCCCGTCGGGACGACCGGGGAATTGATGCATGTCGACAAACAGCCGGCGGTTGGACGGCGTGCCGCTGTCGATGTCGTAATCAAAGGCCCAGATTTGCTGGACCAAGGGATGAGAGTCAGACAGGTACATCGTTCGCCCGTCCGGGCTGAAACCCAGGCCGTTGGGCACGATAAACCCGCCGAGTTGCGCCTCGAGTGGCCCGCGTTGCCCGGCGCTGTAGCGATAAAGCGTGCCGTCGGCAGCGTTGGCGCCCATGTTCAGCACCATGCTGCCGGCCCAGAATCGCCCCTGACGATCGCACCGACCATCGTTCAGGCGCATATCTGTGCGGGCGTGTTCGACCGGTGCCAGGAGATTGCTGTCGAGGCTGCCGTCATTGTGCGGGTGCAGATGAAAGAACCCGCTTGCCATCCCGGCAACCCAGCCGCCGTTGCTGTGACGTGCAATGCAGGCGAGCATTTCTGGTGCTGTCCAGGCGTGAACATGGCCGGTTTCGGCGCTCCAGCGCTGAAGTCCGCCGGCAGGAATATCAACCCAATACAGGGCGTTTTCCTCGGGCACCCAGACCGGGCATTCACCTACCGCGTTGCGGGCATCGACAATCAATTCGGCTTGCATGACAGCTCATCCCCTCAGGTTTTTGTTGTCGGGATCAAGTGATGTGCGCGGGTTCAGTCGCCGAACGGGCCGGACGCGACAAACGCTCCACCCTGGTAAACCCGTGCCGGGTCATCAGCGGCCGGCATCGGTTGGGCTTCGACTTTTTCGCGGAACACTTCGGAGCTGTCCTGAGGTTCATAACCCAGGCAGGTGGCGAATCGGTTGTCCCACCAGACGTTCTTGTTGTCGGACATGCCGTAGACCACGGTGTGGCCGACATTGGGGGCGTACAGCGCGCATTCGAGCAATTGAGTCAGGTCGCCGAAGCTCAACCAGGTGCTCATCATTCGGCGGTTGAGCGGTTCCGCGAACGAGGAGCCGATGCGCACGCTGACGGTCTCGATGCCGTAGCGATCGAAGTAGAAACTGGCCATGTCTTCGCCGTAGGACTTGGACAAGCCGTAGTAGCTGTCCGGGCGGCGAGGGGAGTGGGCGTCGATGACTTCATCCTGCTTATAGAAGCCGATCACGTGGTTGGAACTGGCGAAAATCACCCGCTTCACACCATGGCGGCGAGCGGCTTCATAGATGTGGAACACGCCGCAGATGTTGGCGCCGAGGATCTCTTCGAACGAGTGCTCCGTCGATACGCCACCAAAGTGCAGGATCGCGTCCACGCCTTCAACCAGCTGATGGACTGCTTGCTTGTCTGCCAGGTCGCAGGGCACGACTTCTTCACGGTCATCGATGGCCGGGGCAATGTCAGCGATGTCCGACAGGCGAATCACATTGGCGTAGGGGCGCAGGCGTTCGCGCAGGACTTTGCCGAGGCCACCGGCGGCACCGGTCAGGAGGAGACGATTGAAAGGAGCGCGGGCGTTAGTTGTGATGGTCATGGAAGTCCCTGAACAAGCAGTCAGTTGTTATTGAATTTGTTGTAGGTTGTCGTACGACTAGGTCGAAGTATCGTTAGCCTTTCTGGTGGTTGTCAACGCACATCAATTGAAATTGACGAAGGGTCTGGCCGCCCCGCGCTCGATGTAGCAGCTGGCGAAGCCTGCGTTCGGCTGCGAAGCAGTCGTAAACCCTACACAGGTGATTTTCCTGATGCACCGCGTCGGCTGATTTTACGACTGCTGCGCAGCCGAACGCAGGCTTCGCCAGCTGCTACAAAGATCCGGCTTACAGCAACGAGATCGGGTAGTTGATGATAATGCGGTTTTCGTCGAATTCGTTGGTGCTGAAGTCCTTGCGGATCGACGCGTTACGCCATTTGACGTTGAGGTTCTTCAGCGCGCCGCTCTGTACGGTGTAAGCCAGTTCTGACTCGCGGCCCCATTCCTTGCCGTCGGTGATGGTGCCTGTGTGCACGTTATCGCCGCTGATGTAGCGGTTCATCATCGTCAGGCCGGGAATGCCGAGCGCCACAAAATTGTAGTCGTGGCGCAGTTGCCAGGATCTTTCCTTGGCGTTGTCGTAGCTGGAGTTGTAGCTGTCGTTGGCCAGGGTGCCGCCGCTGGTGCCGTTGACCCGCATCCAGACATCGTCGCCGGTGAGTTTTTGCAGGCCGACGAAGAAGGTGTTGCCGCCGTATTTGGCCGAGAGCATGGCGAACGCGGTTTTGTTGTCGAGGTCGCCAGCCAGGGCGCTGCCGTCTTCCTTGCCGATGAAGTAGCCAAGGTTGGCGCCGAGGGTCCAGTCGCCGATGGGCTGGCTGTGGCTCAGGTTGAAATACTGCTGCTGATAAATGTCGCTGAGTTGCGCGTACCAGACACCGACCTGGGTGCGCTTCTCGTTGAACGCATATTCGCCGCCGCCAAAGTTGAAACGGTCCGAGGTGAAGGCCGCGGATTTGCCGTTCATGAACATGTCTTCCATGCTCGCATCGTTGCGCGGGCTGTTGGCGCGGAACTGGCCGCCGTAGAGCGTCAGGCCACTGATCTCGGTGGACGTCACTTGACCACCGCGGAAGGTTTGCGGCAGCGAGCGACCGTCGTCGGAGCGCAGGATCGGCAACACCGGCATCCATTCGCCGACCTTCAATTCGGTTTTCGAGATTTTCCCTTTCAGCGCCACACCCAGGCGCCCGAAGTTGTCGGCCGGGCGGCCGTCGTCATGAATCGGCAGCAACGAGGTGCCGCCCGTGCCTTTGCCGCCGTCGAGTTTTTCCGAGTACAGGCCCAGCACATCCATGCCGAAACCAACGGGGCCTTGGGTGAATCCGGATTTGGCGTCGAGGATGAAGCTTTGCGTCCACTCTTCAGCCTTGCCCTGCGGGTAGGCCGGGTTCGTGAAGTTGCGGTTGATGTAGAAGTTGCGCAGGTTCAGCGTGGCTTTGGCGTCATCGACGAAACCTTCGGCATGACTGGTCATGGGCAAGGCGAGGGCTAGGCTGCTGCAACCGATCAGGCTCAGGGTGTGACGGCGTGCGAAGGTTGGGCGAGGGGTGCAGGCGGAGGAATTGCGGACGAGCTTGCTCACAGTGACGCTCCCGTGTTTCTTGTTGTTTTTATTCTTGTTATACGTCGTCGTACAACATAGGGGCGGATTATTTGCAAGTGTTACGGGGAATGTCAATCAGAAGTTGTACGATGACTTGGCTCCGTTTTATGGTTTGTCGCAGAAACCCTGTGGGAGCGGGCTTGCTCGCGAAGGCGGTCTGCCAGTCAGCCAATGTGTTGAATGTGACGCCGCTTTCGCGAGCAAGCCCGCTCCCACAGGGATTGGCGTTTTAGCCAGTGATCATCGGCGGCATCGTGCCGAGTAAAGAAACGGCAGCCACCGCTCCCATTCCCAGCAACCATTCAAGAATTACACTACTTGTCAGAGCAGTCGGACGCTGCTCGCAGTCGTTGATCCGCAGCCGATTGAACAACGCCAGCCCCAGCATCGCGGCGACCAACACAACCTTGATCAACAGAATCAGCGCAAACCCGGACAGCAACGGCGTCGGCCAGAACTGCCCGGTGAGGACCCGAACATTGATCAGCCCGGTCATCACCAACCCCGCCACCAAGACGTAACCAACGCCGCTGAAGCGTTGCAAGGTCGCTTTGATTGAATGCTCTGTCGGCTGCCGCAGGATCATCACCAACAGCATCAAGCCGCCGAGCCAGGCGCCGACGCAGGTCAGGTGAATGATTTGATTGAGGATCAGCAATTGGCCGTTGAGGCCGTCGAGCATGGCTCCGTGGCCGACCGGGGCGAGGGTGGCCAGCAGCAGGCTGGCGAGGCCGATTCGCAGGGGCAGGTTTGAGCGCAGGGGCGTCATCAGCAGCGCGACCAACAACGCATTGAGCAGCAGGTGCCAGCGCCAGACCTGGCCGAAAAATGTATTGCCCAGCACCAATCGCAGGGTCGATGGATCGAATGCCGCGTCCCACGAACCGGCCATGCTGGCGGTGATCAGCAGCAACCAGCTAACGCCAGTGACCAACGCCACCGCCGCCATCCAGCGGCTTGTCTTCGTCAGTCGCTGATCCAGATTTCCAGCGTCGCCATTAACCAGCAGAGGCCTGAACACCCAGACCCCGAACAGCATCAGCACGACGGTGAAATGCAGGAAGCGGCACAGCACCATCGCGCTCGTCATGAATTACTGGCCAACCTTGAAGTTATAGGCGCCTTCGCTTTTGTGGGTATCGACCGACACCGCGTGCCATTCGACTTTGTAAGCACCCGCTGCCAATGGTGCGGCCGGGGTGACGATCAGGGTTTTCTTGTCGCTGCCTTCGGTGGCGAGGCTTTTCACCGCCACGTCGGCACCGTCCTTGCTGATCGTGACTTTGGAAAAGGTCGCTTCAACGCCTTCGGAAAACACCAGGCGCAGTTCCGACGGCGCGGTCACCGTGCTGTCGGCGGCCGGGGTCTGGCTTTTCAGATGGGCGTGGGCAAACACCGACGAAGCGACGAACAGCGAGCCGAGCAGGGCGACGGTGGTCAGGGTTTTCTTGAGCAGCATCGTGGAATACCTCTGAGGCGGGTTCGAAAAGGCGGTCAGTTTACCTGCGCGAAGCTGTGTGTACGAAGTTTCGTTTTCCCTTGTCGCCGCGAGCTAGAGCGGATGCTAGTCTTGAGCAACGCTGTTGTCAGGGAGCCCTCATGGGCAATCACAAGATCGAGATTCGTCGCAGTAACGTCGAGAAAATTCTGTTGGGGGCCGAAAAGGTGTTCGCCGAAAAAGGTTTCGGCGGCACCGCCATGGCCGACATCGCCGCCGAAGTGCAACTGCCGCGCTCCAACCTGCATTACTACTTCAGCACCAAGAGTGAGCTGTACAGCGCGGTGCTGTTGGGTTTGCTGGAAGTGTGGAAACAGGACGCGCTGTGCTTCGAGATGTTCGACGACCCGCGCGTGGTGCTCAGCAGCTACATCCGCGCCAAGATGAACCACTCCCGCAGCCGGCCTTACGGCTCCAAAGTCTGGGCCAACGAAATCATCCACGGCGCGCCGACTCTGGGTGAGAAGCTGGACGTGAGTCTGTACGACTGGGCCAAGATGAAAGAAGCGAAAATTCGCCAGTGGGTGGACGACAAACGCATCCTGCCGGTGGAGCCTTCGAGCCTGCTGTACATGATCTGGGCGTCGACCCAGCATTACGCCGACTTTGATCATCAGGTGAATATTCTGAATGATCATCAGCCTTTGTCGGACATGCAGTTCGAGCGGGCGGTGCAGACGGTGACGAGTGTGATCTTGCGCGGGATTGGGTTGGAACCTTGAGCTTTGCGGTGTTGCTGCTGGCCTCATCGCGAGCAGGCTCGCTCCCACATTTGAAATGCATTCCAATGTGGGAGCGAGCCTGCTCGCGATGGCGTCGGTTCAGGCGCCGCTGAGCTCAAGGGCTGACATGGTAGGGATTGCGCGGATCATGATTCCAATCCAGAAACGGCTTCCCGTTCTCCATCGGCACCATCTCGATACAGTCCTGCACCGGGCATGTGATCTGACACAGATTGCACCCCACGCACTCATCATCAATCACTTCATATTTATGCGTCCCGTCCGCCTGCTTCAGGCTCGCAATCGCCTGGTGCGAAGTGTCTTCGCAAGCAATGTGGCAACGACCGCAACCAATGCAGGCCTCCTGGTCGATCTTGGCAATCACTTGATAGTTGATGTCCAGGTACTTCCAGTCCGTGGTGTTGCCCACCGCACGCCCGGAAAACTCTGACACGCTGGCGTAGCCCTGACTGTCCATCCAGCGTGACAACCCGTCCTTCATCTCCTCGACAATCCGGAAGCCATGCAGCATCGCCGCCGTGCACACCTGCACCGAGCCGCTGCCTAGCGCAATAAACTCCGCCGCGTCGCGCCAGCTGCTAATGCCGCCAATGCCGGAGATCGGCAGGCCTTGCGTCTGTGGATCGCGGGCGATTTCGGCGACCATGTTCAGCGCAATCGGCTTCACCGCCGAACCGCAATAACCACCATGAGTGCTTTGGCTGCCCACGGCGGGATTGGCGACCATGCGCTCCAGGTTGACGCTGGTGATCGAGTTGATCGTGTTGATCAACGACACCGCATCGGCACCGCCGCGATGGGCCGCGCGGGCGGCGACGCGAATGTCGGTGATGTTCGGCGTGAGCTTGACGATCACCGGTAGCGAGCAATACGTCTTGCACCAACGGGTGACCTGCTCGACGTACTCCGGCACTTGGCCGACGGCCGCGCCCATGCCGCGCTCCGGCATCCCGTGCGGGCAACCGAAGTTCAGCTCGATGCCATCGGCGCCGGTGGCTTCCACCAGCGGCAAGATGAATTTCCAGGATTCTTCAACGCAGGGCACCATCAGCGACACAATCAGCGCGCGGTCCGGCCAGTCCTTTTTGACTTGGGTGATTTCCCGCAGGTTGATCTCCAGCGAGCGATCGGTGATCAGCTCGATGTTGTTGAAGCCCACCACTTCGCGGTTGGCACCGAAGTGCGCCGAGTAACGTGACGACACGTTGACCGCCGCCGGGTCTTCACCCAGGGTTTTCCAGACCACGCCACCCCAACCGGCCTCGAAGGCGCGGACCACGTTGTAGGCCTTGTCGGTCGGTGGTGCGGAGGCAAGCCAGAACGGATTGGGGGCTTTGATGCCGGCGAAGACAATCGAGAGATCGGCCATTTACGCAGCCTCCACGTTGAGCATGAGTTGGGCGTTGATGGCCTCGGCGGCCCGTTTGCCGTGCTGCACGGCCTGCACGGTGAGGTCCTGATCGAGACTGGTGCAGTCGCCGCCGGCATACACGCCGGGGATGCTGGTGCGCAGGTTTTCGTCCACTTGAATCCGCTCGCCCTGACGCTTGAGTTCACGGGCCAGCGGATCAGCGAGGGCGCTGCTATCAAAGGCCTGGCCGATGGCTTTGAAGATCGCATCGGCGGCCAGTTCGAACGTTTCGCCAGTGGTTTGCAGGCGACCTTCGACTAACCAGGTCCGGGCGAAGCGCATGCCGCGTACTTGGCCTTGAGCATCGAGCAGGATTTCTTCGGGTTGTGCCCACGTCAGCAAACGCACTTGATTGGCTTTGGCGATGTCCTGTTCGTGGCCGGTGGCGCCCATTTCCTCGACACCGCGGCGATACACCAGGTTGACATCGCGTGCTCCGAGACGAGCCATTTGCACGGCCATGTCGATGGCGGTGTTGCCGGCGCCCAAAACGATGCAACGGTCAGCGAGGGGGAGTTGGGTCAGGTCATCGGCCTGACGCAGTTCGCGGATGTAATCGGTGGCGGCCAGCAGACCGGGTGCATCTTCATGAGCAAGCCCCAGCTGTTTGCTGGCGGCCAGACCGAGGCCAAGGAACACTGCGTCGAACTGCTGATGCAGGTCGCTAAGTGTCAGGTTTTCACCGAGTTTCTGCCCGTGTCGGATTTCGATCCCGCCGATTTCCAATAGGAATTCAAGCTCCTTCTGCGCGTAGTCATCCACCAGTTTGTACTTGGCGATCCCGTATTCGTTGAGGCCACCAGCCTTTTCCCGCGCCTCGAAAATCACCACGTCATGACCGTGCATGGCACTGCGGTGAGCGCAGGACAAACCGGCCGGACCGGCGCCGACCACGGCGATGCGCTTGCCGGTTGATGCCGCACGGGTGAAGGGGTGTTCGCTGAAGTGTGCGTTGTCGACGGCGTAACGTTGCAACAGGCCGATCAGCACCGGTGCGCATTCATGGTCGTTGTTGCGCACGCAGGCTTGCTGGCAAAGCACTTCCGTCGGACACACCCGAGCGCAACTGCCGCCGAGGATGTTCGCCGAGAGGATTTTCTGCGCGGCGCCCTGAACGTTTTCCTGATGGATATTGCGGATGAACGACGGAATATCGATCTCGCTCGGACAGGCATTCACGCACGGTGCGTCGTAGCAGTACAGGCAACGCGAGGCTTCCAGATGGGCCTGACGGTCGTTGAGTGGCGGCGCCAGATCGGTGAAATGGCCGGCGAGGGCGGCCGCATTCTCGTGCGGATGCGGGAGGTGGTTCAGGGTCTTGATCACGGTGTTGGCCTCACGGTTATTGAGGTACTGCCTCTGATGGGCATTGAGTTTTTCGTCGTCAGGGCTGCCGCCTTCGCGAGCAAGCCCGCTCCCACATTTGAAATGCATTCCCATGTGGGAGCGGGCTTGCTCGCGAAGGCCGAAGGCCTCGATTTCAGCGTTTCACAGCTGTCGGCTTGTTCATCTCAGCCCGCTTGCTCAGCAAATCAAACACCGCCGGATACGCCGGCCGTTCGACATACCGCCCGGCACCACGCTCGGCCCGCAAATCACCATCGGCCCACACCACCCGGCCCTGGCTGACGGTGTGGCTCGGTACGCCGCGCACGGTCTTGCCTTCGAAGATGTTGAAGTCCACTTGCTGATGGTGAGTCTTCGCCGAAATCGTCCGCGTACCTTCCGGATCCCACAGCACCAGATCCGCGTCCGCACCGACGCGAATCGCGCCTTTGCGCGGGTAGAGGTTGAAGATTTTCGCGGTGTTGGTGGAGGTGAGCGCCACGAAGTGCTGCATCGACAAACGCCCGGTGTTCACCCCTTCATCCCAGAGCACCGCCATGCGGTCTTCGATACCGGCCGTGCCATTGGGGATCTTGCTGAAATCGTCACGGCCGGCGGCTTTTTGTTCGGCGCAGAAACAGCAGTGGTCGGTGGCGGTGGTGTGCAGGTTGCCCGATTGCAGGCCGTGCCAAAGTGCTTCTTGATGGCCGCGCGGACGGAAGGGCGGGCTCATCACGTAACCGGCGGCGGTCTGCCAGTCCGGGTGTTGATAGACGCTATCGTCCAGCAGCAAATGCCCGGCCAGCACCTCGCCGTAGACTTGTTGGCCCTTGCTGCGGGCGTAGGTGATTTCGTCGAGGGCTTCCTTGGTCGAAACATGCACCAGGTACAACGGCGTGCCCAGGGTTTCGGCGATGCGGATCGCCCGACTGGCCGCTTCACCTTCCACCTGCGAAGGGCGCGACAACGGATGCGCTTCCGGGCCGGTCATGCCCTGGGCCATCAACTTGCGTTGCAGGTGATAGACCAGCTCACCGTTTTCCGCATGCACGGTCGGCACCGCGCCCAATTCCAGGCAGCGCTCGAAACTCGCCACCAGCGTGTCATCGGCGGCCATGATCGCGTTCTTGTAGGCCATGAAATGCTTGAAGCTGTTGACCCCGTGCTGGCTGACCAGCTCGGCCATTTCCTCGCGGACCTGTTCGCTCCACCAGGTGATCGCGACGTGGAAACCGTAATCCGACGCCGACTTCTCGGCCCAGCCGCGCCACTGATGAAAGGCTTCCATTAAGGATTGCTGCGGATTGGGAATTACAAAGTCGATGATCGACGTGGTGCCACCGGCAAGTCCCGCCGCAGTCCCGCTGAAGAAGTCTTCACTGGCCACCGTGCCCATGAAGGGCAGTTGCATGTGCGTGTGCGGGTCGATGCCGCCGGGCATCAGGTATTGGCCGCTGCCGTCGAGCACTTCGGCATCGGCGGGAACATCAAGGTTTTCACCGATGGCTTTGATCACGCCGTCGGCGCAATAGACGTCGGCGCGATAACTTTCATCATGGGTAATAACGGTGGCGCCACGGATCAACAGAGACATTCCGAGTTCCTCGCAGGCAATGACCGACTTGTGCCGGTTCTAAATGTTTTATATGAAGCCGACGCAAACAGGTGTATTCCTGTCAGCGCTGTCAGGAATAAACGCTAGTCTGAGTTTGAGGATTGAGCAAGAATATTTTTTATAAGCTTATATCTGTTTTAACATATTGATAAATAACGATTAAATACGTAAATCACCAAAATGGTGAGGCCTCTCACCATTTTGACGCACTTGACAGGTTCTAAAAATAGACGAGATTTCTTATGTGAAATCAGCCGCTTGAGGATGGTCTATGGTTGATGCGCAACGTTGAAAAAAAGTGGTATGCACCAGATTGAGTCCTGACGGTTCGGACAACTTGCCTGGCATTTGGCCTGAGTGAACAAGCAAGTAACCGGTGACTCATCGGCTATATAAATAAAACTGATAAACATCAGTTGGTTACAAAGTTTTTATGGAACTGCCCGATGCGCAACCGGGGTAACCGGCACGTTAATTGATGCCGCCAGCCCCTGATGAGCAACAATAATCAAAAGAACAGTGGAGCGGCCATGCAACAGATCAGATCGCAAGTGACCGAGCGCGACGGCTTGTTTGAACTCGAAGCCGGCAGTGACGTCCTCGACAGCCCCCGTTACAACCACGACATGGCACCGACCAAGGTGCGTGAACGAACCTGGAACAAATGGCACATCACCGCATTGTGGGTCGGCATGGCGATCTGCGTGCCGACCTACACCCTCGGCGGTGTGCTCACCGCGTATTTCGGCCTGAGCGTCGGCGAAGCGCTGCTGGCGATTCTGTTCGCCAACATCATCGTCCTGATCCCGTTGACCCTGAACGCCTTTCCCGGCACCAAGTACGGCATTCCGTTTCCCGTGTTGTTGCGTTCGTCCTTCGGCATCCTCGGCTCCAACATTCCGTGCCTGATCCGGGCACTGGTGGCGTGCGGCTGGTTCGGCATTCAGACGATGTTCGGCGGACTGGCCATTCACCTGTTTCTCGGCTCGGTGTTCGACGGTTGGAAATCCCTCGGCGGTACCGGTGAAGTGATCGGGTTCATGGTGTTCTGGGCCTTGAACCTGTGGGTGGTGATTCGCGGCGCGGACTCGATCAAATGGCTGGAAACCCTCTCGGCGCCATTGTTGGTGCTGGTGGGCGTGGGGCTGTTGGTATGGGCGATGCCGAACGTGTCGATGACCGAGTTGCTGGCGATCCCGGCCAAGCGTCCGGAAGGCGCGAGCGTTGTCAGTTACTTTGCCGCCGGGCTGACCGCCATGGTCGGGTTCTGGGCCACCTTGTCCCTGAACATTCCTGATTTCAGCCGCTATGCGAAAAGCCAGAAGGATCAGATCGTCGGGCAGATTATCGGCTTGCCCCTGACCATGTTCCTGTTCGCCTCCCTCGGTGTGGTGATGACCGCCGCCTCGGTCAAACTGGTGGGCGTCACCGTCTCCGATCCGGTCACCCTGATCGGCCATATCCAGAGCCCGGTCTGGGTCGCACTGGCCATGGCGCTGATCATCATCGCCACGCTGTCGACCAACACCGCGGCCAACATCGTTTCGCCGACCAACGATTTCCAGAACGTTGCCCCCAAGTTCATCAACCGCACCAAAGCGGTGATGCTCACCGGTCTGGTCGGCTTGGCGCTGATGGCCCATGAACTGTTGAAGAAGCTTGGGTTGATCGTCTCGGATTTGAGTCTGGAGACGGTGTATTCCAACTGGTTGCTGGGCTATTCGAGCCTGCTGGGCCCGATCGCCGGAATCATGGTGGTGGACTATTTCCTGATCAAGAAACAGCAATTGGACCTGGCCGGCCTCTATCGCGATGACGTTTACCCGGCGTGGAACTGGTTCGGGTTTATCGCGTTCGGCGTGCCGGTGGCGCTAACGCTGCTGTCGCTCGGCAGCGATGCATTCAGCTGGTTCTACGACTATGGCTGGTTCACCGGCTCGGCACTGGGCGGGCTGATTTATTACGGGTTGTGCTCGATGCGACCCAGCCCGTCAATCGCGAAATCCACGGTGTGAGGGACGGCCCCTTCGCGAGCAAGTCGAATCGTCGCACCGCCGCTCCCACAGGGGAATGCATTTCAACTGTGGGAGCGGGCTTGCTCGCGAAGGCGGCCTCAAGTGCACCAAAAAAATTTCCTGAAGAAATCCATAAGAACTGCCTGAGGAGATCATCATGAACGCTGCCGTAGACGTTCTGCAGTCCACCCATCAGCACATCAACCGCGACCGCTTGTGGCAGTCGCTCATGGACCTGGCCAAGCTCGGCGCCACGGTCAAGGGCGGCGTCTGTCGCCTGGCCCTGACCGACCTCGACCGCCAGGCCCGGGACATTTTCGTCAACTGGTGCGAGGAGGCCGGTTGCACCGTCAGCATCGACGCCGTCGGCAACATCTTCGCCCGTCGTCCGGGTCGCAACCCGAACCTGCCACCGGTGATGACCGGCAGCCACATCGACACCCAACCCACCGGCGGCAAGTTCGACGGCTGCTTCGGCGTACTGGCCGGCGTCGAAGTGCTGCGCACCCTCAATGACCTGGGCGTGGAAACCGAAGCGCCGCTGGAAGTGGTGGTCTGGACCAACGAAGAAGGCTCACGCTTCGCCCCCTGCATGATGGGCTCCGGTGTGTTTGCGGAAAAATTCACCCTCGAAGAAACCCTGGCCAAGGTCGATGCCGAAGGCGTCACCGTCGGTGAAGCCTTGAACGCCATTGGCTATGCCGGCGAGCGCAAGGTCAGTGGTCATGCGGTCGGCGCCTATTTCGAGGCCCATATCGAACAAGGCCCGATCCTTGAAGACGAACACAAAACCATCGGCGTGGTGATGGGCGCCCTCGGGCAGAAATGGTTTGACCTGAAACTGCGCGGCGTCGAAGCCCACGCCGGCCCGACGCCGATGCACCTGCGCAAGGACGCGCTGGTCGGCGCCTCGGTGATCGTCGGTGCGGTCAACCGCGCCGCCCTCGGCCATCAACCCCACGCCTGCGGCACCGTCGGCTGCCTGCAAGCCTATCCAGGTTCACGCAACGTCATCCCCGGCGAAGTGCGCATGACCCTGGATTTCCGTCATCTGGAACCGGCACGCCTGGACTCGATGATTGCCGAAGTCCGTGAAGTCATCGAAACCACCTGCGAGGAACACGGCCTGACCTTCGAACTGACACCCACTGCGGATTTCCCGCCGCTGTACTTCGACAAAGGCTGCGTCGAAGCGGTACGCGGCGCCGCCCAAGGCTTGGGCCTGTCGCACATGGACATCGTCAGCGGAGCAGGGCACGACGCAATCTTTCTCGCCGAACTTGGCCCGGCCGGGATGATCTTCGTACCGTGCGAAGGCGGAATCAGCCACAACGAAATCGAAAACGCCGCGCCGGATGATCTGGCGGCCGGGTGTGCGGTGTTGTTGCGGGCGATGCTGGCGGCTTCGGCAGCGATTGCCAATGGTGAATTGGCGGCTTGAAATGCATGACGTGCGCTGAAAAAAAACAGTGCACGTCACAAACCCGAATCCTCAATCGTCATCCTGTTGAATCCCTCAAACAGTGGAGCAACACGATGTCGTCCAACACCCAACCGGTCAACCTGCTGCAATCGATTCCTCAGGTGTTCGAGAGCCTGACCCAGGTCCACGTCACCCTCGACAGCCACGACCTGGCTCCGACCCTCAAACACCTGCTGCACCTGCGTGCGTCGCAGATCAACCAATGCGGCTTCTGCGTGAAGATGCACACCCGCGAGGCCCGTGAAGCCAATGAAACCAACGAGCGCCTGGACCGCTTGATCGTCTGGCGTCACGTCAGCGATTTCAGCGCCTCCGAACGCGCCGCACTGGCCTGGACCGAAGCCCTCACCATACTCGATGAAAAGACCGACTACGCCAGCCTGCGCGGTGACTTGCGCGAGCACTTCAACGACGCACAAATCGGTGCCTTGACGGCCGAGATCGGCATGATCAACCTGTGGAACCGTTTGCAGGTGTCGAGGCACTGATTGATGAACTCCGCTGAGAATGCCGCCGCTGAGTTCGAGCAGCGCCGGCCCTTTTTGCTTGGTCTGGCGTATCGCATCCTCGGCACCCGCGCCGAAGCCGAGGATGTCGTGCAAGAGCTGTTCATCAAATGGCTGGAGGCCGACCGCGCCGCCATTGCCACGCCGGCCGCCTGGCTGACCACAGCGTGCACTCGGCACTGCATCGATCTGCTGCGCTCGGCTCACAAGTCGCGGGTTGATTACGTCGGCACCTGGTTGCCGGAACCGATTCACACCACCCACCAGGATTCACCCGAACACCGGCATGAACTGGCCTCGTCGCTGTCCACCGCGTTTCTGTTGTTGCTGGAACGGCTAACCCCCAAAGAGCGTGCGGCGTACCTGCTCTACGAAATATTCGACATGGATTACGCACAAGTGGCTGACGCGGTCGGGGTTCAAGAGGCTGCGTGCCGCAAACTGGTGTCCCGAGCCAAGGCTAGCCTGGGCAACGGACAAACGCGCTTTCAACCGGAAACGGCGCGTCAGGACCAATTGCTGAGTGCTTTCCATAGCGCCATCGCCAGTGGCTCGACCGCTTCCTTGACCGCGATGCTGAGCGAAGACGTCGAACTCTGCGCCGACAGCGGCGGCAAGGCCTCGGCCATCCGCGAAACGTTGTCCGGCATTACCCGCGTGCTGGATTTCATTGGCCAGTCGTTGCACGTCTATTGGCAGACTTGCGAATGGCTGCCCAGCGAAATCAATGGGGCACAAGGCGTGATCATCAAGGCGGACGGGGTTATCACTGCGTCGATGACGTTTGGTTTTGACGAAGCGGGGCGGGTGAGGCGGATTTTTATCATGCGTAACCCGGAGAAGTTGGCGGGGTTGCAGGGTTCGTTGGATGTGCAGTGACTCAGTGCAGAGCGTGGGAACGATCGAACGAGTGAAGACCTGTAGGAGCTGAGCTTGCTCGCGAAGGCGGCGGATCAGTCAATAGAGATGTTGAAGGTGATGGCCTCTTCGCGAGCAAGCTCAGCTCCTACAGGGATGGACGAGATGTCCGGGGATGTTTGCTGCACTATCCCAACCCCTCGCGGTCGTAATCTTCACAGGGCGGCGCATGTATGCGCCGCCGTACGCGTGGAGATCCAATGAGCCAGGACGTCCTGACCACCGAAACCAATCGCCGTCAGTTGCAGCAGATTATCGCCGGCCTGTCCGATGGGGTGATTCTGCTGGAGCTCGACCAGACCCTTCTCTGGGCCAATGACGCGGCGTTGGCCATGCACGGCGTCGGGCAACTCAGCGAACTGGGGGCGAATGCCAAGGAGTACGCCAAGCGCTTCGCCTTGCGTTATCGCAATAATCACCCGGTTCAGGCCGACAATTATCCGATCAGTCGCGTCGCCCGAGGCGAGTCCTTCAGCGATGTGTTGGTTGAAGTGACGCCTGCCGACGACGAAGAGCACACCTGGGTCCACAGCGTGCGCAGCATGGTACTGGCCGACAGTACTGGCGCGCCGGAGTCGCTGGTGCTGATCATGAACGATGTCACGGAGTGGGCCAGCGCCGAACAGCGTTTCGAAAAAACCTTCAGCGCCAATCCGGCCCCGGCGGTGATCTGTCGCCTCAGTGATTTGCGCTACATCAAAGTCAACCCGGGCTTCCTGGAGATGACCGGCTATACCCGTGATCAGGTGATCGGCCGTTCGACCTATGAACTGGACGTGCTGGAGGGGGCCGAAAACAAAGACCTGGCCAAGCAACGGTTGCGCGAAGGGGCGACGATTCCGCAAATGCAGGCTCAGCTGCAGTTACCCGAAGGTGGCAGCAAACAGGTGATCGTCGCCGGCCAGCCCCTTGAATTGAACGACGAAGCCTGCATGCTGTTTTCCTTCGTCGACATCGAGCCTCGGCATAAGGCCGAAGTCGCCCTGCGCCAAAGCGAGGAACGTTTTGCCAAGGCTTTTCGGCTGACCCCGGTGCCGATCCTGGTGTGCAGCGCCGGCGATCAGGTGGTGATGGACGTCAATGAAGCCTTCCTCGATACGCTCGCGTATTCCAGTGACGAAGTGCTTGGAAAATCGGTGACGCAGATCGATTTTATCGATGACACAGGCGCGCGCTCGCGACTGTTTGCGGCGCTGGAGAAAACCGGAAGCGTGGATCGTGTCGATGTTCGGGTGCGCAAGAAAGGCGCCGGGCTGATTGATTGCGCGGTCTCGGCCGACACCGTGAACATTCAGGACAGTCCCTGCTACCTGCTGGTGTTTATGGACATCACCGAGCGTAAACGCACGGAGCTGGAGCTGGTGTCGGCGATCGAAGAGGTCATGAAGGACGCTTCCTGGTTCAGTCGCACGCTCATCGAGAAGCTCGCTAACGTGAAAAACGTCAACTCGCCGCAGTTGCCTGGCGTGTCTTTCACTGACCTGACTGCCCGCGAGCGCGATGTGCTCGGCCTGATCTGCGAAGGCCTGGCCGACAAGGAAATCGCCGCGCGGCTCAAGCTCGCACCCAATACGGTGCGCAACCATGTGTCGACGGTGTATTCCAAGCTCGACGTTCACAGTCGTAGCGAGGCGATTGTCTGGGCTCGCGAGCGCGGTTTGTTCTCCAACGAGTGGCGGCCCAAGGCCCAGCGTTAGGTGCAAATGCACTACTCGAGGGGGTGCAAATTCATGTTCTGACCGAGTGCGGCAGTTCTTAGGCTGTAAGGGTGCGATACAGGTCTTCGGGTATCGCGTCCCTTTTAAAACAGCGACAGGAACCGCGGGATGATTTATGTGGCGCAATTGCGTATGCAACTGGAGCGGAGCTTTTCGCCGTTGGCCTGTGACTGCAGTGTTACGGGGGATCATTCACTGACGGTGAAGCTCTATCATCCGGTGTCGGGGGAGGTGGATCTGGTGGTCAGCGGGTTGAGCGTAACCAACCTCAGAACGCCGGAGGCGGTGGCAGCGTTGATCGAAGAGCTGCGTTATGAACTTGAGAGCAACACGTTGCATCGTCCCGAAACGTCCTAGGAACTGTCGGGTTTTGTCGGCGGTCGTATAAAGAATACGAGAGTATTTTTTCTGTGACCGGTCCGCGGGTACGCGGTGAGAGTGTTGGGTCGCGGAAATTTGTCGATCACTTACCGCGGGTCAACCTATGAAAAGTCTCTGGAAACGCATTTTTACAACACTGTCGTTCGCGCTCTGGATAGCGATTCTGGGTGGTTGTGCCAGTCCTCCACCGCCACCTCCCGCTGCACCGCCTCCAACCCCTGTGCGCACCTGCCAAACCACTGAAAGCACCGATGTGCAAGGCGATGTGAGGGCTGAGGGGCAGGTGACCCGGGAAACGACGCTCACGCGTTGCATCACTCAGTAAGCGTCCATCTGCTCAGGTTGAACCGCCAGCGGCGCTGTGCTGCTGGCGGGTATCCGTGCGTTTCGCTCAGACTTCCTCGATCCTGACCCACCGCGATTCCTGCGCTGCCAGTCGAATGGCCGTCGCCAGCCGTTCGACTTCCCACGCCTGTTCGAAATCTGTTCCGTCCTGAGATAAGCCTGCCAGCGCCATCACCAAATCATGGACTTCCAGTGTCTTGAGTTCGTTGTAGCCGAGCTGATGCCCTGCCGCCGGACTGAACGCCGCATAGCCCGGCAGATTCGGCCCTGCCAGCAAGCGCTGGAAACCGTCCTGACCGGCACGAAATAGTCGCAGCTCATTCAGGCGTTCCTGATCGAAAACCAAAGTCCCTCGGGTGCCGCTGATTTCAAAACTCAGGTGATTCTTGTAGCCGTGCTTGAGCCAGCTGCTGCTGAACGTGCCCCGGGCGCCATTCGCAAACCGCAACAAGGCGTGGACCTGATCGTCGACCGCGATACTGCGTTGTTCCAGGCTGCCAGCCGTGGCGGGGCGTTGCCGGTGCACGGTCTGGGTGTCGGCGCTCACTGACTCGACATCGCCCACCAGATAACGGGCCATGGCCAACAAGTGGCTGCCCAGATCGGCCAGTGCGCCACCGGCATGATCGGCATCGCAACGCCACGACCAAGGTGACGCTGGATCGGCCATGAAGTCTTCGCTGAATTCACCCTGGAAACTGATGATCTGACCCAAGTCGCCGTTCTCAATCAGCTGCCGGGCGAGCCCGATCATCGGGTTGTGCTGATAGTTGTAACCCACCCGCGTCACCACGCCCGCCGCTTTGGCCGCCAGCCGCATGGCGTCGGCCTGTTGCAGATTCACCGCCAACGGCTTTTCGCAATACACCGGTTTGCCGGCGGCGAGGGCGGCCATGGCCATGGGGTAGTGCAGGTGATTGGGCGTGGTGATTGCGATCAGATTGACCTTGGGGTCATCGATCAGTTGCTGCCAGTCGCTATGAGCAGTGTCGAAACCCCAGGCATCGGCGCAGTGGCGGGCACGCTGCGGATCGGCGTCGGCCAGAGCGGCGAGTTTGAGCTTGAGGGGCAGTTCGAAAACCGCACTGACGTTACGAAACGCCAAGGCATGGGCGCGGCCCATGAAACCTGTGCCGATGAGTCCGATACCGAGTTCGCGCATAGCCGGGGTCCTTTTTGGATTTTATTTTCAGGAGGGCTATTTATGGAATAAATGTTCTCTTTGTGCAACGTGTTGGAATAAAAATTCTTTTTGCTGTGCGGTTTCAGAAAGCACGGAGAACGGCTACACCGCTTTGCTCCATTGCCTACAACTACGCCGGAATCCGCCGGCTTGTGCGTCTCGCTATCGACCTCTATCGTTTCCAAGTGCTCAGATCAACGACAAATCGCGGGCTTTGATGACGGGACTCAGACTATATTGGCCACCAATTAATCAAATTTGAGCGATGCAACGAAGCTCGAATAGAGGTGGCTATGTCGAAGGATCTCGAAAAAACAACCTGTGTTTTCGTTGACGGTGATCGTCACGAAGCTAAGGCTGTGCGTGATTCTGTCGGATTCCAGCACGGCGGCATCATCCGCCTGGCGAATGGAAAAATCGTTAGCGGTCGTGCCAGTACTGTCAAAACCAATTCCGAGAAGGCATACGGATTTATCGCAGCTGCGGTTGCAAAAAGTGGCTCAGGAGTGAGGATCGATATGGATAGCGAAGGATACAAAACAGCGGCTGAGAGTGGCTGGGTCATGGTCGGTTCTAACGGCACCAAGTTATCAGCCGCCACGTGCACTTCTGTGCGGATCGATGAATACGCTGCTGAAATGCTCAAGGACCCGAACAAGGTTCGAGCGTTTTTCGAACGTGTGAATGGGGATGCCAAGGCTCGCTGATGTATTGCATTTCTCCTTCTTTTGTTCTTGGTTTCCATGGGTGCGAACGAGAAATTGGCGAGCGCGTACTGGCTGGCGAAGCAACGCTACTTGATAGCACTAATGACTATGATTGGCTTGGTCGCGGCGCCTATTTTTGGGAAAACAACCCGCAGCGCGCACTGAGCTTTGCGACGAATGCGCAAAAGCGGAGCTCTATCAAAAATCCCTTTGTGATTGGCGCAGTGATTGACTTGGGTCGTTGCCTGGATTTCACAGCCGAGAGTGCGTTGCGTGAAATCCGTCAGACCTACCTCTGGCTTGAAGCCGCCTCTAAAGAAGAGGGCGGTCAACCACTTAAGAAAAATAATCCCTACCTACGTCGTTTGGATTGTCAGGTCATTGATGCCTTACATACCTTCCGGGAGGTTACGGAGGCACCTGCGTACGATTCTGTCCGTTCACCATTCTGGGAGGGTGAACGTCTTTACCCAGGCACAGATTTTATGCATGAAACGCATGTTCAGCTGGCGATCCGTAATGTAAAGAGCATCAAGGGCTATTTTAGAGTTCTGGATCTGACTGGTAAGCCGGTTGAGTTTGTTCGCGCTGAGTAGTGTCCTTGCTTTATCCAGCTGACGATCACCATCAGAACAATAAAAAGGCAGCCCGAAGGCTGCCTTTTGCTCATCCAGTAAATCGGATCAGGACAAGAACCCACCATCCACATTCAACGAAACCCCAGTGGTGTAACTCGACGCATCACTCGCCAGATACAACACCGCTCCCGCCATTTCACTAGGATCCGCCACACGCTTGAGCGGAATCTGTTGCAATGCGGTGTTCAAAATAGCCTCGTTCTTCACCAGCGCCGAAGCGAATTTGGTGTCGGTCAGACCTGGCAGCAGGGCGTTGCAGCGGATGCCGAACTGCGCGCATTCCTTGGCGAACACTTTGGTCATGTTGATGACCGCCGCTTTGGTCACCGAGTAGATGCCCTGGAAGATCCCCGGCGAGATGCCGTTGATCGAGGCGACGTTGATGATGCTGCCGCCGCCGTTTTCGCGCATCAGCTTGCCGGCTTCCACCGACATGAAGAAGTAGCCACGGATGTTCACGTCGACGGTTTTCTGGAAAGCGCTGAGGTCGGTGTCCAGTACGTTGCAGAACTGCGGGTTGGTCGCCGCGTTGTTGACCAGGATGTCCAGTCGCCCGAACTGTTCGCGGATGCCGGCGAAGACCTGGCTGATCTGTTCCATTTCACCGATGTGGCATGCCACGGCAGTGGCTTTGCCGCCGGCGGCGATGATCGCGTCAGCCACGTGCTGGCAGCCGTCGAGTTTGCGGCTCGAGACGATCACGTGGGCGCCTTGCTGGGCCAGCAGTTTGGCGATGGCTTCACCAATGCCGCGGCTGGCGCCAGATACGAATGCGATTTTGCCGTCGAGGTCGAACAACTGAGTCTTGGACATGGTTTTTCCTTGTTGTTGGGGCCAGTGGCGTGATCAGAGGCTGGATTTCGAAATGACTTGCAGGCTCATCTGCTCCAGCAGTTTGTTCATGTGAATGAACTGCGCGAAGCGTTTGTCCTGGGTCTGACCATGGAAGAAGCGGTAGTAGATCTGTTGCACGATGCCGGCCAGGCGGAACAGGCCGTAGGTGTAGTAGAAGTCGAAGTTGTCGATCTGGATACCTGAACGCTCGGCATAGTAATCGACGAACTCGCGGCGGGTCAGCATGCCCGGCGCGTGGCTCGGCTGGCGGCGCATCAATTGCACCGGTGCCGGGTCGTCGGCTTCGATCCAGTAGGCGAGGGTGTTGCCCAGGTCCATCAGTGGGTCGCCGAGGGTGGTCAGTTCCCAGTCGAGCACGCCGATGATGTCCATCGGGTTGTTCGGGTCGAGGATCACGTTGTCGAAGCGGTAGTCGTTGTGGACGATGCTGGAGGCCGGGTGATCGGCCGGCATCTTGTCGTTGAGCCAGGCTTTGACCGCTTCCCACTTCGGCGCGTCCGGGGTCAGTGCTTTCTCGTAGCGATCGCTCCAGCCTTTGATCTGCCGCGCGACATAACCTTCGGGTTTGCCGAGGTCGCCCAATCCATAGGCGTTGTAGTCGACCCGGTGCAGTTCAACGAACTTGTCGATGAAACTCTTGCACAGCGTTTCGGTTTTCGTCGAATCCAGACCCAGTTCCGGCGGCAGTTCGGAGCGCAGGATGATCCCCTTGACCCGTTCCATCACATAGAATTCGGCGCCGATCACCGATTCATCGGTGCAGTGAACGTAGGCTTTTGGGCAGTACGGAAAACCATCACGAAGCTGATTGAGAATGCGAAATTCGCGGCCCATGTCGTGGGCGGACTTGGCCTTGTGGCCAAAGGGCGGGCGACGCAGGACGAACTCCTGTTCGGGGTATTCCAGCAAGTAGGTGAGGTTCGACGCACCGCCTGGAAACTGGCTGATCTGCGGCAAACCACTCAGGCCCGGAATGTGGGCCTTGAGGTACGGATCGATCAGGCTGGCATCGAGTTCTTCGCCGGTGCGGATACGGGTGGACTGGTCAGTAAGCGCCATGCTTATCCCTTCTACTTATTCTGGAGGCCTGAGACTATTGGCTAATCTAATGCGCACACCCGACACCCACAACCACGAAACGCCCTTATAGGTGAGCGTGTTGCCGGGCAATCATTGTTTTTGATACATCTGTTTGAATGGTGGTCAGATCATGCTCGTCGACGATGGCAGGGCAATCGGGGTCAATACCGGATTACCTGAGAAGAACGCCACCAGATTGCGACCTGCCAGCTCCACGGTGCCTTGAGTGGCTTCCGGGGACAAACCGGCGACATGCGGGGTGAGGATCACATTGGCCAACGTCTTGAAGGCATTGGGTACTTGGGGTTCTGTGTCGAAGACATCCAGCGCAGCGCCGGCAATCCTGCGCTGCTCAAGCGCGCTGATCAGGTCAGCAGTGACGATCACACTGGCTCGGGCGATGTTGACGATGAACCCCTGAGGGCCCAAGGCGTCGAGTACTTGTCGGCTGATCAGGTGTTTGGTGCCTAGCCCGCCGGGGGTGGCGACGACCAAAAAGTCTGATTCCCGTGCCAACTCGGTGGGCGTCGAGCGGAAGCTGTACGGCACATCGCTGCGATGCTGGCGGTTGTGGTAACTGACCGTCATGTCGAAGCCGTGGGCGGCGCGTTTGGCGATGGCCATCCCGACTGCACCGAGCCCCAGGATGCCCAGGTGCTTGCCCGCCAGGGAAGGGCGCATGATTTTCGGCCACTCACCCCGGCGCACGGCGGCGTCGCAACGGGGAATGTCACGTACCAGCGACAGCAGCATCGCCATGGCATGGTCGGCGACTGAAGAGGCATTGACTCCGGCGCCATTGGTGACCGTAATGCCCCGGTTGGCGGCGGCTTGCAGGTCGACGTGTTCGTAGCCGGCGCCGATCACGCAGATGATCTTGAGATTGGGCAGGGCGGCGATTTCGTCGGCATACAGGCCTAATGGGCCGCGGGTCAGCACCGCATCGATCTGGGCTCCATGCCGTGTAATGGCATCGGCGCGCTCGGCCGGCGTGGGCGCCAGAATCAGGTGAAAACCCTGATGTTCGAGAATCGGCAGGTAATCATTGATGGTTTCAACAAGTACCAGAACGGTTGCGGGCATGCTGGGCTCCTGTGGGCATCGGAAAATCGGGACTCGAAAGTGGCTTCAAAACGTTGCTTCAAATTGCTGATCCGCAACGGTTTGGTATTTACCAAAGATAGCAGGCTTGTGGCCTGCGACCTCAGTGTAGGAGCGTTCCGTAGCGCTTACATATCCACGGTGTTCAACACCGTTGCGAAGGCACCGTTCAACGTCGCGTTATGGTGTTCGATGATCGACGGGGCCGGCAGCGCCGGTGTGTCCATGCAGGTATGCGCATCGGCCACGAGTATGGGCTTGAACCCCAGTTCGGCCGCCGCCCGGCAGGTGCTGTCGATGCAATATTGGGTTTTCATGCCGGCGATGAACACCTCATTGATGCCGCTAGCCTGCAGTTGCTCCGCCAGCGCGGTGGCGTAAAAGGCGTTGGGTCTGGTTTTGTCGAACAGGATGTCGGTGCTGGCATCCAGATCCAGTGCGGGCAATAGCTGCCAGAAGGGGCTACCGACTTCGATGGGCGAACCTTGAGGGCCGGTATGGCGCACCGCGAAGATCGGCATGTTGCGCTCCCTGGCCCGACGAATGAGTTGCTGGATGTTCGCCAATACCCGTTCACCGTCGTAGGGTTTTTCCGGGCCGTGGAACAGACCGACCTGCATATCGATGATCAACAGCGCTGATGACATGGGTGTTTCTCCTTGAGTGTCGTACGAAAGACGCCGAACGGACGGGAGAAACAACAAGGCCCCGTCCATTGCTGGCGGGGCCTTGGGTTCACTGCGCTGTGTTTATCTCAGCCAGCCACCGCACGACCCGCCGTTAGCGGTCGTGGTGGTGCGGGTGAGGTTCAGCGCTGGAATATTCATGAGGCTGATCATGCTGTCGGCGTCGCGGGTGTGTCAACGGCCGTGTCCGAGGTGAGGAATGTCCGGGCTGCGTCGAGAATTTCATCGGACAACGCATTGCCACGGGTTGCGCGGGCCAGGGTCAGGGCTCCGACCATCAGCGAATAATCCACCAACGCTTTTTGCCGATTGGTGTCGGGCTGATCCGCGCCCATCAGTGGTGCCAGCATCTGCAACAATGCCTCCAGCCCTTGGGTGTAGGTCTGGTGCAATCCGCTTTCAGCGGTTTCATGACACATGTCGCCGGCAAACGCGGTCACCGGGCAGCTTTCGCCCGGGTTATCGCGATTGGCTGCGGACAGGTAGGGCGCGATGATGCTCTCGCGAGCCGAGAGGTTGTCGTCGTTATCCTCTATTTTCTGCTTCCAGCGTTCCATTGATTGGGTGAACGCCCGGCTGCACGCCTCTTTTGCCAAGGCTTCCCTGGATTCGAAATGACCATAGAACCCGCCATGGGTGAGGCCGGCTGCGCCCATCACATCGACGACACTGATCCCGTGCAGGCCACGTTCGCGAAACAGACGCGTGGCGGCCTCGACGATGATCTCGCGGTTGAGTTCGGCTTGTTTGCGGGAGACTCGGGGCATTGGCGGCTCACAGGTATATAAAAGGCAGAAATCAGCTGGCGTACTGGGCTATGCCGTTGCCAAACGACCAGTTCTCTTTCTTTACCTCCACTAGATTGATGAATACATCTTCCAGGCGCACCGCCAGTTCCGCGTTAAGGCTCTCGGCAATGGTTTTGTAGAGGAGTTTTTTCTGCTCGATGGTGCGGCCTTCGCTCAGAGTGATCTGAATCACCACCAGATTGTCGGTGCGATTGATGCCCAGGTAGCCTGGATCAAAGATGAAATGCTGTTCATCGTGCTCGGCAAGAATCTGGAAGTTATCGTTCTCTGGCACACCAATGGCGCTGTGCATGGCGGCGTAGATCAATTGCCCGACACGTTTGGCGTGAGTAGGGTCTTGACGCTTTTTGATGTCGACGCGAACGAGTGGCATGAGAGGTCTCCGAAATGAGGGTTACCGACCAGCAGTCGGTATCGAAATTACATGACGGCAATCCTTTATTGAATAGATTTTTTAAAACATCTATTTAATAAAGGGTGCCAATGGATCTGATCCGCACAACCACTCCTCAGCTAAGTCTTTGCTTCTGCTCATTAATCCCGGACAATCGCGCCCCTGTTTCGGCCAGGGCGCTGCCTGTCGGATTTTTCCGACTCGTCCTGACCGGGTAGCAACTGACCGGAATGCGGAGATCCCACCGGATGAATGATCAGGCCAATAGCGTCGACGAACGCTATGTATCGGCGGCACCAGCGACGCTTGAGAGCTGGAATCGCCATGACACCACCTGGATGCTGGGCCTGTTTGGCACGGCCATCGGGGCTGGCACGCTGTTTTTGCCGATCAACGCGGGTCTGGGCGGCTTCTGGCCGTTGCTGGTCCTGGCGGTGTTGGCGTTCCCTATGACGTTTTACGCACACCGTGGCCTGACACGTTTTGTGTTGTCCGGACGCGAAGGCGCGGACATCACTGAAGTCGTGGAAGAGCACTTCGGGATCAAGGCTGGCGCGCTGATCACCTTGCTGTACTTCTTCGCGATCTTCCCGATCCTGTTGATCTATAGCGTGGCCCTGACCAACACCGTGGGCAGTTTCCTCGAGCATCAACTGCACATCATGCCGCCACCGCGCGCCGTGCTGTCGCTCGTGCTGATCCTCGGCCTGTTGGCGGTGGTACGTTGCGGCGAGCAGGCGATCGTCAAGGCCATGAGCCTGATGGTTTATCCGTTCATTGTTGCGCTGCTGTTCCTCGCGGTGTTCCTGATTCCTCACTGGAACGGTGGCATCCTCGCCACTGCGTCGACGCTGCCAGAACCGTCGGCACTGTTGCACACGCTGTGGCTGGCGATTCCGGTGATGGTGTTCTCGTTCAACCATTCGCCGATCATCTCGGCGTTCGCGGTGGACCAGAAGCGTCGTTATGGCGATCACGCTGAAGAGCGCAGCTCGCAGATCCTGTCCCGCGCCCACGCCTTGATGGTGGTGATGGTGCTGTTCTTCGTGTTCAGTTGCGTGCTGACCCTGTCGCCTGCACAACTGGCGGAAGCCAAGGCGCAGAACCTGTCGATCCTGTCGTACCTGGCCAACCACTTCAGCAACCCGACCATCGCTTTCGCGGCACCGTTGATTGCGTTCGTGGCCATTTCCAAGTCGTTCCTGGGCCACTACATCGGCGCCAGCGAAGGTCTTAAAGGTCTGATCGTGAAGAGTGGCAAGCGCCCGGCACCGAAGACCCTGGATCGCATGACTGCCGCCTTCATGTTGGTGGTCTGCTGGATCGTCGCCACGCTGAACCCGAGCATTCTCGGGATGATCGAAACCCTCGGTGGCCCGATCATCGCTGCAATCCTGTTCCTGATGCCGATGTACGCGATCCGCAAGGTTCCGGCGATGGCGCGCTTTCGTGGTCAAGCCTCTAACGTCTTCGTGACGGCGGTGGGGCTTGTGGCGATTACTGCTTTGATTTATTCGCTGACGGCCTGATAGCAAAGATCAAAAGATCGCAGCCTGCGGCAGCTCCTACAGGGATCGGGGGCAACCGCGGATGTACTCGGTCAGTGTAGGCGCTGCCGCAGGCTGCGATCTTTTGATTCAAAGGCATAAAAAAACGCCGCTCATCTCACGATGGGCGGCGTTTTTTATTGCGTTGCAGCGTTAGGCTTGAACGACCGGAATGTTGGCGTTCGCAGCAGCTTCACGGAACTCGGCGATCTGGTCGAAGGACAGGTAGCGGTAAACATCGGCCGCCATGCTGTCGATCTTGCCAGCGTATTCCATGTACTCCTCGACGGTCGGCAGGCGACCCAGGATGGAAGCAACAGACGCCAGCTCGGCCGAAGCCAGGTAGACGTTCGCGCCGTCACCCAGACGGTTCGGGAAGTTACGGGTCGACGTCGACACAACAGTCGAATTCGGCTCTACACGTGCCTGGTTACCCATGCACAGCGAGCAGCCTGGCATTTCCATGCGAGCGCCGGCCTTGCCGTAGATGCCGTAGTAGCCTTCTTCGGTCAGCTGGTGAGCGTCCATCTTGGTCGGCGGCGACAGCCACAGACGGGTTGGAAGCTGACCTTTGACCTGTTCCAGCAACTTGCCGGCAGCGCGGAAGTGACCGATGTTGGTCATGCACGAACCGATGAACACTTCGTCGATCTTCTCGCCAGCAACGCTGGACAGCAGACGGGCGTCGTCCGGATCGTTTGGCGCGCAGAGCACAGGCTCTTTGATGTCGGCCAGGTCGATTTCGATGATTTCAGCGTATTCGGCGTCAGCATCGGCAACCATCAACTCAGGGTTGGCGATCCAGGCTTCCATCGCTTGAGCACGACGTTCCAGGGTACGCGCATCGCCGTAGCCTTCGCCGATCATCCAGCGCAGCAGGGTGACGTTGGAGCTCAGGTACTCGGTGATCGACTCTTTCGACAGCTTGATGGTGCAACCGGCAGCCGAACGTTCGGCCGAGGCGTCGGACAGCTCGAACGCTTGCTCGATGCTCAGGTTGTCCAGGCCTTCGATTTCCAGGATGCGGCCGGAGAAGGCGTTCTTCTTGCCTTTCTTCTCGACGGTCAGCAGGCCAGCCTGAATCGCGAAGTAAGGAATGGCATGAACCAGGTCACGCAGGGTGACGCCTGGTTGCATTTTGCCTTTGAAGCGCACCAGGATCGATTCCGGCATGTCCAGCGGCATAACGCCAGTGGCTGCGGCAAACGCTACCAGACCGGAACCGGCAGGGAACGAAATGCCCATCGGGAAACGGGTGTGCGAGTCACCACCGGTACCGACGGTGTCCGGCAGCAGCATACGGTTCAGCCAGCTGTGGATGATGCCGTCGCCCGGACGCAGGGAAACGCCGCCACGGGTCATGATGAAGTCTGGCAGGGTGTGGTGGGTGGTCACGTCGATCGGCTTAGGGTAAGCCGCGGTGTGGCAGAAGGACTGCATTACCAGATCGGTCGAGAAGCCCAGGCACGCCAGGTCTTTCAGTTCGTCACGGGTCATAGGACCGGTGGTGTCCTGAGAACCCACGGTGGTCATTTTCGGTTCGCAGTAAGTACCTGGACGAACGCCTTTGCCTTCTGGCAGACCACACGCCTTGCCGACCATTTTCTGTGCCAGGGTGAAGCCCTTGCCGGTGTCGACAGGTGCTTCAGGCAGTTTGAACAGATCGGTAGGGCCCAGGCCCAATTCGGCACGGGCCTTGTCGGTCAGGCCGCGGCCGATGATCAGCGGGATACGGCCGCCAGCACGAACTTCGTCCAACAGCACCGGGGTCTTCATTTCGAAGGTGGTCAGGACTTCGTCAGTGCCGTGTTTGCAGACTTTGCCAGCATGCGGGTACAGGTCGATCACGTCGCCCATGTGCATGTTGGTGACGTCGAATTCGATTGGCAGTGCGCCAGCATCTTCCATGGTGTTGTAGAAGATCGGAGCGATTTTGCTACCAAAGCAGAAACCACCGGCACGCTTGTTCGGCACGTTAGGAACGTCGTCGCCGAAGAACCACAGCACCGAGTTGGTGGCGGATTTACGCGAAGAGCCGGTACCGACCACGTCACCGACGTAGGCGATCGGGAAGCCTTGACCGCGCATTTCTTCGATCTGCTTCATCGGACCGGTGACGCCCTGGGCGTCAGGCACGATGCCTTCACGGGCCATTTTCAGCATGGCGAGGGCGTGCAGCGGGATGTCCGGGCGGGACCAGGCGTCCGGAGCAGGGGACAGGTCGTCGGTGTTGGTTTCGCCGGTGACTTTGAACACGCGCAGGCTGATCTTGTCGGCCAGGACAGGGCGGTTTTTGAACCACTCGCCGTCAGCCCAGGATTGCAGCACGCCTTTGGCGTGAACGTTGCCGTTCTTGGCTTTTTCAGCGACGTCGTGGAAAGCGTCGAACATCAGCAGGGTGTGCTTGAGTTCTTCGGCAGCGACTGGCGCCAGTTCGGCGTCGTCCAGCAGATTGACCAGAGTCACGATGTTGTAGCCGCCCTGCATGGTGCCGAGCAGTTCAACAGCGCGTTTCTTGTCGATCAGAGGGGATTTTGCTTCGCCTTTGGCGAGGGCAGACAGGAAACCGGCCTTTACATAGGCTGCTTCGTCCACACCTGGCGGAATGCGATTGGTGATCAGGTCAACGAGGAAAGCTTCTTCGCCAGCCGGGGGATTCTTCAGCAGCTCGACCAGGCCTGCAGTTTGTTCGGCGTTTAGCGGCTGGGGAACGATACCCAGTGCTGCACGCTCTTCGATATGTTTGCGGTAGGCTTCAAGCACAGTTATTACCCTCATCAGTGGTCCCAAATGGGTGTCCGGGACGCTCATCCCGAAATTGCCGTACTCATGCGCTGCGTGGCGTTGTGGGCCACTTAGCCAGAATTACCGACAATTCCTTACAGAAGCTGCTTTCAAAGTTTTACGCCTGCAGAACGGGGAGCTGATGAGGGTTGGCGTCAGGTTTTTCACCGCTGAAAAACCCTTCGCCAACACCGCTCTGAAGGAACGACTGTGCTCGTGACGCTTTGAAAACAGCTTCTAACGGACATTGGCGCCTTAAAAGGCTGGCTGATTCTACGGCAAAAAAAAATTAAAGGTAAGTTGGGCCCTCAAGATTGAGGGGTGATGAATGTTAGACAAAGGGCTAACATGCCGACCTGTTCTGCTTTCCCGTGTTTTCCCTACCTATGCCCAATCAGACCATCAAGACCCCCTGCGTCGGCCTCTGCTCCACTGTTTACGGTGATTTGGTGTGCCGTGGCTGCAAGCGTTTCCACCATGAAGTGATCAACTGGAATGGTTACAACGAGGAGGAAAAGCGCGCGGTGTGGCTGCGTCTTGAGCTGCTGCTGTCCCAGGTAATGGCCAGCAAGCTGGAGGTTTTCGATCCCCAGCGCCTGCGTCTGCAACTGGAGCAGCGCAAGATCCGTTTTGTGCCGCATCAATCGGAATATTGCTGGGCCTATCAGTTGATCGCCCGGGGGGCGCGAGTGATCAACAACCTGGAAGCCTACGGAATGGTGCTGATGCCGGAGTTTCGCGACTGGAACCTGCCGGAACTGCGGGATGCCATTGATCGGGAGTTCTTTTTGCTCTCCGAGGCGCATTACCAGCGCTACATTGCGCCTGGCTTTCTCCGGGATGCCTTCGGCGGCTAAATCTTAAAAGCTTCGCGAGCAAGCCCGCTCCCACATGGGATCTGTGTCGTTCACAGATTTCATGTCCAATGGAGATCCCATGTGGGAGCGGGCTTGCTCGCGAAGGCGATCTATCTGGCGCTGCAATTCTTAATGCTGAGTCACGATCTCCTCCAGATGATCCATGATCGTATCCGGCTTCAGCACCAGCACATCGCTCTCCACCGCATCCAGCACCACCTCCGCCGTATTCCCGATCAACGCCCCTGACAACCCGGACCGAGCCACGGTACCGATTACCGTCACCGCCGCCTGCAGCTTGTGGACCATGAACGGAATCAACACATCCGCCGGACCTTCCTCGATATGCAGGTGCTCGTCATCAATGTCGAACTCGGCCTGAAACGATTTGCACTGTTCGCGATAGCGCGCCTCAATGGTTTCACTGAGTTGAAATGTCGGGTCGGATGCTGACAGCATCGGCGACGGATGGGCACTGATCACATGCAAATGGGCCTTGGCCAGGCTGGAAATGTCATAGCCATGATCGATGATACTGGCGTGCAAGGTGCGGTGTTCGCCGTCGAGGTTGCCGACATCGATCGCTGCCAGAATGACCCCGCCGCTCCAGGGTTTGGCGGTTTTCACCAACAGCACCGGCGTCGGGCAGTAACGCAGCAGTTTCCAGTCCGCCGGGGTCAGCAGGGCTTTTTTCAGCGGACTGTCGGGGTAATGCTGCTTGACCACCAGTCCGCAGCCTTCAGCCTGCTGCACATCGACAATGGTTTCGTGCAGGCTTTCGTTCCAGGCCTGCTCGGTAGTGACGCTGTAGCCGTCCTCGATCAGTGAGGCCTTGAGCACGCCCAACATGCCGCTGTGGTCATGCTTGCGGTCGCAGACCAGCAGATGCAGATGAGCCTGGGTCACGCCAGCAATCAGCTTGGCGCGTTTGAGCGCCAGGCTTTCCGAGTGTTCAGGTTCGAGGACCACCAGAATGCTGCGAATGGCTTGCATGATCGGGATCTCCATGAAGTAAAAAATGCTGCGTTGGACAACTATAGTTGCTGGCTGGTGATTCGGGACTTGATGTATATCAACGGTCGCGACTGGTGGTCTGCCGGCAGGCCGGTATAATCGGCGCCCTTCGATTTTGAACCTCTTATCCGTGAGCCCCATGATCCTTCCCGAAATTCACGAGTTCCTCGGCTGCCGCACCCCCGATGGCTGGGTTCAAGCCGCGCTGGCCGATCAGGAAACCTTGCTGATCGATCACAAGAACTGCGAATTCAAGGCCGCCAGTACCGCGTTGAGCCTGATCGCCAAGTATCACTCCCACGTCGATCTGATCAACCTGATGTCGCGTCTGGCCCGGGAAGAGCTGGTGCACCACGAACAGGTCATGCGCCTGATGAAAAAGCGCAAGATCGCGCTGCGTCAGCTGTCCGCCGGACGCTACGCCTCGGGCCTGCGCAAAGTCGTGCGTAGTCACGAGCCGGTCAAACTGGTGGACACCCTGGTGGTCGGCGCCTTTATCGAAGCCCGCAGCTGCGAGCGTTTCGAGGCGCTGGTGCCGCATCTGGACGAAGAGCTGGGCAAGTTCTACTTCGGCCTGCTGAAAAGTGAGGCCCGACATTTCCAGGGTTACCTGAAACTGGCCTACCAGTACGGTGACGCCAAGGACATCGCCCAGGTGATCGACAAGGTCCGCGCCGCCGAGCAGGAACTGATCGAGTCGCCAGACGTGGAGTTCCGTTTCCACAGTGGTGTGCCAGCCGCGGCCTGACGTTTTCGACCGAAAATGTAAAAAACTCTTAAAAGAATGAAACATCTCCGAAAACCGGCCCCCGAGGCCGGTTTTTGCTGCCTGTGATAACCGTCCGGTCACCGATTGGCGCCATAATGCCGGCCACTTCACGCAAGGGCTGGCAGACGGTCGTTATGGATAACCTGGGTTTTGGCAAAGTACTGCTGGTGGAAGACGACGAAAAGCTCTCTGGGCTGATCGCGCATTTCCTGTCCCAACACGGTTTTGAGGTGTGGCAGGTGCACCGCGGCGACCTCGCATTGGCCGCGTTCCTCGAGTTCAAACCGAAAGTCGTCGTGCTCGACCTGATGCTGCCGGGCCAGAGTGGTCTGCACGTGTGCCGCGAGATTCGCAGCGTGTCCGACACGCCGATCGTCATTCTTACCGCCAAGGAAGACGACCTTGATCACATCCTCGGGCTGGAGTCCGGCGCCGATGACTACGTGATCAAACCGATCAAACCGCCAGTTCTGCTGGCCCGGTTGCGTGCCTTGCAACGTCGCCAGACGCCGGACAGCGGCGTGTGCACCGCTCTGGAATTCGGCCATCTGAGCATCGACCGCAGTTGCCGGGAAGTGCGGCTGGCGGGTGAGGGCATCGAACTCACCACCATGGAGTTCGAACTGCTGTGGTTGCTGGCCAGCGCCGCCGGCAAGACGCTGTCCCGTGACGATATTCTCAACCGCATGCGTGGCATCGCGTTCGACGGTCTTAACCGCAGCGTTGACGTCTACATCAGCAAACTACGGGGCAAGCTCAAGGACAACCCTCGAGAACCGGTGTGCATCAAGACCGTCTGGGGCAAGGGTTACCTGTTCAATCCGTTTGCGTGGGAGCTGTAGATGCTGCGGTTATTTTTAGGGTTGTACCTGGTGCTGGCAGTGGGGCTGGTGCTGGCATTGCAGACGGTTGAGCACACCTTCAACGCGCTTCTCGATGGGCAGATGCAGGCCTATAACCGGGAAGCGGTGCGAGGGCAGGCCTGGTCGCTGGTAGAGCAATTACGCGGGCTCGAAGGCCCCGCGCGTGCGCAACAACTGGAAGCGTTGCGCCCGCATTACGGCTTGGGGCTGAGCCTGCCAGAAGCCGATCAGTTGGCCCTCGATAATCGTGAAAAAGCCCTGTTGGCTGAAGGGAAACTGGTAATCAGGGATGAGTACACCCAGTTCATTTCGTCGATCGACGGCGGTTCTCAACTGCTGAGTATCAAGCTGCCGGCCGAGCCGAGCCTGATGTCGTTCTACATCTCCGCCGCGTACCTGATGCTGGCCGGGCTGATCGGCATCGTGCTGTTTTTCTGGGTACGGCCGCACTGGCGCGATCTGGAAAAGTTGCGCCTGGCGGCCGAGCGTTTTGGTGATAACGACCTGTCGTCGCGGATCCTGCTGTCCAAACGCTCGAACATCCGTGACCTGGCCGAACACTTCAACCTGATGGCCGCGCGCATCGAAGGCCTGATCGCCAATCAGCGCGAGCTGACCAACGCCGTGTCCCATGAGCTGCGCACGCCGATTGCCCGGCTGTCGTTCGAGCTCGATCAGCTCAAGCAACAGCCCAATCCGGCCCAGAACCGTGAACTGATTGCCGACATGTACGCTGACCTCGGCGAGCTGGAAGAGATGGTGTCCGAACTGCTCACCTATGCCAGCCTCGAGCGCGGCGCCACGGTGATCACTCGGGAAAACATTCAGGCCAGCAGTTGGCTCGACAGCGTGGTGGGCAGCGTCGCGCTGGAAGCCGAAGCCGCCGGCGTGCAATTGCTGATTGTCGAGTGTCAGGTCGATGAGGTCCGCATCGAACCTCGCTTCATGGCCCGGGCGGTGATCAACCTGCTGCGCAATGCCATTCGCTATGCCGATGATCGGGTGGAAGTGTCGTTGGTGCGCACCGGTGATCACTACGAAGTGCGGGTCAACGACGACGGGCCCGGCGTGCCGATGGACGGGCGGGAGAAAATCTTCGAACCGTTCTCGCGCCTGGACGCCAGCCGCGACCGCCGCACCGGCGGCTTCGGCTTGGGCCTGGCGCTGGTGCGGCGGGTGTCGCAATCCCATGGCGGGCAAGTGGAAGTTATGGACTCGCCGTGGGGCGGGGCGTCGTTTCGCATGACCTGGGCGCATCAGGATTAAGTTTGTATTGTTCTTACTCGCCCCTTCGTCGGAACGCCGCCCGGAGCCGGTTCGCTCCCACATTTTGGAATGCATTCCCCTGTGGGAGCGACGGTGCGACGATTCGACCTGCTCGCGAAGGGGCCATCAGCATCACCACCCGATCAAAAGGTGTAAACCACCTGCGAAGCCAACGACGTCTGCATCCGCCGCTCAACAATCGGGCTGTCCGCCGCATCATTCGCCAGATATTGCATCGCCAGCACCGTGCTGACACTCCATGCATCATTGATCGGCAACGACCAAGTCAAATCCGCCCCGCGACTCACCAGCCCGCCATGCGTGTCATAAGCCCTGAACCGACTGCGCGACGCTTGGGCATCGCTGACGCCGTACCAGGTGCGCACGTAATTGCTGTCACCAAACTGGCTATTGAGGCTGCCCACGACCTTGCCATGGTCACCTTCATAAAACGGTGCGCTGATGCTCAGTTTCAACCGGTTCCACGCCGAGCCGGTGTCATCATCGTCATCGTCCTTTTCCAAGGCATGCTCAAAACTCGCACCGAGAATAATCGGCCCCATGTGGTAAGTCCCATCGAGCCCCAGCGCCGGGCGCGACTTGATCGAGCCCATGCCGTTCAGCTCATCCGAACCTTTGAACCCGGTCTTGCGATCCCTGCGCACATCACTGGCGCCGATGTACACGCTGAGGCCGAAGTCGTCCTCGTCAAACGCCCAGCCCAGCCCCTTTTCTGTGTCCAGAAAGAATCCGTAAGGGCTGACGATTTCACCGCCCAGCAGCGGCGGCGCCGCGCGTTCGTCACTGCCGCTGTAACGGGGCACGCTGGCTGCACCGGCCCGCAAAGTGTAGCGCCAGTCTTCAGCACGCAAAGAGTCAGTGGGAATAAGCAGGCAAAGCGAAGTCAACGACAGAGATAGCGAGCGAAACATGGGAGCACCCGAGAGAATTTGGATGCGCCCATGCTAGGCGGCTGCCGGCCAGCAATCTTTGACAGCTTTGTCGGGAAACTGTCAAAGACTGTGAACCGGCTTAGCGGCTCAAACCCAAGCGCTTATGCCACTCGGCGATGGATTCTTCGGGATAGACGTCGAACTGCTGATCCCCAGGATGCGCCTCGACTTCCACCCACGGCGCCTTGGAACCGAGCATCAAATGCGTGTGCTCCGGTGGCACCGGCAGCGGGGTGTCGATGGCAGAGGCAAACGGGTGAATCAGCGCCGGCCATTCGGGGCTGAACAGCCACAATCCCGAGCCACAGACAGAACAGAAATGCCGCTCGGCGGTGCTGCTGTGGGCGCGTTTATCGCCTTCGTCCTTGAGTCGTGCGTGATAAATCGCGACGTGCTTGCGACCGCGCACCTTCAGGCTGTCGGCATCGCCGCCGAGGTTAATCGCATAACCGCCACCGCCCTGAGTCTTGCGGCAGATCGAGCAGTAGCAACGTTGATACGGGTAGGGGTGGGCGCTGGTCAAACTGAACGACACTGCGCCGCAATGGCAGGAACCTTCGAGCTGCATGGGAACCTCCGACAGGTCTGGAAACTACCCAAGACAGCCTAGACCTTCAGCGCCCCTCGACCGGTGCGACGATTCGACTTGCTCGCGAAGAACGATAACGCGGCCCCACTGGACGCCCACCCACAGCCGGGGCAGCATGGACGCCTCTAAATCGGGGCCTTGATCATGCGACGACTGCCTTCTTTAGCAGCACTCAGAACCTTCGAATGCGCCGCCCGTCACGCCCATTTCGGTCGGGCGGCGGCGGAGTTGTGCGTCACTGACAGCGCGGTCAGCCATCAGATTCGCCAGCTCGAAGAGCAATTGGGCGTGACGTTGTTCATCCGTGAAGGCCGGCAAATTCGCCCGACGATGGCCGCCGGGCGCCTGATGCAAAGCCTGCAGCAGGCCTTCGAGCTGATCGGCGATGCCTGCGATGAGCTGCGTGACCCGTCATCGCTGGCGGTGTTGCGCCTGGCAGTCACTGCCGAGCTGGCACAAAAGTGGTTGATGAGTCGCCTGACGGATTTTTACGCGCGTTATCCGCACATCACCTTGCACCTCTACGAACAACCGATCGACGCCACGGCGCCGGGCGAAGACATCGACCTGGCAATCACTTACGGCACCGGCCCGGTGGACAGCAGCGCGTACTTCGTCAGGCCGTTGCCGGCGTTGCAGTTCTTCCCGGTGTGCAGCCCTGGCCTGTTCAATCAGGGTACGTTGAAAACCCCGAAGGATCTGGCGCGTCATTGCCTGTTGCACGACGATCAGGACGGCAAGACCTGGACCGCCTGGCTCACCAGCCATGCCGGCGATCAGCGCCCCGAACGGCAGCTGTATTTCGCCCACGCCGGTTTGGCGCTGGAAGCGGCGGCTCAAGGCCAGGGTGTGGCCATGGGCGACAACTTGACCGCGCAGGAGGATTTGCTCAGCGGTCGTCTGGTCCGGCCGTTCACTTCAAGCATGACTGCACTCGGTCAATATGCGCTGGTGTGCGAACGGGTGAGATTGGAGCGCCCGGCAGTGGCGCAGATGCTGGAATGGTTCAACGATCAGCTGATCGATTGATGAATTTAATTCAAGTATTCCGAAATATTCATCGTTGGCGAGGAGGGCGCTGGCGACCGTAGCCTGTGGTCATTCCAATCCCCGCTGATGAGGTTTGACCATGGCACGTTTGCTCGACTCCACCCCCAAACTCGATGGTTTCCGTTTACCCGGCGAGTTCGAAACCAAGTCCGGTTGCTGGCTCGGCTGGCCGGAGCGCACCGACGTCTGGCGCAATGGCGCCAAGCCTGCGCAGAAAGTCTGGGTGCAGATCGTCACCGCCATCTCCCGCAGCGAACCGGTCACCGTGTGCGCCTCCGCCGCGCAGTTCGCCACCGCCCGCCGCCAATTGCCGCCGCAAGTGCGGGTGGTGGAAATGACCTGCAACGACACCTGGTTCCGCGACAGCGGCCCGTGCTTTGTGGTCAACGACGACAGCGGTGAGGTGCGCGGCGTGGACTTTGAGTTCAACGCATACGGCGGCCTCGACGGCGGCTTGTACTACCCGTGGGACAAGGACGATCAAATCGCCAGCAAAATCCTCGAAATCGAACGGTTCGACCGCTACCGCGCACCGCTGATTGCCGAACTGGGCGGTATCCAGAGCGACGGCCAGGGCAGCATTCTCACCACCGAGCAATGCCTGCTCAACCGCAATCGCAACCAGCATTTGGGCAAGGAAGAAGTCACCCGGCGACTGACCGATTACCTCGGCGCCGAGCAGATCATCTGGCTGCCACGGGGCTGCAAGTTCGACGAAACCGACGGCCATGTCGATGATCTCGCGTGCTTCGTGCGCCCCGGTGAAGTGGTGCTGCAATGGACCGACAATCGCGATGACCCGCAATGGGAAATCTACCAGGAGGCCTACGACATTCTGCGCAGCACCCGCGACAGCCGTGGCCGCGAGCTGAAAGTGCACAAACTGCCGCAACCGGACGTGCTGGAATGGACCGCCGAGGAAGCCGAAGGCCTGGATCAGCAAGACAGCACGCATACCCGTCAGGCCGGGACCAAAATCTGCGCGTCGTATATCAACTACTACGCCGGCAACACCTCGATCGTGGTGCCTTTGTTTGGTGATCGCCATGATCAGGTCGCACAGGCGACCCTCGCCGAGCTGTTCCCGCAACACAAAATCGTCGGTATCGAAAAATCCCGGGAAATCCTCCTCGGCGGCGGTAACGTCGCGTGCATCACCATGCCGCAGTACGCAGGCAATGCCTGCAACAAAAAGGGAGTTTGAAAATGGGCCTGCACAAACTGATTCAAGCGTTATTGCTGGTGCTTGCACCCCTGTGTGTGCAGGCCGCCGACACCGCCAAGCCGGTGGTCAATCTGTACATCTGGGGCGAGTACCTGGCCCCGGACACCCTGACCAATTTCGAGAAGAAAACCGGCATCCACGTGGTGGCCGACCACTTCGACTCCCTGGAAACCGTCGAGACCAAACTGCTCACCGGCCGTAGCGGCTATGACCTGGTGCTGACCGCCGGCCAGCATTTGTCCCGGGCGATCCAGAGCGGGGCGATTCAAACCCTGAACCCGCAACAGCTGCCGCATTTTTCCGGCGTGGGTGACGAGTTCCGCCAGCACATGGCGGTGTTCGATCCGGGCAATCGCTACGCCGGCATCTACGCCTGGGGCACCACCGGCGTCGGCTATCAGGAGGAGGCAATCAAGCAGCGCCTGCCCGACGCACCACGGGACAGTTGGGCGATGCTGTTCGACCCGGCGGTGGTGTCGAAATTTGCCGATTGCGGGGTCAGTTTGCTCAATGATCCCAACGAAGTGTTCGCCGCGGTCATGAAGTACATGGGCCTGGACATCAACCGTCAGAACCTCGATGACTTGAAGCGGGCCGAGCAGCAACTGGCGAAGATCCGGCCCTACATCCGCTACTTCGATAATGACCTGAACATCAGCGACCTCGCCAATGGCAACACCTGCGTCGCGATGTCGTGGAACGGCAACGTGGCCATTGCTGCCGGGCAGGCTGAGGCTGCGAACAAGCCGTTTACGCTGAGTTATCGGATACCGAAGGAGGGCACGTTGATCTGGTTCGACGCGATGGTCATTCCCAAGGATGCGCCTCATCCTCAGGCGGGACTGGCGTTGATGGATTATCTGATGACGCCGGAGGTGATCGCGCCGATCACTGACACCATCCACTACGCCAACGCGATTACAGCGGCGGACGGGATGATTGATCCGGCGATTCGCAATGACCCGGGGACGTATCCGTCGGCCGAGGTGAGGGCTTCGTTGTATAGCAAGAATGACAATGGCAAGGCGTTTAACCGGGCGTTGATTCGGGCGTTCAGTCGGTTGAAGTCGGGGTTGTGATCGGCTTTGAGTGATGGGGTGAATGTGAAGTCGCCTTCGCGAGCAAGCCCGCTCCCACATTAGACCGCATTCATCCGGTAGAGCTCGGTTAAATGTGGGAGCGGGCTTGCTCGCGAAGAACGATAACGCGGTCTACTTGCCTGTCATCCGCCACAAATACCAGGAAGCCACCGTCCGATACGGACTCCACGCCAATCCAATCTCCACCATCTGCTTGCGCGTCGGCTGAACCTCCAACCCCTTCATCCGCCGATACCCCTCACGCACCCCGAAATCATCGGCCGGCAAGATATCCGGCCGTTCCAGGCTGTAGATCAGCAACATCTCGACCGTCCAGCGCCCAACCCCGCGCAGCGTAATCAACCGCTCGATCAGCGCCTCATCCTCCATGGCCAGTGCCGTGGCGTAATCCGGCACCACACCGTCCAGCGTCGCTTGGGCAATGCCCTGAATGGTCGCGATCTTGCCAGCGGAAAACCCGCAACCGCGCATTTGATCAAAGCCTGTCGCCAGAATCTGTTCAGGCCTCGGGAATGCGCCCGATCCAAACAATGCCAACAGCCGACCGACAATCGCATCCCCGGCCTTCGCATGCAGTTGCTGGTAGGCAATCGCCCGCACCAGCGACTCATAAGGATCGCGAGCCGCATGGGGCTGATGCAGGCAAGGGCCGATGGCGGCGATATGACGACGCCAGTCCTCATCGATGGACGATAGAAACTCGGTGGCCGGCAGATAGGCTTCGGGCATGGGGTCAAGCTTTCCCGGACGGCGCCAGCAGGGCGTTCACTTCGCCATAGGTGAAGGCCTTCAGATCACGGCTGTCGAGTGTTCCTGTTTCCAGAAAGCTCTTGGCCAGTGCGCTCATGGCGCCATACAGAAACTCGGCGATGCGAGAACCCGCGCTCAAACGGCGTACGCCGAGCGCTTTCAGCTCTTCAGGCGATGGCAAACCGGGGAGCCCGAGGACGTTCAACGGCAACGGAGTGCCCTGGCACAGCGCAGCGATTTCGTACTCAGCCGTGACGCCAGCCGCGAACAGACCATCGGCACCGGCCGCCTGATACAACGCGGCGCGCCTGAGCGTCTCTGCCACGCGATCTTCGGCGGGCACCAGGCTCTTGAGGTACACATCGGTGCGGGCGTTGATGAACAGCTTCACATTTCGGCGACTGGCAACCTGCCGAGCGATTTCGATCTTGCGCACCAGCAGCTCGGGCGGGGATGCACCGTCCTCGATATTGATCCCGACGGCCCCGGCGGCAATCACCGCATCGATGAGGTCGGCCACCCGCGTCAGGTCATCGGAATAACCGGCCTCGATGTCCACGGTCAACGGCACCGAGATCACCCGGGTGATGGACTCGACCGTTGATATCAGACGCTCAAGGGGCAGGGCGTTGCCATCCGGATAACCGTGAGCCCAGGCGACTGCCGCGCTGCTGGTAGCGACGGCTTTACAGCCCAGCTGTTCCACGATGCGCGCCCCGGCGGCATCGGCGACGTTGGTGAGGATCAGCAAGCCGTCGTGGTGCAACTGGTGAAATAGGTTGTCCATCGAATGTCCTTCCTTATGACTGATTGAGAGAGCCGGAAAGTAATCAGAATGCGAGTTGTTGGGTGATCTGCACCGCGGCTTTTTCCAGCCTGAGCAAGAACGCCTTGCGCGGTTGTCCTCCACCATAGCCGGTCAGCGAGCCGTCGGCGCCGATCACCCGGTGACAGGGCACGACAATCGAGAGACGGTTATGCCCGTTGGCCAGGCCCACGGCGCGACTGGCGCCGGGTTTGCCCAATAGCGCGGCGATGGCGCCGTAGGTGCTGGTCTGGCCGTACGGGATCTTCGCCAGTTCGGCCCAGACCTGTCGGGCGAAATCGCTGCCAGGCAAGTGTAGTGGAACGCTGAAGTCAGTGAGTTTGCCGGCGAAATACTGCGTCAGCTCGGCTTCAATCTGCTGCAAATGCGCGTTATGTCCTGGCGCGACCGCATAGCCGTATCGATTCTGCAATTCTTCGACTTCCCTGGTCAGCGCTGGCCGATCAAGAAACTCCAGCAGCACCAGCCCGCGTCGTTCGGCCATGGCGATCATCGGCCCCAACGGTGTGGTCAGGCGAGTGAACAGCAGCGGCTCGCTGTTGGCGGCGCGGCCGGGCGTGATGTTGAAGGACTTTTGAAACGCATCGCGAAATCCGCTCAGGGACTCGTAGCCCGAGTCGAATGCGGCGTTGTCGATGGAATCGCCCTGTTTGATCCCGCCTAACGCCATGCCGAGGCGTCGGGTGCGCAGCCAGGCGTGAAAGGTCATGCCGAAATGCTGCTTGAACCAGCGGCGCAGTTTCAGCGGCTCGATGCCCTCGGCCAGCAGCTGGGCATCGGTCCAGCGCTGGTCGGGGTCGGCGTCTACCGATTTGAGCAGCCGCTGCACCCAGTCCGGCGCGATGGCCGCCGCGTCCAGTGGTTTGCAGCGCAAACAGGCGCGGTAGCCCGCGGACATGCACTCATCGGCATGGGCGAAGAACTCGACGTTCTCCGGCTTCGGCTTGCGCGCCGTGCAACTGGGGCGACAGAAGATGCCGGTGGTTTTGACCGCGGTAAAGAACACCCCCTCGTAGGCGGTGTCTCGTTCGAGCATGGCGCGAACCATCTCGGCGTGAGGCGGAAGCAAAGCGTTTTGTAGGTTCATGAGGTGAGCATAAGGCGCGTCGCCCAACGCCTCCACCGGAAAATCGACAGAGAATTCCAGTCATTCGTCATGAGGACTGCCTAATGCCTATGTCGGTGATGGATGTCCGGAAAATGTGGATGGCTATGGCGCAGTGGCGTGTGTTCATGTTCGTGACTGTGGGGTTCGGTCCCGTCCCACTGGAACGAATGCTCATGTTGATGATGCTCGTCATGCACGTGGCGATGAGCATGCTTGAGCGCCTCATGTTGATGCTCATGGGCATGACGTTCCTTGAGGTGAATCCATACCCCAAGGCCCATCAACAGCGAAGCGGCCCAAAACGTCAGCGTGACGGGTTCATTCAGCAGCAGGATGGCAATCGCCGCGCCGAGGAAAGGTGCCGTGGAAAAGTAGGCGCCGGTACGCGCAGTGCCCAGGCCTCGAAGCGCCAGAACGAACAACACCAGGCTGATGCCATACCCCAGGAAACCGACGATCAACGTAGGCCCCAGCACCATCATGTGCGGCAGTTTTGCGCCGAGCAACAGCGCCAGAGAACAGTTCACCGCCCCGGCGACCAACCCCTTGATGCCGGCAATAAACAGCGCATCCGAGGCCGATACCTTGCGCGTCAGGTTGTTATCGATCGCCCAGCAGACGCAGGCCAGCGCTATCGCCAATGGTCCGATCCAGCCCTGTGACTGCGCCGGGTTCTGGGGCCAGGCCAGCAGCAAGCCACCGGCGACGATTGCCAGCATTCCGGCGACGATGCGCCGGTCAGCGTTTTCCTTGAAGACCACCCAGGCCAGCACGGCGGTCAATACCGATTCGAGGTTGAGCATCAGCGAGGCCGTGGCGCCGGAGGTGAGGGTCAAACCGAACATCAGCGCCACTGGCCCGAGTACGCCGCCAAAAGCGATGGCACCGATCAGCCATGGCCACTCCGGCGATTTCAGACCGCTGGGCTGCCAGCCTCGGTCGCGCAACAGCCTGACGAGCGTCAGGCCCAGACCGCTTCCCAGGTACAACAACCCGGCCAAAAGGATCGGCGAAAGGTTCAGGCCCAGCAACTTGGCCAATGGCGTACTCGCGCCAAAAAGAGCGGCAGCGCCAAGGGCGTAGACAACGTTCAGGTTCATTCAAGGCTCGTTGGGTATTGAGACGGGATGAAACGCAGTTTGAACCTGCGTTGCGTCCAGTCAATACATAACCTCAGGCCCGCCGCGCCATCAGCAACACCGAAGCCGCCGCTGACAACAATCCCGCGCAGCAACGATTGAATAGCCGCTTGCCCCGGGGTTCGGCGAACCAGCGGCGCATGTGCAGGCCCATGTAGGCGTAGGCGCCGATGGCGATCCATTCCAGCACCAGGAACAACGCGCCCAACACGGCGAATTGCGGCGATACGGCTTGGGTCGAGTCGACGAACTGGGGCAGGAACGCGGTGAAGATCAGGATCGCTTTCGGATTGCCGGCCGCCACCAGGAACTCTTGCCGCGCTAACGCCAGCATCCCCACCGGCGCGCCCGCCACCACGTTTTCCGCCCCGGGATCCGCGCGCCACAATTGCCAGGCGAGGTAGAGCAGATACGCCGCTCCCAGAATCTTGATCGCGTAGAACAACAACTCCGACGTTTGCAGCACCACCGCCAGCCCCGCCGACGCGAGGGCGATCATGCCGGCGAACGCGAGCAGCCGACCGATCCCGGCGACACAGGCGATGCGATAGCCGTAGCGGGTCGAGTTGCTGACCGACAACAGGTTGTTCGGCCCGGGCGCCATGTTCAAGGCAAAGCAGGCCGGTAGAAACAGGGTGAGGGTGGCGAGGTCCATGACGGGGCTCCAAAAGCAGGAGCGGTATTTTTATCACAGGCCTGGGGTGGCTTGACCCATACAGTGGTGGACGTCGGTCGCGGTACAGCTGAGGGGTGTTTTGTTCAATACAGCCATCAGGTCGCTCTTTACCTTGAGGCCTCGTTCAACTGAATTGAAGAAGGTCTGTGATGAGTCTGATTATCTCGATGGCGGCGTTTGCACTGGTGGCCTCGATAACCCCGGGGCCAGTGAACATCGTGGCGCTGAGTTCCGGCGCGCAGTTTGGTTTTCGCGCCAGTCAACGGCATGTAGCCGGGGCGACGCTGGGTTTCGTTGTGTTGTTGGTGTTGATGGGATTAGGGCTGCATGAGGTGTTGCAGCGATGGCCAGCACTGACGCAGGTGGTGCAATGGGCGGGTGTGGCGTTCCTGTTGTACATGGCCTTCAAGTTGGCCGCCGACAATGGGCATCTGGATGCGAAGGAGTCAGGCCGTGCGCCCTCGTTGGTGTACGGCGCCGTCATGCAGTGGCTCAACCCGAAAGCCTGGCTGGCTTGCGTGGCCGGCATGGGCGCTTTTGTGGCGGATGGCGAGGCGCGGCTTGTCTGGCAGTTTGCCGCGGTGTATTTGGTGATTTGCTACCTGTCCGTCGGCTGCTGGGCCTATGCAGGGACGTTTTTGCGCGGCTATCTGAGTAACCCGGCGGGCATGCGCCTGTTCAATCGGAGCATGGCGTTGCTGCTGGCGGCGAGCGCGGTGTACCTGTTGATACCTTAAGCACAGTCAATGCGGATCCCTGTGGCGAGGGAGCTTGCTCCCGCTCGGCTGCGCAGCAGTCGTAATTCCTTTGGATGCGGTGTAACTGAAAAGAATCAGGGCCGCTTCGCGACCCAACGGGGGCAAGCCCCCTCGCCACAGGGATCGCGTCGTTGGAGTTAGCCGCGATACTGCCCCGGTGTCGCCGCCAGATGTTGTTTGAACGCACGCTGAAAATGCGCCTGATCGGCAAACCCTGCTTCGAGCGCGACATCGGCGCTCAGCTTGCCGTTGCGCAGTTGATCGCGGGCGAACTGGATGCGCCGGTTGACCAGAAAGGCGTGGGGCGTCATGCCGTAATGCTGCTTGAACGCACGAATCAGGTAGGACGGCGATAGCTGAGCCGCCTCGCAAATGTCTTCGAGCTTGAGCAGGTGCGTGCAGTTGTCGCGGATGTAATCGGCCGCCCGTTCCAGTTTGAAATTGGGTTCTCGCAGCGGTTGATCGATCGGATTGAGCCGCTGCTGCACGTCGGTGAAAAACTCCACGGCTGCGCTTTGCTTACGCAACACGTCTTGCTGCGCATCGACCAGCACGTCGTACAAACCCTTCAGGCCGGCAAACAGCTCGCTGTTGGGAGTGTGGGTGATGGAAAATCGGCGAAACGCCAAGTCCTGGCTGAAGCCGAGCTGGTGCTGCAAATCGGTCAGCCAGGGTGTCTCGACGTACAGCATCAGGTACGACCACGGTTGGTCATCGATGGGATTGCAGGCGTGGACATCACCAGGATTCATCAGCACCACGGTGCCGGCACTGACCTGAAATTGCGATTGCTCGTGGAGGTAGGTACTGCGCCCGGCCGTGATCGCACCGATGGAAAAGTGCTCATGGGAATGCCGGGTGTAGCAGACCTCGCGGCCGTCGGCGATGGAACGGGCTTCGATGAAGGGCAGGGCGTCGTCGCGCCAGAAGCGCGGGGCTTTGTCAGCGTCTTTGGCAACGGCGGGCTTCATGGTCAGCGTCCTCGGCAGGTCAGCGTCGCAGTGTATTAGCTCTCGCCGGCAAAGGCTCGTTGCAGCGCTGCGATGTCGAGTTTTTTCATCTGCAACATCGCCGTCATGGCGCGTTGGGATTTTGCCGTGTCGGGGTCTTTCATCATGTCCATCAGGGCCACCGGTACGATCTGCCAGGACACGCCGAATTTGTCCTTGAGCCAGCCGCATTGCTGGGCCTCAACGGGCCCGCCCGCGGACAGGCGCCCCCAGAAGTGGTCGACTTCTTCCTGAGTATGGCAATTGACCTGAAACGAAACCGCTTCATTGAACTTGAAAATGGGACCGCCGTTGAGGCCGGTAAAACTCTGCCCGTCCAGTTCGAAACTGACCGTCATCACCGAGCCATCGGGCCTGCCGTGAATCTCCTGACCGGCCTTGCCGTAGTGGGTGGTGGCGCTGATTTTCGAATGATCGAAGATCGCACAGTAGAACTTCGCGGCCTCCTCGGCCTGATTGTCGAACCACAGGCAGGGCGTGAGTTTTTGAACGCGGTGCATGGTGTAGCTCCTCTACGGATTACTCAGGCTGGACTTTCAGCGTAGTCAGCCTCCGGTCGTCTGGCCGTACCGTAGATCGACAAGTTGAAAGAGTTTCCTTTGTCGACAACTTGACCGGGTAGCAGTGTTCAGAAGCAGGTTGAAAGTGGGGGCGAGTCCATACATAGCAGCTACCGAGCCCGCGAGGCTGCGTTCGGCGACGAAGTCGTCGTGAAGTCAGGCGCTGCGGTGTGCCAGGAAAACTGCGTTCGCAGGTTTTACGACGACTTCGTCGCCGGACGCAGCCTCGCGGGCTCGACAGCTGCTACACAGGGCGGGTTACTTCAGTCTTTATCGTGTGACCGGTGGTCGATGAACCTGTCTCGCCCGGTAATTTGCGCTTAGCTGAAGGGATAACCCGAGGCGCGCGTAGGTTCTGAATCGCCACAGCGACGCCCCTTCAGAACACCGTGAGTCTGAGGACATTCGCAATGCTGACCCTCAACATCAATGGCAAGGACCAGGCGCTGGATGTCCCCGCAGACATGCCGCTGCTGTGGGTCCTGCGCGATGTCGCGCACCTGACCGGCACCAAATTCGGTTGCGGCATCGCCCAGTGCGGCGCCTGTACCGTGCACGTCGATGGCGCGCCGCTGCGTTCCTGCATCACGCCCGCCACAGCGGTGGCCCACGGGCAAAAAATCCTCACCATCGAAGGCCTGTTTACCGACGGTTCGCACCCGGTGCAGCAAGCCTGGGCCGAACTCGATGTGGTGCAGTGCGGTTACTGCCAGTCCGGGCAGATCATGTCGGCCGCTGCGTTGCTGGCGAAAATTCCCAAGCCCACCGACAGCGACATCGACCAGGCGCTGTCCGGCAACATCTGCCGCTGCGGCACCTACCCACGGATCCGTGCAGCGGTCAAACGCGCCGCCGAGATCGGCTGATGCCACGTTGACGGGAGTCTGAACAATGAACAGCCTCAATCCTCTGTCACGCCGCGGTTTCCTCAAGGGCAGCGCGGTGCTGGGCGGTGGTCTGGTGGTGGCGTTTGTCATCCCCGGTGGTCATCGCTTTGCCATGGGTGCCGAGAATCAAGGCAATGTTTTCGCGCCCAATGCGTTTTTGCGGATCGGCAATGACAATAGCGTCACCATGCTGCTCGGCCATTCGGAGATGGGCCAGGGCATCTGGACCGGCCTGACCATGTTGATCGCCGAAGAACTGGACGCCGACTGGTCGAAGATCCGTGTCGAACATGCACCCGCTTCGGCCGCCGAGTATGGCCTGGCCGGGTTTGGCGGGATGCAAATTACCGGTGGTTCGACCTCGACCTGGATGGAATTCGACCGTTACCGGCAGGCCGGTGCAGCGGCGCGATTGATGTTGATCGACGCGGCGGCTAAACGCTTCAACGTCGCGCCCTCCGGGATTCGCACCGAATCGGGTGTAGTGATTGCCGGCGACCAACGCGCCACCTACGGCGAACTGGCCGATGACGCCGGCAAGCTGCCGGTACCGGATCCGGCGTCGATCAAGCTCAAGGAGTCCAAGGACTGGAAAATCATCGGCAAACCGACCAAGCGCCTGGACACACCGGAGAAAATCACCGGCCGCGCCAAGTTCGGCATGGACGTGCAGTTCGACGGCCTGATGACCGCCATGGTCGCGCGTTCGCCGGTGTTCGGTGGCAGCGTCAAATCCTTCGAAGGCGCCGAAGCGCTGGCGATTCCGGGCGTGCACAAAGTGGTGCAGGTGCCCACCGGGGTGGCGGTGATTGCCGACCATTACTGGGCGGCGAAGCTGGGGCGCGATGCACTGAAGGTCGATTGGGACCTGGGGCCGAACACCGGGCTCGACAGTCAGAAGCTGCTGGAAAGCTTCCGCAAACTCGCCGCCACCCCTGGCGCCTCGGCCAGTCAGTCCGGTGATGTCGCGGCGGGTCTGGGGAAAGCGGCGAAGACCATCGATGTCGAGTACAGCGTGCCGTACCTGGCTCACGCGCCGATGGAACCGCTCAACTGCACAGTGAAAATCACCCAGGACAAATGCGAAATCTGGACCGGCACCCAGTTCCAGACGCTGGATCAAATGGTCGCCGGTAAAATCACCGGGCTCAAACCTGAACAGGTGGAGATTCATACCGAGTTTCTCGGCGGTGGTTTCGGCCGCCGCGCCAATCCGACCTCGGACTTTGTCGCAGAAGCCGTGGAAGTCGCCAAGGCAGCGGGCGCACCGGTGAAAACCGTCTGGTCCCGGGAGGACGACATTCGCGGCGGGTACTACCGCTCGGCGTTCCTCCATCAGGCCCGCATTGGCCTCGATGCAGGCGGCCTGCCGATTGCCTGGAAGCATGTCATGGTCGGGCAGTCGATCATGGCGGGCACGTCATTCGAGGCGACCATGGTCAATAATGGCATCGACAAGACGTCTGTCGAAGGGGTCGCCGACAGTCCTTACCTTGAGGGGTTGGCGAATCACCAGGTTGATCTGCATTCGCCGCAAACCGGCATCCGCGTGCTCTGGCTGCGTTCGGTGGGGCACACCCACACCGCGTTCGTGATGGAGTCGCTGATCGACGAACTGGCAGAGGCGGCCGGCAAGGATCCGGTCGAGTACCGACGAACCTTGCTCAAGGACCATCCACGGCATCTTGGCGTGCTGAACCTGGCCGTCGAGAAAGCCAACTGGAAGGCGCCACTGCCGGACGGCCATGCGTTGGGCGTTGCGGTGCATGAGTCTTTCGGCAGTTATGTTGCCCAGGTGGCCGAAGTGTCTCAGGACAACCTGGCAATCCGCGTGCATCGTGTGGTGTGCGCGGTGGATTGCGGCATTGCGGTCAACCCGATGAGCATCGCGGCGCAAATGGAATCGGCCATCACCTTCGGCCTCGGGTTTACCTTGCACAGCAAACTGACCTTCAAGAACGGGCAGGTGGTGCAGTCCAATTACCATGACTATCAAGTGCTGCGGCTCAACGAAATGCCGGTGGTGGAAGTGCATATCGTGCCCAGCAGCGACAAACCCGGCGGCATCGGCGAGGCCGGTGTGCCGCCCACGGCGCCGGCAGTGGCCAACGCGGTGTTCGCCCTGACCGGCCAGCGCTTGCGGGAACTGCCGCTGCAACTGTCGGGGGTGTGAGATGAAACGACATTTGATTCTTGGCGCGGTGGTGTTGATCGGCCTGATCGGCTACGCCGAGGACCTGTTCGCTGACGATAAGGAAGCGATCAAGGCGTTCGATACTGTGCAAAAGGTCTTCCAGAGCCCGCGCTGCCAGAACTGCCATATCCCCGGCGATTCGCCGTTGCAGTTCGACGCCGGAATTCCTCACGCAATGAATGTCGTGCGGGGCATGGACGGCAAGGGCGCGGCGGGTTTGCCTTGCGCTACCTGCCACGCCGAGCGTAATCCACCGGCCAGTTACGGCACTCACGCACCGCCGGGGGCGCCGCACTGGAGCCTGCCGCCCGCCGCGCACAAAATGGCCTGGATCGGTCTGCCGGCCGACCAGTTGTGCGCAATGATCAAGGATCGTTCCAGCAATGGCGACCGCGATTTCGCCGCGCTGATCAAGCATGTCAGCGACGACAAACTGGTGCTTTGGGGCTGGAACCCAGGTCAGGGAAGGGCGCCGGTCCCGGTGCCGCACGATATTTTCGTCACCCAGTTCAAACGCTGGGCAGACGCGGGAGGGCCATGTCCGGTCGTGGGCAGTTGACCGGCGGTCCGTTAACAGGGAGTCAAACCGGGTATGGACGACTCTAAGAAATATACCCGCCAATGGAGTGAGTAATGCTGATCCCAGGCAAACCGGTAAAACCAGGCGCATGCGCCGACCCGTTGCGCACGCCACTGCAGGAGCGCGAGCTGCTGCGTGACCTGGCCCGCAAGGCCGAGGAGGAGTTGATGGGCGTGCAGATGGCGAGCATGGACGAGTTGACGCTGCTCTCCAACACACACGGTTTTACAGCGCTGGCCCAACAAGGGCTGGATGTCTGCCACCAGCTGAAAAAGCCAGCGACGCTGCTGCTTTTCAATATTGATGACTTCAAACACATCAATTATCTCTATGGTCGTGCCGAGGGCGACAAAGCCCTGAAAACCTTTGCTGATGTGCTGCGAATAGCCTTTCGCGAGAGCGATGTGATCGGCCGGTTGGGCAGCGACAAATTCGTCGCGTTGCTGACTGGCTCAAGCGTTGTGGAGATTCCCGCGATCAGGGCGCGACTTGAAGAAATACTCGAAGAGCGCAATGCCATGGTGCATCGCGGTTATGACATCCACTTCAGCATCGGACAGCTCGAGTGCAACCCTCAGCTTCCCGGCTCGATCGAGGAGCTGATGGCACAGGCCGATGCGTTCACTTGGCAAACAACTGAGCCACATCCTTGAATGCCTTGAACTCAAGCGCGTTACCGCAGGGATCGAAGAGAAACATCGTTGCTTGCTCACCGACCAAGCCCTGAAAGCGAATGCCCGGTTCGATCACGAATCGGGTGTCGAGGGCTTTCAACCGCTCGGCCAGAGCCTCCCATTCGTTCATCCCCAACACCACGCCAAAATGCGGCACCGGCACGTCATGACCGTCGACAGCATTGGTGTGCGCGGCTTCTTGAGAGGCGTTTTTTGGCGCCAGGTGAATGACCAGCTGATGGCCGAAAAAATTGAAATCGACCCAATGATCGCTTGAGCGACCTTCTTCCAGGCCGAACACTTGGCCATAAAAATTGCGCGCGGCAGTCAGGTCGTAGACCGGGATGGCCAAGTGAAAAGGAGAGAGTTGCATTGGATGTGCCTCGGCTGTCTGGATTCAGATTGAGTTTAGCCCTGTGCTTTTTGATTAAAAGACGATAATTTTTGCGTCGAGCTCAAATTATTTCGATCAATCGAGAACGCCATGCTGCGGGAACTGAAAACCTTCATTGCCGTGACGCGCTACGGTACTTTTGCCGCGGCCGGGATGCACATCGGCCTGACCCAGTCGGCCGTCAGCTCGCAGATTCGTAATCTGGAACAGGCCCTGGGCATTCGTTTGTTCGACCGCACCGGGCGTCAGGCGCTGCTCAATGCGGCAGGCCAGCGGGCGTTGCCGATGGCCAGGGAAATGCTGGAGACCTTCAGCCGCATGGCGGTCAGCGATGATGTCAGCGAATATCGCGGCGAGTTGAAAATAGGCGCGGTGGCCACGGCCCAGACCGGCCTGCTGCCCCAGGCATTGCTGCGACTGAGACAACAGGCGCCGTTGCTCGAGCCGAAGCTGGTGCCGGGCGTGTCGCTGAACCTGTTGAGCCAGGTGGACACCGGTGAGGTGGATCTGGCGATCCTGATCAAGCCGCCGTTCGAGTTGCCCAAAGAACTGTCAGCGCAGGTCATCCGCAAGGAACCGTTTGTATTGATCGTGCCAGCGGACCTTGAAGGCGATGAGCCGTTGCAGATCCTCGCGAGCCATCCGCACGTGCGCTACGACCGCAATTCGTTTGGCGGAAGATTGGTGACGCGGTTTTTGCGTGAGCAACAGATTGATGTGCAGGTGGCTTTGGAACTGGATGAGCTGGAAGCCATCGTGAAGATGGTTGAATGCGGGTTGGGAGTGTCGCTGCTTCCCGAGGCGGGGCTCTGGCTTGAGCATGGGGCGAAGGTTCGGATCATCCCGTTGGGGGAGTTGACGTTCTACCGGGAGATCGTCCTGTTGCAGCGCTATAGTCAGCGCACACAGCCGATCCAGCAGCTATTTTCCAGCTGTCTGACACAAGTCGATGGTTAATCACAAATCCCCTGTGGGAGCGGGCTTGCTCGCGAAGGCGTCGCGTCAGACAACATCAATGTTGAATGATCAATCGCATTCGCGAGCAAGCCCGCTCCCACAGGGGATTGCATCAGGCCTCAAATCGCAGGCATAAAAAAACCCGCCTCAAGAGGCGGGTTTTTAGTTGGCTAGCCGAAAATTACTCTTCGAGGCTGCCCATGGCCGTGGTGTTGAAGCCACCGTCCACGTACATGATTTCGCCACTGATGCCGGACGCCAGGTCCGAGCACAGGAAGGCGCCGGCGTTGCCGACTTCGTCGATGGTGACGTTACGACGCAGCGGGGTTTGCGCTTCGTTGGCGGCCAGCATCTTGCGGAAGTTCTTGATGCCGGAAGCGGCGAGGGTGCGGATCGGGCCAGCCGATACGCAGTTGACGCGGGTGCCGTCCGGGCCCAGGGAGCCGGCCAGGTAACGAACGCCAGCTTCCAGGGAAGCCTTGGCCATGCCCATCACGTTGTAGTTCGGCATGGTGCGCTCGGCGCCCAGGTACGACAGGGTCAGCAGGCTGCCATTGCGGCCTTTCATCATTTCGCGGCCGGCTTTGGCCAGGGCCACGAAGCTGTAGGCGCTGATGTCGTGAGCGATGCGGAAACCTTCACGGGTGGTGGCTTCGGTGAAGTCGCCATCCAGTTGGTCGCCCGGGGCGAAGCCGACGGAGTGCACGATACAATCCAGGCCGTCCCACTTCTTGCCCAGCTCAACGAAAACCTTGGCGATTTCTTCATCGCTGGCCACGTCGCACGGGAAGCACAGGTCAGGGTTGGAACCCCAGCTTTGTGCGAACTCTTCGACACGGCCCTTGAGTTTGTCGTTCTGATAAGTGAAGGCAAGCTCAGCGCCCTCGCGATGCATGGCGGCAGCGATGCCGGATGCGATGGACAGCTTGCTGGCGACACCGACGATCAGTACGCGCTTACCGGCGAGAAAACCCATGTGTTGCTCCTCTCTTTCAGGTTATTGCGCAGTGGCTGGGGCCAGGAAAGCGGCTTCCAGCAACTGCTGTGTATACGGATGTTTGGGGGCCGCAAAAATACTTTGCGCGTCTCCCTGTTCGACCACTTGGCCTTGCTTGACCACCATCAGCTGGTGGCTCAGCGCTTTGACGACAGCCAGGTCATGGCTGATAAACAGATACGTCAAGTTGTACTTGGTTTGCAGTGAACGCAAAAGCTCCACCACTTGGCGTTGCACTGTCCGGTCGAGGGCCGATGTCGGCTCGTCCAGCAGAATCAACGCCGGTTTTAGCACTAATGCTCGGGCAATGGCGATTCTCTGCCGTTGCCCACCGGAAAATTCGTGGGGGTAGCGGTGCCGGGTTTCCGGATCCAGACCTACCTCCTTGAGTGCCGCAATAATCGCCAGCTCCTGTTCCGCCTCGGTGCCCATCTTGTGGATCCGCAGGCCTTCGCCGACGATCTGGCTCACGCACATCCGTGGGCTCAGGCTGCCGAACGGGTCCTGAAACACCACCTGCATCTGCCGTCGCAACGGTCGAACCTGTTGCTGCGTCAGGCAGTCTAGCTGCTTGCCTTCAAAACGGATGGCGCCTTTGCTGCCGATCAGCCGCAAAATCGCCAAACCCAGTGTCGACTTGCCCGAACCGCTTTCTCCCACAATCCCCAGGGTCTGGCCCTGAGGCAGGCTGAAATTGATTCCGTCCACCGCTTTGATGTGGTCGACGGTCTTTTTCAGAAAGCCTTTCTTGATCGGGAACCAGACTTTCAGGTCCTCGACCTGCAGCAACGGCGGGCCGATTACATTGGTCGCCGGCTTGCCGCTGGGCTCCGCTGCCAGCAGTTCCCGAGTGTACGGATGCTGCGGTGCGCGGAACAACTCTTCGCACGATGCCTGTTCGACGATGCAACCGCGCTGCATGACACATACGCGATGCGCAATTCTTCGCACAAGGTTCAAATCGTGACTGATCAGTAGCAGCGCCATGCCCAATCGGGCCTGTAATTCCTTGAGCAATTCGAGGATTTTCAGCTGGACGGTTACGTCCAGCGCGGTGGTCGGTTCGTCGGCGATCAGCAGTTCCGGCTCGTTGGCCAGGGCCATGGCAATCATCACCCGCTGCCGCTGGCCGCCAGACAATTCGTGGGGCAGGGCCTTGAGGCGTTTCTCGGGCTCCGGGATACCGACCATTTCCAGCAGCTCCAGGGTGCGCTTGGTCGCGACTTTGCCGATCAGGCCTTTGTGGGTGCTCAACACCTCGTTGATCTGCTTCTCGATCGAGTGCAGCGGATTGAGCGAGGTCATCGGCTCCTGGAAGATCATCGCGATCCGGTTGCCGCGGATGTGGCGGATGGTTTTCTCTTTCAGGCTCAGCAGGTTTTGCCCGGAGTACTCGATGGTCCCGGACGGATGCCGGGCGAGCGGGTAGGGCAGCAGCCGCAGGATCGAGTGGGCGGTCACCGATTTGCCGGAGCCACTTTCACCCACCAGCGCCAGGGTTTCCCCGCGCTTGATATCGAAGCTCACGCCTTCGACCACCCGCTGAACGCGCTCGCCGACGACAAATTCGACGGCGAGGTCGCGCACTTCGATCAGATTGTCCTGATTCATTTCACTTCCTCGGGTCGAAGGCATCGCGAGCGGACTCGCCGATGAACACCAGCAAACTCAACATCAACGCCAGCACGGCAAACGCGCTCATACCGAGCCACGGCGCTTGCAGGTTGGATTTGCCCTGGGCCACCAGTTCACCCAGCGACGGCGCGCCCGGCGGCAAACCGAAGCCGAGGAAATCCAGGGCGGTCAAGGTGCCGATGGCGCCGGTCAGGATGAACGGCATGAAGGTCATGGTCGAGACCATGGCGTTGGGCAGGATGTGGCGGAACATGATCGCTCCGTTTTGCATCCCCAACGCCCGCGCGGCGCGTACATATTCCAGGTTGCGCCCACGCAGGAACTCGGCACGGACCACGTCCACCAGGCTCATCCACGAGAACAGCAACATGATCCCCAGCAGCCACCAAAAATTCGGCTGGACGAAACTGGCGAGAATGATCAGTAGATACAGCACCGGCAGCCCGGACCAGATCTCCAGAAAGCGCTGTCCGGCCAAATCCACCCAGCCGCCGTAAAAACCCTGCAAGGCCCCGGCAATCACGCCGATGATCGAGCTGAGAATGGTCAGGGTCAGGGCAAACAGCACCGAAATCCGGAAGCCATAAATCACCCGGGCCAACACGTCGCGACCCTGATCGTCAGTGCCCAGCAGGTTGTCGATGGAGGGCGGCGCCGGGGCCGGGACTTTCAGGTCGTAGTTGATGCTCTGGTAACTGTAGGGGATTGGCGCCCAGAGCACCCAGGCGTCTTTGGCCTTGAGCAATTCGCGGATGTACGGGCTCTTGTAGTTGGCTTCCAGCGGGAATTCGCCGCCGAAGGTGGTTTCCGGGTAACGCTTGAGCGCCGGAAAGTACCAGCCGTTGTCGTAGTGCACCACCAGCGGCTTGTCGTTGGCGATCAGCTCGGCGCCGAGGCTCAGCCCAAACAGCAGTAGAAACAGCCACAGCGACCACCAGCCACGCTTGTTGGCCTTGAACAGTTCGAAACGTCGGCGATTGAGAGGGGACAGGTTCATCTCAATGCTCCCGGCTTTCGAAGTCGATGCGCGGATCGACAAAGGTGTACGTGAGGTCGCCGATGAGTTTCACCACCAATCCCAACAGGGTGAAGATGAACAACGTGCCAAAAACCACTGGGTAATCGCGGTTGATCGCCGCCTCAAAACTCATCAGCCCGAGGCCGTCGAGGGAGAAGATCACCTCTACCAGCAACGAGCCAGTGAAGAAGATGCCGATAAACGCCGACGGGAACCCGGCGATCACCAGCAGCATGGCGTTGCGGAACACATGGCCGTAGAGCACGCGGTGGTTGGTCAGGCCCTTGGCCTTGGCGGTGACCACGTACTGCTTGTTGATTTCGTCGAGGAAGCTGTTCTTGGTCAGCAACGTCATGGTCGCGAAGTTGCCGATCACCAGCGCCGTCACCGGCAGTGCCAGGTGCCAGAAGTAATCGAGAATTTTGCCGCCCATGCTCAACTCATCGAAGTTGTTGGAGGTCAGCCCCCTAAGCGGGAACCAGTCGAAATAGCTGCCGCCGGCGAACACCACAATTAGCAGGATGGCGAACAGGAACGCCGGGATCGCGTAGCCGACGATGATTGCCGAACTGGTCCAGACGTCGAAGTGGCTGCCGTGTCGCGTCGCCTTGGCGATCCCCAGCGGGATAGACACCAGATACATGATCAGCGTGCTCCACAGCCCGAGCGAGATCGACACCGGCATCTTTTCCTTGATCAGGTCGATGACCTTGGCGTCGCGGAAGAAGCTGTCGCCAAAATCAAGCGTGGCGTAGTTCTTGATCATGATCCACAAGCGTTCCGGCGCCGATTTATCGAAGCCGTACATGTGCTCGATTTCCTTGACCAGCGCCGGGTCCAGGCCCTGGGCGCCGCGATAGGCGGAGCCCGCCACCGAGACTTCGGCACCGCCGCCGGCGATGCGGCTGGTGGCACCTTCGAAACCTTCGAGCTTGGCGATCATCTGCTCCACCGGCCCGCCGGGGGCGGCCTGGATGATCAAAAAGTTGATCAGCAAAATGCCGAGCAAGGTCGGGATGATCAGCAGCAGTCGCCGAAAAATATACGCCAGCATCTGATTACTCCGTGCCCGCAGGGTCGGCTTGCAGTTTGGTTTCGACTTCTACCGCTGGTTTGGCATCGGGCTTGACCCACCAGGTGTTAATGCCGATGTCGTACTTGGGGGAGATTTTCGGATGACCGATGTGGTTCCAATACGCCACGCGCCAGGTCTTGATGTGCCAGTTGGGGATCACGTAATAGCCCCATTGCAGCACGCGGTCCAGCGCGCGTGCATGGGCCACCAGGCTTTTGCGCGAATCGGCGTTGATCAGTTGCTCGACCAACTGGTCCACCACCGGGTCTTTCAGGCCCATGGAATTGCGGCTGCCGGGTTTGTCGGCGGCGTCAGACATCCAGAATTCACGCTGTTCATTGCCCGGTGAATTGGACTGCGGGAAGCTGCCGACGATCATGTCGAAGTCCCGTGAGCGCACGCGGTTGATGTACTGCGAGACGTCGACCCGGCGGATCACCAGGTCAATCCCCAGATCGCTCAGGTTGCGCTTGAACGGCAGCAGCACCCGCTCGAATTCGGTCTGGGCCAACAGGAACTCGATGGTCACCGGTTTGCCATTGGCGTCGACCATCTTGTCATCGACGATCCGCCAGCCCGCCTCTTGCAGCAGTTGATAGGCTTTGCGCTGCTGGGTGCGGATCATGCCGCTGGCGTCGGTCAGCGGGTTCTGGAACGCCTCGCTGAACACCTGCTCGGGAATCTTGCCGCGGAACGGGTCGAGGATCGCCAATTGATCGGCGTCCGGCAGGCCGCTGGCCGCCATTTCCGAATTCTCGAAATAACTGCGGGTGCGCGCGTAGGCGCCGTTGAACAGTTGCTTGTTGGTCCATTCGAAGTCCAGCAACAGGGTCAGGGCCTGGCGCACGCGTACGTCGTGAAACACCGGGCGGCGCAGGTTGAATACAAAGCCTTGCATGCCGGTGGGGTTGCCGTTGGGGATCTGTTCCTTGATCAACCGGCCCTCGGTGACGGCCGGAATGTTGTAGGCGTTGGCCCAGTTCTTGGCTGCCATTTCGAGCCAGTAATCGAACTGCCCGGCCTTGAGTGCTTCCAGGGCCACGGTGTTGTCGCGGTAGTAGTCGGTGGTCATCACGTCGAAGTTGTAGAACCCGCGGTTCGCCGGCAGGTCCTTGGCCCAGTAATCCTTGACCCGCTCATAACGCACCGAACGTCCGGCCTTGACTTCGCTGACCTTGTACGGGCCGCTGCCCAACGGCATTTCCAGGTTGCCCTTGGTGAAATCGCGAGTCGCCCACCAATGCTTGGGCAGCACCGGCAACTGGCCGAGGATCAGTGGCAGTTCACGGTTGTTGTTGTGTTTGAACTTGAACAGCACCGTCAGCGGATCTTCAGCGACCACTTCCTCGACATCGCTGTAGTAACCGCGGTACAGCGGCGCGCCGTCCTTGATCAGAGTCTGAAAGCTGAACACCACGTCCTCGGCGCGCATCGGATGCCCGTCGTGGAAGCGCGCTTCGGGGCGCAGGTAGAAACGCACCCAGCTGTTGTCCGGGGCTTTTTCAATCTTGCCGGCGACCAGGCCGTACTCGGTGAACGGTTCATCCAGGCCCTGTTTGGCCAGGGTGTCGTAGATCATGCTGATGTCGTCGGCCGCGACACCCTTGTTGATGAAGGGATTGAGGCTGTCAAAGCCGCCGAATCCGGCCTGACGGAAGATCCCGCCCTTGGGCGCGTCGGGGTTCACGTAATCGAAATGTTTGAAATCGGCCGGGTATTTCGGCGGCTCGTTGTACAGGGTCAGGGCATGTTGCGGGGCGGCACAGGCCAGCCCGGCGAACAACAGACCGCTGGCCTGCAGGAGCAGGGTGCGTACGGGTTTCATCGATCTTTCTCCGAAGATTTCAGCCACCAAGCGCTCAGGCCCAACGTGTAGGGCGGCGTGGTGACGAAGGCGAACCGGTTGCGGTAGGCCAGGCGGTGATAATTGAGGTACCAGTTGGGAATGATGTAGTGCTGCCACAGCAGCACCCGGTCCAGGGCCTTGCCGGCGGCGACCTGTTCATCGCGGGTCTGGGCGGCGAGCAATTGTTCGAGTAAATGGTCGACCACCGGATTGGCGATTCCGGCGTAGTTTTTGCTGCCCTTGACCCCGACCTGGCTGGAATGGAAGTACTGCCATTGTTCCAGGCCCGGACTGAGCGTCTGGTTGAGGGTCATCAGGATCATGTCGAAATCGAACTGATCGAGGCGTTGTTTGTACTGGGCGCGATCGACCGTACGCAACCGGGCGTCGATGCCGATGCTGGCGAGGTTCTCGACGTAAGGCTGAAGGATGCGCTCCAGGTTCGGGTTGACCAGCAGGATCTCCAAACGCAACGGTTGGCCAGCGGCGTTCTGAACATGCTGGCCGCTGAGCTTCCAGCCGGCCTCGGCAAGCAGGCTCAGGGCTTTGCGCATGGTTTCCCGGGGGATCCCGCGCCCTTGGGTCTGCGGCAGGCTGAACGGCTCGGTGAACAGCTTGGCGGGCAACTGCTCGCGATACGGCGTGAGCATCAGCCATTCATGGCCGACCGGAAGGCCTGTCGCGGAGAACTCGCTGTTGGGGTAGTAACTCATGGCGCGCTTGTAAGCGCCGCTGAACAGGGTGCGGTTGGTCCACTCGAAGTCGAACATCAGGCCCAGCGCTTCACGGACTTTGGTTTCGGAGAAGGCCGGGCGCCGGGAATTCATGAACAGACCCTGGCTCTGGGTCGGGATCTGATGCGGGATTTGTGCCTTGATGACATCGCCGCGCCGTACCGCCGGGAAGCTGTAGCCGTTGTCCCAGTTCTTCGCCTGATGCTCGATGTAGATGTCGAATTCGTCGGCCTTGAAGGCTTCGAACGCGACGTCACTGTCGCGGTAGAACTCGACTTCCATGCGATCGAAGTTGTATTTGCCGCGATTGACCGGCAGGTCCTTGCCCCAGTAATCCTTGACCCGTTCGAAAATGATCCTCCGCCCAGGCTCTACCGACGTAATGCGATACGGTCCGCTGCCCAGTGGCGGTTCGAAGGTGGTGGCCTTGAAGTCACGACCTTTCCAGTAATGCTGGGGCAGCACCGGCAATTCGCCCAGGCGCAGGATCAGCAACGGATTGCCGGCGCGCTTGAAGACGAAACGAATGCGCTGCGGATTAAGGATGTCGACCCGCGACACTTCCTGAAGGTTGGTGCGGTATTGCGGATGGCCTTCCTTGAGCAGCAAGCGGTAGGAGAACGCCACGTCATAGGCGGTAATCGGTGTGCCGTCGTGGAAACGCGCTTCGGGGCGCAGATTGAACACCACCCAGCTGCGGTCTTCGCTGTATTCCACCGATTGGGCGATCAGGCCATAGCTGGAGGTCGGTTCATCGCCGGACGGCGCGTACTGGCCGGTGCCGACCATCAGCGGTTCGTTGAGCTCGTTGATGCCGTATTGCAGGAAATTCGGCGTGGAAACCGGGCTTGAACCCTTGAAGGTGTAGGGATTGAGTGTATCGAAGGTGCCAAACGCCATCACCCGCAACGTACCGCCCTTGGGCGCTTGCGGGTTGACCCAGTCGAAGTGGGTAAATCTGGCCGGGTACTTGAGCGTGCCGAACTGCGCATAACCATGGCTTTCGCTGATCGTCGCGCTTGCGGGGGAGCTCAAGGCCAGGCTGATCAGGAGCAGGAGGAGGGGACGCTTCAAGTCAGGGATCCGATCCAGGCGGCTTGGGCTTTGTGGCCCGTACAGTAACAGCTTGTATCGACAGGAAAAAGACGGGACTTAATGCAGGGTTAATTGTTGATGGATTGGCCTGCACACGCGAACCTGTGGCGAGGGAGCTTGCTCCCGCTGGGTCGCGAAGTGGCCCCAAAACGGGTATGCGGTGATTGATGACACAGCGTGTTGCAGATTCAGCGGTTGCTGCGCAACCGAGCGGGAGCAAGCTCCCTCGCCACAAAAGCGTTCGTCATTACATCTCAAAAAAAAAGCCCCTGAAATCGGGGGCTCATTTTAGCGTGGGGAAGCCACCGTCAGCATCTGACCAGGCTTCAGCGCCTGGCCGACACGCGGGTTCCAGCGCTTGAGGTGTTGCATTTCAACGTTGAAACGCTTGGCAACCATGTACAGCGAGTCGCCTTGCTGGACCTTGTATTGGGTCTGCGGCTTCTGTTTGTCAGCTTTGCTGTTTGCTTTGCTGTTCGCGGCTACGACAGTGTTGACGCGTCCGGAAGAGCGCTTGGCCGTGTCCTGCATGACCAGTGTCTGGCCGACCTTGAGGTTCTTGCCGGTCAGCTTGTTCCAGCGCTGCAGGTCCTTGATGTCGACTTTGTTGGCCTTGGCAATGGTGCCGAGGTTGTCGCCGCGTTTAACGCGATAAGCGCGTTTGAGACTGGCAATTTCGGAGTCGTCCGAGCCTTCGAATACCGGCTTGAGCGGCTTCTTGCTGATCAACTCTTCAGGGCGCATGGTCGACAGACTGGCAGTCAGCAGCTGCGCCTTGGACGTTGGCACCAGCAAATGCTGTGGACCGTCGATAGTGGTGCGCTGCTTGAAGGCCGGGTTGAGCTGGAACAGTTCGTCTTCGTCGATGTTAGCCACCGCGGCGACCTTGGACAGGTCCATGCGCTGGTTGATTTCGACGACCTGGAAGTACGGTTCGTTAGCGATCGGGTTCAGGTTCACGCCGTAGGCTTCAGGTGCCAGCACCACTTGCGACAAGGCCAGCAGCTTCGGCACGTAGGCCTGGGTTTCGGCCGGTAGCGGCAGGTTCCAGTAATCGGTCGGCAAACCGAGCTTTTCGTTACGCTCGATGGCCCGGCTTACAGTGCCTTCGCCGGCGTTGTAGGCCGCCAGGGCCAGCAGCCAGTCGCCGTTGAACATGTCGTGCAGGCGGGTCAGGTAATCCATGGCCGCGGTGGTCGAGGCGGTGATATCGCGACGGCCATCATAGAAACGGGTTTGACGCAGGTTGAAGTAACGCCCGGTGGAAGGGATGAATTGCCACAAGCCAACCGCGTCGGCCCGGGAATAGGCCATCGGGTTGTAGGCGCTTTCAATCACTGGCAGCAACGCCAGTTCCAGCGGCATGTTGCGTTCTTCAAGGCGTTCGACGATGTAGTGAATGTAGAGGCTGCCGCGTTCGCCGGCGTTTTCGAGGAAGGACGGGTTGCTGGCGAACCACAGGCGCTGTTGCTCGATGCGCGGGTTGACGCCCACGTTGTCCTGCAACTGGAAGCCCTGGCGCATGCGCTCCCAGACATCTTGTGGAATTTGCGGCGTCGGTTTTTCGCTGAGCCAGATAGGTTTCTGCTTGGCCCGGGCGGCGATGTTCGGAGTGTGTGCCGCGTCGGTCTGCGGCACATGGCTGGAACAGCCCGCCAGAGTGGCGGACACAGCCACCGCAATGGCTTGAGCCAAGCGGGTCAATGCGTCTGAATTGATGGCTTTACGAATAGATGACGACATTGGCTGGAAGTAAGTTCCGGGCAAAAATGTCGGGCGATTCTAGAAAGCGTACCCCCTGCGGTCAACCATTCAGAATTTTTGTACCAGCGTGATGGCCACTTAGAACTTATCTTTCCAGGCACGTAGGGCAGCAAAAACCGCACTCGGAGCCCGGTTTTGGGTTCCATTCCGTTCGTCCATTTTTTCTTTAACGGATGTTTCGTCGACACGCAAAAACGGGTTGGTAAGCTTTTCAAGCGCCAGAGTAGAGGGCAGCGTCATGATCCCTGCTTCACGTTGTGCGGTGACTTTTTCCAGACGTGCGGCGGTGTCCGGATTGCCTGGTTCGACCGCTGCGGCAAACTTCAGGTTGCTCAGGGTGTACTCGTGAGTGCAGTAGATCAGCGTATCTTCAGGCAGCGCGGCGAGGCGGGTCAGTGAGGTATGCATTTGCTCCGGCGTGCCTTCGAACAAGCGTCCGCAACCGGCAGCGAACAGGGTGTCACCGCAGAACAGCAAACCGTGATGGTAATAGGCGATATGCCCCAGGGTGTGGCCGGGGACGGCAAAGACATCGAAGTCACAGCCCAGCACGCTGACGCGGTCGTTGTCCTTGAGGGCCACGTCCCGCAGCGGGATGGTTTCGCTGGCCGGACCGTAGACTGTCGCGTCTGTCGCTTTTTTCAGCTGCTCGACGCCGCCGACGTGGTCATGATGATGGTGAGTGATCAAAATATCACTCAACATCCAACCCGGATGCGCTGCGAGCCAGGCCTGCACTGGCGCGGCATCGCCCGGATCGACCACGGCGCAGCGCTGGGTGCGGTGGTCTTGTAATAACCAGATGTAGTTGTCGGTGAAGGCGGGCAGGGCACTGATCTGTATCATCGTCGGATTCGCCAAGCAGAAAACAATGGCGCATCTTAGAACTTCCTGGCGCGTTGGAGAATGCAATGACCGATAAAGCGTTCGCTCAGGCTGATCCTGAATGGCTGACATTGATCAGCGCGGCCCGTGAATGGCTGTCTGGCCCCATCGGGCAATTTCTGCTGGACGAAGAACGTCGCATGCTCGAAGACGAGTTGGGACGGTTCTTCGGTGGCTACCTGGTGCATTACGGCCCGTCGGCCCAGACGCCGCCGTCGGCGCCGCAAGTCCAGCGCAATGTGCGGCTCGGCGCGCCGTTGCCGGGCGTCGAGATCGTCTGCGAAGAGCAGGCGTGGCCTTTGAGCGAGCATGCCGCCGATGTGGTGGTGTTGCAGCATGGGCTGGATTTCTGCCTGTCGCCCCACGGTCTGCTGCGCGAAGCGGCGAGCAGCGTGCGGCCAGGCGGGCATCTGCTGATCGTCGGGATCAACCCCTGGAGCACCTGGGGTTTGCGTCACGTTTTTGCTCACGACGCCTTGCGCAAGGCTCGCTGCATCTCCCCGTCGCGGGTCGGTGACTGGCTGAACCTGCTGGGTTTCGCGCTGGAGAAACGCCGCTTCGGGTGCTATCGTCCGCCGCTTGCGTCACCCGCCTGGCAGGCTCGTCTGGCCGGTTGGGAGCGCAAGGCCGGTGACTGGCAACTCTCGGGTGGCGGCTTCTATTTATTGGTTGCGCGCAAGATCGTGGTGGGCCTGCGGCCCGTCCGTCAGGAGCGGCGCGAACCGATGGGCAAGCTGATTCCATTGCCGATGGCCAAGGTCAATCGTCGCCGCATCGATCCGTAATACACTTTTTATTTTCCCGGCCGGGCTTGCCCTGGCCTCGGGCATCGTCGATCACCGATCGGCGAGCCACCGCATTTTCTGGATAGATTGGCATGAGCGATAGCGTAGAACTCTTCACCGACGGCGCCTGCAAAGGCAATCCTGGTCCTGGCGGCTGGGGCGCTTTGCTGGTGTGCAAGGGCATTGAAAAAGAACTGTGGGGCGGCGAAGCCAACACCACCAACAACCGCATGGAGCTGATGGGCGCGATCCGCGGCCTGGAAGAACTCAAGCGTTCCTGCGACGTGCTGCTGGTCACCGACTCGCAGTATGTGATGAAAGGCATCAACGAGTGGATGGACAACTGGAAGAAGCGCGGCTGGAAAACCGCCGCGAAAGAACCGGTGAAAAACGCTGATCTGTGGAAGTTGCTGGATGAGCAGGTCAATCGCCACAACGTCACCTGGAAATGGGTGCGTGGCCACATCGGTCACCATGGCAACGAGCGGGCTGACCAATTGGCCAACCGTGGCGTGGATGAAGTGCGCGGTTATAAACAGGCTTGATACCGGAACTACCGATGCACCGCGTCGCGCCATTCGCGAGCAGGCTCGCTCCCCCATTAATCCTCATAAACACAAATGCTGTGTGCGCTCCCAATTCAATGTGGGAGCGAGCCTGCTCGCGAATGGGTACAACACGGTGTATCTGAAAGACCCCGGCGGGCGTGTTAACATCGCCGCTTTTGCACGAATGACCCGTTGAGAGCTGAGCACTGATGGCCACCAGATCCGTTGTACTCGATACCGAAACCACCGGCATGCCGGTGACCGACGGCCACCGGATTATCGAAATCGGTTGTGTCGAGTTGATCGGTCGGCGCCTGACGGGCCGGCATTTCCACGTTTACCTGCAACCGGACCGCGAGAGTGATGAAGGCGCCATTGGCGTCCACGGCATCACCAACGAATTTTTGGTCGGCAAGCCGCGCTTCACTGAAGTGGCCGATGAGTTCTTTGAATTCATCAAGGGTGCGCAGCTGATCATCCATAACGCGGCGTTCGACGTTGGCTTCATCAACAACGAATTCGCCCTGATGGGCCAGCACGATCGTGCGGACATCACGCAGCACTGCTCGATCCTCGACACCCTGATGATGGCCCGGGAACGTCACCCGGGGCAGCGCAACAGTCTCGACGCCTTGTGCAAACGCTATGGCGTCGACAACTCCGGTCGTGAACTGCACGGCGCCTTGCTCGACTCCGAGATCCTCGCCGACGTTTACCTGACCATGACGGGCGGCCAGACCAGCCTGTCCCTGGCCGGTAATGCTTCCGACGGCAATGGTTCCGGGGAAGGTGCGGACAATTCCGCCACCGAGATCCGCCGTCTGCCGGTCGATCGTCAACCGACACGTATCATTCGTGCCAGCGAAGATGACCTGGCCCAACACGTGGCACGCCTGGAAACCATCGCCAAATCCGCCGGCGCCCCATCGCTCTGGCAGCAACTGGCCGAGGCCAAGGCTCAGGCGTAGGCGCTTCGGAAAAAGATCGCAGCCTCGTTTCACTCGACAGCTCCTACGGGTTACGCATTCCGTTGTAGGAGCTGTCGAGTGAAACGAGGCTGCGATCTTTTGATCTTGATAAGGCGTACCGCGCCCGATGACCCATTTTAGGGCATCACGCTCGCCACATGCGCTCGAACCCTCTACCCTGAGGTGATTGGCGGACCACGGTCTGCCGCCTCAGGACACTGAGCCCCATGTATAAAGATTTGAAATTCCCGGTCCTGATCGTCCATCGCGACATCAAGGCCGACACCGTCGCCGGTGATCGCGTGCGTGGCATCGCCCGGGAGCTGGAGCAGGAAGGCTTCAGCATTGTCTCGGCGGTGGATTACACCGAAGGGCGTCTGGTCGCCTCGACCCATCACGGTCTTTCCTGCATGTTGATTGCGGCCGAAGACGCCAGCACTCACTCTCATCTATTGCACAACATGGCCGAGCTGATTGGCCTGGCGCGGGTGCGCGCGCCCGACTTGCCAATCTTCGCACTGGGTGAGCAGGTGACCCTGGAGAACGCTCCGGCCGACGCCATGGCCGAACTCAATCAGCTGCGCGGGATTCTTTATCTGTTCGAAGACACCGTGCCTTTTCTGGCCAGACAGGTCGCTCGAGCGGCACGCAAATATCTGGATGGTCTACTGCCGCCGTTTTTCAAAGCGCTGGTGCAGCACACGGCTGACTCGAATTATTCCTGGCACACGCCCGGCCATGGCGGCGGTGTGGCGTACCACAAGAGCCCGGTAGGTCAGGCGTTTCACCAGTTCTTCGGGGAAAATACCCTGCGATCCGATTTGTCGGTGTCGGTGCCGGAACTCGGCTCTTTGCTCGATCACACTGGTCCGCTGGCAGAAGCGGAGGCCCGTGCTGCCCGCAATTTCGGCGCCGATCACACTTTCTTCGTGATCAATGGCACATCGACCGCCAACAAAATCGTCTGGCATTCAATGGTTGCTCGCGATGACTTGGTGTTGGTGGATCGCAACTGCCACAAGTCGATATTGCACTCGATCATCATGACTGGCGCCATCCCGCTGTACCTGTGCCCGGAGCGCAATGAGCTGGGGATCATCGGTCCGATTCCGTTGAGCGAATTCAGCCGCGAATCGATTCAGGCCAAGATCGACGCCAGCCCGCTGACCAAGGGCCGGGCGCCCAAGGTCAAGTTGGCGGTGGTGACCAATTCGACGTACGACGGCCTCTGCTACAACGCTGAGCTGATCAAACAGCAGTTAGGCAACAGCGTCGAGGTCTTGCACTTCGATGAGGCCTGGTACGCCTACGCGGCGTTTCACGAGTTCTTCGCCGGACGTTACGGCATGGGCACGTCCCGCAGTGACGACGGCCCGCTGGTGTTTACCACCCATTCCACCCACAAACTGCTGGCGGCGTTCAGCCAGGCGTCGATGATTCACGTCCAGGACGGCGGCGCGCGGCAGCTGGATCGGGATCGCTTCAATGAAGCGTTCATGATGCACATCTCCACCTCACCGCAGTACAGCATCATCGCTTCGCTGGATGTGGCGTCGGCCATGATGGAAGGCCCCGCCGGGCGTTCGCTGTTGCAGGAAATGTTCGACGAAGCGCTGAGTTTTCGCCGGGCGCTGGCCAATTTGCGCCAGCACATCGCCGCTGACGATTGGTGGTTTTCCATCTGGCAGCCACCGTCGGTGGAAGGCATCAATCGTGTGGTCACCGATGACTGGCTGCTGGAACCCGACGCCGACTGGCACGGCTTTGGCGACGTGACCGACGACTACGTGCTGCTTGATCCAATCAAGGTCACGTTGGTGATGCCGGGCCTGACGGCAGGCGGCGCCCTCAGCGAGCGCGGGATTCCGGCGGCGGTGGTCAGCAAATTCCTTTGGGAACGTGGGCTGGTCGTTGAAAAGACCGGGCTGTATTCATTCCTGGTGTTGTTCTCCATGGGCATCACCAAGGGCAAGTGGAGCACGCTGCTGACCGAGTTGCTGGAGTTCAAGCGCAGCTACGATGCCAATGTCAGTCTCGCGACGTGCCTGCCGTGCGTGGCACAAGAGAATGTCGCTCGCTATCAGGGCATGGGTTTGCGCGATCTGTGCGATCAATTGCACGCCTGCTACCGCAGCAATGCCACGGCCAAACACCTAAAGCGCATGTACACCGTGCTGCCGGAAATCGCCATGAAGCCTTCTGACGCCTATGATCAATTGGTGCGTGGCGAAGTTGAAGCGGTGTCGATCGATGCTCTGAATGGGCGGATCGCCGCTGTCATGCTGGTGCCGTACCCGCCGGGGATTCCGTTGATCATGCCCGGCGAGCGCTTTACCGAGTCGACGCGCTCGATCATCGATTACCTGGCATTTGCGCGCACGTTCGATAGCAGCTTCCCGGGGTTTGTCGCTGATGTGCACGGATTGCAACACGAAGACGAGGGCAATGGACGGCATTACACCGTTGATTGCATCAAGGAATGAGGACCTTTCCCAGTATGCAACCGATCATGAATCCGAAATACCCAGGGCTGTCGGTGCGCGTTGCCGACGAAGGTTTTGCCGCCTATATCTGGGGCAGCGATTTCAGTTTTGAAGTCGCGGTCTACGGCGCCGCCGAAATCGGTAAACCGGTGGAGCAGTGGCCGGTAACGCCGATCACGCCTTATCGAAAGTGCTACGGCATCGATCCCGAAGAGTTCAGCAGTTTCCGCGATGCCGCTGACAGCGCGATTTTCATGGCTTATCTCGATGATGAGCCCGTGGGTCACCTGGTGGTCAGCACCAACTGGAACGGCTTTGCCCATATCGACGAGTTGGCGGTGCATGCGCCGGCGCGCCGTCATGGCGTGGCCAAGGCCCTGCTGGATGTGGCGCAGTTCTGGAGCCGCAAAAAGAAACTGCCGGGCATCATGCTTGAAACCCAGAACAACAACCTGGGGGCCTGCCGGCTCTATGAGCGCCGCGGTTACGTCTTGGGCGGGATCGATCATTTGCGTTATCGCGGGATCGATCCGAACACCGCCGAAGTGGCGCTGTTCTGGTATCGATTGTTCGATAATCCGCTGGAAACCCCGGTTAGTTCGCCAACATCGCCACGGCTTGTTCCGTGATGATGCTCAGCAATGCCTGAACCGCTGGCGATGGCTCGCCGTTCTTGAGGGTCAAGGCATAAAGGCTGATCGGCACGGCAGGCGCCAGCGGGCAGGCATCCAGCCCGGCCGATTTCGCCCCGAGGGCGGTGAAAGGGTCGACGATGGCCAGACCTTCACCGGCCTCGACCATGCTGCGCATCATCTGGTGAGTCTGTACCCGGGTCTGAATGATCGGAGCAGGGCGCAGGGCATGCAGTTTGTTTTCCAGCGCCGGGCTCAGTGGATCATGACCTTCCAGGCCCACCATCGATTGGCCGGCCAGGTCCTGCAGCGAGATGTACTTTTGTTTGGGTTGCAACCAGCCGTGGGGTGCCAGCAGCTGAAGTTTGCCTTGGGCGATCACCTGGCAATGAATGTCGGCGTGATCGGGGTCATGCAGGCTCAGGCCCAGATCGCTTTCGCGCAGCAGCAGGTTTCTGACGATCTCGCGGGTAGGTTGGCTCAGAAGGGTGCAAGGTGCGTCAGGAAGGCGTCGGCGCAGGGCGGCAATGCTCTGTGGCAATAGCTGTTGTGCCAGGGGCGGCGTGCAGATAATCCGAAGTGGAGGAGCCTGATATTGCTTGAGGCTGTTGGCCAGGCGCTGGACCGGCTCGAGCGCTTCATAGACGTGGGCGATCTGAATCTGCAACTCCCGCGCCTCGCGCGTAGCCTGCAAGCGTCCACGCACGCTGGAAAACAGCATGAAACCCAACTGATCCTCGGCGTCGCGCAGAATCCCTTCGACTTCGGCCACAGGCAACTGCAGCCATTCGGCGGCGGTGCCCAGGTGACCGGTCTGCAGGAGCGCCTGGATCACTTCGATATGACGTAAACGCATGCGTGAAGTCCATGTTCAGCAGGTGAGGGAGTCAGTGGCTGAATCCTAACTCAAGTGCGCGCATATGACTTCTGCTCATAACACGGGGTTATGAAGCGACGTTGGTTTCCGGCCGGCTGCCGACATAGGTGTCGGGCTCGCGCACGATAGTGACGTCCGATTGCACCAGCACAAACTGGTTGTCATCGAGCTTTTTAACGCGATCGCCAATGGCCAGCTTATAAGTGGTGACAGGCACCGAGCCAGTGAGACCGTCTGCCGACGGGGTGGATTCCTGGAACTCATGCACGGAATAAACGCGGCCTTCCGCGTCTCTTGCATGGAACTGACCGACGAGTACTGCTGCCATCTGCTTAGAACCTCTGGGGATAAATCACTCAATTTGCGGCTCTGTAGACCGTGGTTGGGCGAGGTAAGTTTTCCTACAGGAAAAAAATAGTCAGGGGCGGCGTTTTTCAGTCGCCCACTGCTTGAATCGTCATCTATAACTACAAGCTCTTTCCATCGGACAGTCGAGAATCTTCCATGAGCAACGTCTATACGATCGCTGTACTGGTCGGCAGCTTGAGAAAGGAATCGATCAATCGCAAGGTGGCGCTGGCCCTGGCCGACCTGGCGCCTGCCAATCTCAAACTGGTTATCGTCGAAATCGGCGATCTGCCGCTCTACAACGAGGACATCGATGGTGCTTCACCGCCGGCAGCCTACAGCACTTTCCGGCAACAAGTGAGCTCATCCGACGCGGTGCTGTTCGTCACCCCCGAATACAACCGTTCGGTGCCTGCGCCGATGAAGAACGCGATCGATGTGGGTTCGCGTCCCTATGGCAAGAGTGCCTGGAGCGGAAAACCTGGAGCGGTGATCAGTGCTTCACCGGGCGCTATCGGCGGTTTTGGCGCCAACCACCACCTGCGCCAGTCCATGGTGTTTCTGGATGTGCCGTGTATGCAGCAACCGGAAGCCTACTTGAGCCATGCCGGTTCAGCGTTCGACGAGGCGGGTAACCTGTCCGAGTCGCTAAAACCGTTTTTGCAAAAATTCATCAATGCTTATGGTCTTTGGGTCGAACAACATAAGAAAGCGTGACAAATCCCCTGGGTTACAGGGGGCTGGCCAGTCGGCTACAGATCATCGCTTCCATTTCCGACAGCCACGCGGCGGTTTGTTCCGCCGCCGGTTGTGCAGTGATGCAATAACGACGGCCACCCCAGGCCATGATGACCCAGGCATCAATGGCTGATGCTGGCGGCTGAGTGGGCAAGTCCTCGCAGGAGACGAAGGCTTCACGCCATTTTTGCGACAACTCCTGGAATAGCCGTCGGTGATGTTTGGGTTCGGCGATCCGGTGTTCGATCGCCAACACATCATCGTTGAACAATGGTTGAAACGTATCGTTCGGATCGCAGGTCAGGCGTATCAAGCGTTTGACCCGGACGGGCCAGTTCAGCTCTTTCGCGTGCACGACGTACTCATCAAGGCGCAGTAACAAGGCGTCCAGGCAATGCCGAATGTAGCCTGACAACAAGGCTTCCTTGCTCGGGAAGTAATCGTACAACGTGCCAATGGCAACGCCTGCTTCCAGGGCCACCGCGCGCGTGGTCAACCCCGACCAGCCGTCGCGTTGCCAAATCCGAACAAACGCTTCGTAAATTGCCTCTACGGTGAAAATCGCCCGGGCCTGGCTCGGCCGTTTCAGCGGCTTTGCGCGGGGATTGAGGGTGGGCGCGATGCCCTTGTTGTTTCCGAACCCGCTCTTCATCGGCTGCCACTACTCTGGTGCTACCCGCCATTCACTCGCAGCAGGAGTCTGAAAGATGCAAAGTTCGAGCACGGTAACACGGCTGATCACCCGCAAAAACGCCCTTGACCAAAGCCGAATCGAGCAGGAGCAACGTAGCCTGATTCCGGCGGCCGGCGAGGTGATTTTTAAAATCGACCGGTGCGCGTTGACCACCAACAACATTACCTACGCGGCCTATGGTAATTCGATGAACTACTGGGAGTTCTTTCCTACAGGGTTGGCGGAATGGGGACACGTCCCGGCGTGGGGCTTTGCTGATGTCATTGCGTCTGATGTGGCAGGTATCAAAGTCGGGGAGCGCTTCTACGGGTACTTTCCAATTGCCAGCCATCTGTGGATGCGCCCGGAACGGGTCTCCGAGCGTGGTTTTTATGACGCCGCCGAGCATCGGCAGGCACTGACGTCGGCCTACAATCAATACACCCGTTGCAGTTGGGATTCGTACTACAGCCCAGAAACCGAAAACCTGCAGATTTTGCTCAAACCGCTGTTCCTGACCTCGTCGATGCTGGCGGATTTCCTTCAGGACAAGCAGTTCTTTGGCGCGACCCGGCTGGTGTTCTCCAGCGCTTCGAGTAAAACCGCCTATGGCACGGCGGTCTGCCTGGAAAATCAGCCTGACCTGGAGCGGGTGGCCCTGACCTCGACCGGCAACAAGGCGTTTGTCGAGAAACTCGGTTGTTACGAGCGAACGGTGGCCTACGCAGAACTGGCGAACCTGGCCAATGACCGCCCTACGTTGTATGTGGATTTTTCCGGCGACCTGGATTTGCGAGATCAGGTGCACCAGCATTTTGCCGGGCAGTTGGTTTACAGCTGCTTCGCCGGTTCTGCGCAAAGCACCGATGAGGCTCGATTGACGGCCATTGAAGGGCCGCAACCGGTGTTCTTTTTTGCGCCGATCCAGATCCGCAAGCGCAATACCGAGTGGGGCCCAGAAGGGGTCAGTCAGCATATTGGTGAGGGTTTGCAGCGTTTCTACCGGCAGTTGACCGCGGCTGATAAACCATTGCTGGAAGTGGTCGAGGACAAAGGCTATGAAGCCGCGCAGAGCGTGATTGCCCGGCTGTTCCACGGCCAGATCGCACCGATCGAGGGGCATGTGATTCGGCTATAGCACATTGATCTGTGGTAGCAGCTGCCGAGCCCGCGAGGCTGCGTTCGGCGACGCAGTCGTCGTAAACCCTGCGAACGCGGTATTCCTGGGACACCGCGGTGCCTGATTCACGACGACTGCGTCGCCGAACGCAGCCTCGCAGGCTCGGCAGCTGCTACATCGACCCCGGTGCGTTTAGGGGGAGGCAGCAAGTTTGGGCTTTACTCCGCTCGTGTGTTGCGGCTGAATCGCGGTTTGTTTTTCCGACAAGGCTGCACTGCATGTTGACCGCATCGTTGATTTTCCTGCTGACCATCACTTTGGTGATCTGGCAGCCAAAAGGCCTTGGTGTTGGCTGGAGTGCGGTATTCGGCGCGGTGCTTGCGCTGATTTTCGGGGTCGTACACCTGAGCGACATCCCGCTGGTGTGGCAGATTATCTGGAACGCCACCGGGACTTTTGTCGCGCTGATTGTCATCAGTCTGCTGTTGGACGAGGCGGGGTTCTTTGCCTGGGCGGCGCTGCACGTCGCCCGTTGGGGGCGGGGCAGCGGACGCAAGCTGTTTGCTTATATGGTGCTGCTCGGCGCGTTGGTGTCGGCGTTGTTCGCCAACGACGGGGCGGCGCTGATTCTCACGCCCATCGTGATTTCCATGCTGCTGGCGTTGCGCTTTTCTCCGGCGGCGACCCTGGCGTTCGTCATGGGCGCCGGTTTCATCGCTGACACGGCGAGTCTGCCGTTGGTTGTGTCGAACCTGGTGAACATCGTTTCCGCTGACTTCTTCCACATCAGCTTCAATCGTTACGCGGCGGTGATGATCCCGGTCAACCTGGTGAGTGTCGCGGCGACCCTGGCGATGCTGATGTGGTTTTTCCGTCGTGCCATTCCCAAGGATTACGACCCCGAACAACTGGCGCATCCGGCTTCAGCGATCCACGACCAAGCCACGTTTTATGCCGGTTGGGCCGTGTTGGTGATTCTGCTGCTCGGCTGCTTCGCGCTCGAGCCGCTGGGGATTCCGATCAGTGCCATTTCTGCGGTGTGCGCGGCGTTGCTGCTGGCCATCGCGGCCCGTGGTCACAAAATTTCCACGCGCAAAGTCATCAAAGAAGCGCCCTGGCATATCGTGATTTTCTCGTTGGGCATGTACCTGGTGGTGTATGGCCTGCGCAACGCGGGGCTCACGGGGTATCTGGCCGGATGGCTGGATGGTTTTGCCGGTTACGGCGTGTGGGGCGCCGCCATGGGCACGGGCGTGCTGACGGCGCTGCTGTCGTCGATGATGAACAATCTGCCGACGGTGCTGATCGGTTTGCTGTCGATCGATGCCAGCCAGGCGACCGGGGTGGTGAAGGAGGCGATGATCTACGCCAACGTCATCGGCAGCGACCTAGGGCCGAAGATTACGCCGATCGGTAGCCTGGCGACGTTGCTGTGGTTGCATGTGCTGGAGCGCAAGAGCATTCGGATCGGCTGGGGGTATTACTTCAAGGTGGGGATTGTGCTGACGGTGCCGGTGTTGTTGGTGACGTTGGCGGCGTTGGCTGTGCGGTTGTCCATCTAGACCGAGTTGGCCCATTCGCGAGCAAGCCCGCTCCCACACTGGATCTTCGTCATAAGGAGATCAAATGTGGGAGCGGGCTTGCTCGCGAAGAGGCCATTGCAGTCACCACAAATCTCAGCCACTGCCAGGCACATTCGGCCAAAGATCCGCCACCAGAAACAGCCGCTCGGCTTCTTCCCAATCGCCTTGGGCGTTTTCTGTGAGTCGCACCAGCAACTGCGCCGGGGCCAGTGGCTCCAGATCGCTGAGCCAGGCATTCAGCTGTTCAATGCTCCAGGTCTGCTCCACCGGATAGTGCGCCGGCGCCAGCCAGGCATGGCGGGGCAGGGGTTGCCAGCGACCGAATGGGCGTTGCACGACAAAGTCTGCCCAGTCCTTCTGATGCAGCCAGCTACCGCGTAAATGCTGGGGATGTGCGCCATTCGGCGGCTCGGCCGTTCCTGGCCAGGGATACAGCAAATAGCCACCCAGCCACAAATGCGCACTGAACTGCTGGATATCCAGCGCCGCCAATACTTCGCGGCTCTCCGGGCGCGCCGAAATCGGCAATTGATGCTGCGTCAGATGGGCCAGTTTGCGGTCCAGCCGATCGTGGCAACCGGGGCCGAGCCACTGCGCCGTGTCGTGTCCGTCGCCATTTTGCGGGCCAAGGTAAAGTTTGATCGCCAGTTCCAGATGATGCACGCCGTCACGATCGCGCAGCAGCATGTCCAGCTCGCCCAGCGTGTGGCCTTCACGGCGGATCGGCATGTTGGCGGCAATCAGGTCGATGCCCGGCGCGTGCCGCACGGCGTATTGCCAGAGGCGTTCGTAGTACAAGCCCAATCGCCGGGTTCGGGCCTGCGCCAGCCAGTGCAGCAAGTCATAACTGTCGTGATCGAGTTGCTGCAGCCACCGTTCCAGCTGATCAGGCGCTTGTACCCAGTCACTGCCGGTCAGCGGGTGACGCTGCGGCCACGTCGTGACGCCAAGCATCGGCGGCGCGAGGATGACCCAGGCCAGGTCGCGCACTTCGGGGTGGCGCAACTGGTGGGGTAACTGCAGCAAATCGGGAAATAGGATCATCTTGCGAGCATAGCCTCAATCGTGAGTACACCGTTGTGGCTGAAAGGATTTTGTCTATCCCGCGCTTTCGCCCATAATCGTGTTTTTCGCCGCCGCGCAGGAACCTCATGGAGCAATTTCGTAATATCGGCATCATCGGTCGCCTGGGCAGTTCTCAGGTGCTGGATACCGTCCGCCGACTGAAACGGTTTCTGCTCGATCGTCACCTGCACGTGATCCTCGAAGACACCATCGCCGAAGTCTTGCCGGGTCATGGCTTGCAAACCTCGTCGCGCAAGATGCTCGGCGAAGTATGTGACATGGTGATTGTGGTCGGTGGTGACGGCAGCCTGCTCGGCGCCGCCCGCGCACTGGCCCGACACAATATTCCGGTGCTCGGCATCAACCGTGGCAGCCTGGGCTTCCTGACCGATATTCGCCCCGATGAGCTGGAAGTCAAAGTCGCCGAAGTGCTCGACGGCCACTATCTGGTCGAGAACCGCTTCCTGCTGCAAGCCGAAGTCCGTCGTCACGCCGAGGCCATCGGTCAGGGCGACGCGCTGAACGACGTGGTGCTGCACCCCGGCAAATCGACGCGGATGATCGAGTTCGAGTTGTACATCGACGGCCAGTTCGTCTGCAGCCAGAAGGCCGATGGCCTGATCGTCGCCACGCCGACCGGTTCGACTGCCTACGCGCTGTCGGCGGGCGGGCCGATCATGCATCCCAAGCTCGACGCTATTGTGATTGTGCCGATGTACCCCCATACCTTGTCGGGCAGGCCGATTGTGGTCGATGGCAACAGTGAGCTGAAAATCGTCGTGTCCAAAGATATGCAGATTTACCCGCAAGTCTCTTGTGACGGGCAGAATCATTTCACCTGCGCGCCGGGTGACACCATCACGATCAGCAAGAAGGCCCAGAAACTGCGGCTGATTCACCCGCTCGACCACAACTACTATGAAGTCTGCCGGACCAAACTCGGCTGGGGCAGCAAGTTGGGTGGTGGAGGCGACTGATGCTCGATCCCGCGCGTAGCTACGACCTGATCGGTGACGTGCACGGTTGCGCTCTGACCCTTGAGCACTTGCTCGACCGGCTCGGTTATCAAAAAAACGCTGGTGTCTGGCGGCATCCGTCGCGTATGGCGGTGTTCGTCGGCGACATCATCGACCGCGGCCCGCGGATTCGCGAAGCGCTGCACATCGTTCACGACATGGTCGAAGCCGGCCAGGCGCTGTGCATCATGGGTAACCATGAATTCAACGCCCTCGGCTGGAGCACGCCGGCGCCTCCGGGCAGCGGCAAGCAGTTCGTGCGTGAACATACCCCGCGCCATGCCCGTTTGCTGAACGAAACCCTGACTCAATTCGAAGACCATCCGGCTGACTGGCATGACTTCCTGCAATGGTTCTATGAGATGCCATTGTTCGTCGATGCCGGGCGTTTCCGGGTGGTGCATGCCTGCTGGGACGCGGGCCTGATCGAACCGCTGCGAGCCCTGTTCCCCAACGGCTGTGTCGACGAGCACTTCCTCCAGGCCTCGGCCGTACCGGGCAGTTTCGCCTGCACCGTGTTCGACCGCCTGCTGCGCGGCACTGACATGCGCTTGCCTCATGGTCTGACCATGACCAGCGGCGATGGCCTGACGCGTTCGTTCTTCCGCACCAAATTCTGGGAAGACGACCCGCAAACCTACGGAGACATCGTGTTCCAGCCCGACGCCTTGCCCGAACCCGTGGCCCGGACGCCGCTGTCGTCCACTGAAAAAAACACCTTGCTGCGCTATGGCGTCGATGAGCCATTGTTGTTCGTGGGCCATTACTGGCGCAGCGGCAAACCGGTGCCGATCCGGCCGAACCTGGCCTGCCTGGATTACAGCGCCGTGCTCTACGGCAAACTGGTCGCCTACCGTCTGGACCAGGAAACCCGCCTCGACCCGCATAAATTTGTCTGGGTCGATGTCGAGCGCCCGGAGGTACTGCGATGAGTGCCGTTGCTGTTTTACGGCTGCCGCTGGCGGTGGACTTGAGCGGGTTCGTCAAACTGTTGCAGCGCATGCAGGTGCCGCATCGGGTCAGCGAAGAGGCGGGTGAGCAGGTGCTGTGGGTGCCGGCCAACATCAGCGAAGACGTGCGCACGTTGTACGAACGCTTCCCGGCCGGTGATCCCGATCAACAGCTGGACATTCCGGTGGCGCAAACCATACAGCGCCCAAGTTTCGTCGAGCAACTGCGCCACGCCAAGGCGACGGCGTTCGTGTTGCTGCTGAGCCTGCTTGTCGGTGCGGTGACGCTGCTGGGCGAAAACCTCGACACGATGCGCTGGCTGACCTTCCTCGATTTCCGGGTTGTCGGCGAGTACATCCACTTCGTGCCATTGGCTGACAGCCTGGCGGCGGGGCAGTGGTGGCGTCTGGTGACACCGATGCTGATCCACTTCGGCATCCTGCACCTGGCCATGAACGGCATGTGGTACTGGGAACTGGGGCGACGCATCGAGTCGCGCCAGGGCAGCATCAACCTGATCGGCCTGACGTTGCTGTTCGGCCTGGTCTCGAACTACGCCCAGTTTGTTTTCAGTGGTCCGACGCTGTTTGGCGGCTTGTCCGGCGTGCTGTACGGCCTGCTCGGGCATTGCTGGATCTTTCAGTTGTTGTCGCCAAACCCGGCTTATCGCCTGCCGCGCGGCGTGCTGGTGATGATGCTGGTGTGGCTGCTGCTGTGTATGTCGGGACTGATCTCGATGATCGGCTTCGGTGAAATTGCCAATGCGGCCCACGTCGGCGGGTTGCTCGTCGGATGCTTGACCGGCTTGTTGGGTGGTTTGTACAACCGCCGTAAACTGGCCGCCTAACTAGTTATGTCAATAAAGAGCGCGGAGCCCTTGATGTCCTCTTTTAACGAAATGATCAACAACATCACCCCCGATATCTACCAGAGCCTGAAACTGGCGGTGGAAATCGGTAAATGGTCCGACGGTGGCAAACTCACCGCCGAACAACGCGAGCTGTCGCTGCAAGCGATGATCGCCTGGGAAATCCAGAACCTGCCCGAAGACCAGCGCACCGGTTACATGGGCGTGCAGGAGTGCGGCTCCAAGTCGATCGAAGTGCCGAATATCCTGTTCAAATCGGATGCCGTCCATTGATCGAGATTGGCCGCGGTGCAATCAGCAAAATGTCGGCGCGCCTTGACGGGCCGAACGTGCAGTACGCGTTTCGTCTGGACGACGTCGAGGTGCCGGTCAATCCCTTGATCGGGACCACGGTGCGTCTGGAATACCTGGGAGCGATTCACTGCACTCATTGTGGACGCAAGACCAAAACCAGTTTCAGCCAGGGTTACTGCTACCCGTGCATGACCAAACTGGCCCAGTGCGACATCTGCATCATGAGCCCGGAGCGTTGCCACTACGACGCTGGCACCTGCCGTGAGCCGGAGTGGGGCGAGAAGTTCTGCATGACGGATCACATTGTGTATCTGTCCAACTCTTCGGGGGTGAAGGTCGGGATTACCCGCGCCACCCAGCTGCCGACCCGTTGGATCGATCAGGGCGCCCGTCAGGCGCTGCCGATCATGCGGGTTTCGACCCGTCAGCAGTCGGGCTTCGTCGAAGATCTGTTCCGCAGTCAGGTAGCGGACAAGACCAACTGGCGTGCATTACTCAAGGGCGACGCGGTGTCGGTCGACCTGGCGCAGGTTCGTGATCAGCTGTTCGACAGTTGCGCCGAAGGATTGCAAGGTTTGCAGGAACGATTCGGCCTACAGGCGATCCAGACCATTACCGATGTAGAAACGCTCGAAATCCGCTATCCGGTCGAGCAATACCCGGCCAAAATCGTCAGCTTCAACCTGGACAAGAATCCGATCGCCGAAGGCACGCTGTTGGGAATCAAGGGCCAGTACCTGATTTTCGACACCGGCGTAATCAATGTTCGTAAATACACGGCCTATCAGCTCGCCGTGCATCAGTAAGGACTCCAGCATGCGCACCGAACAACCGAAGATGATCTACCTGAAGGACTATCAGGCGCCCGAGTACCTGATCGACGAGACGCACCTGACCTTCGAGTTGTACGAGGACCACAGCCTGGTCCATGCGCAACTGGTAATGCGCCGCAATCCTGAGCGTGGCCCGGGCTTGCCGCCGCTGGTGCTGGATGGTCAGCAGCTTGAATTGCTGTCGGTCACCCTGGCCGACAACGAATTGACCGCCGCCGACTATCAGTTGACGGAAAACCATCTGACCCTGCACCCGACCAGCACCACCTTCACGGTCGACACCAGCGTCAAGATCCACCCGGAAACCAACACCGCGCTGGAAGGCCTGTACAAATCCGGCACGATGTTCTGCACCCAGTGCGAGGCCGAAGGCTTCCGCAAGATCACCTATTACCTCGACCGTCCGGACGTGATGAGCACGTTCACCACCACGGTCGTCGCTGAACAGCACAGCTATCCGGTGTTGCTGTCCAACGGCAACCCGATTGCCAGTGGTCCGGGCGAAGACGGCCGGCACTGGGCGACCTGGGAAGATCCGTTCAAGAAACCGGCCTACCTGTTCGCGCTGGTGGCCGGTGATTTGTGGTGCGTCGAAGACACCTTCACCACCATGACCGATCGCTCCGTGGCACTGCGCATTTATGTCGAGCCGGAAAACATCGACAAGTGCCAGCACGCCATGAACAGCCTGAAGAAATCCATGCGCTGGGACGAAGAGGTGTACGGTCGCGAGTACGACCTGGACATCTTCATGATCGTCGCGGTCAACGACTTCAACATGGGCGCCATGGAGAACAAGGGCCTCAACATCTTCAACTCCAGCGCCGTGCTGGCCCGCGCCGAAACCGCCACCGACGCCGCGCACCAGCGGGTCGAAGCGATCGTTGCCCACGAGTACTTCCACAACTGGTCGGGCAACCGCGTGACCTGCCGCGACTGGTTCCAGTTGTCGCTCAAGGAAGGCTTCACCGTGTTCCGCGATTCGGGCTTCTCCGCCGACATGAACTCGGCCACGGTCAAGCGTATCCAGGACGTGGCGTACCTGCGCACCCACCAGTTCGCCGAAGATGCTGGTCCCATGGCTCACGCCGTGCGCCCGGACAGCTTCATCGAGATTTCCAACTTCTACACCCTGACCGTGTACGAAAAAGGTTCGGAAGTGGTCGGCATGATCCACACCTTGCTCGGCGCCGAAGGCTTCCGCAAAGGCAGCGACCTGTACTTCGATCGCCATGACGGCCAGGCCGTGACCTGCGACGACTTCATTAAAGCAATGGAAGACGCCAACGGTGTCGACCTGACCCAGTTCAAACGCTGGTACAGCCAGGCTGGCACACCGCGTTTGGCGGTCAGCGAGTCCTACGACTCGGCGGCGAAAACCTACAGCCTGACGTTCCGTCAAAGCTGCCCGGCAACCCCGGACAAGGTTGAGAAGTTACCGTTCGTGATCCCGGTCGAGTTGGGCCTGCTGGACGCCAAAGGTGCGGCCATTGCGTTGCGTCTTTCCGGTGAAGCCAGCGCTCAGGGCACCTCACGGGTCATTTCGGTGACAGACGCCGAGCAGACATTCACCTTCATCGACATCGCGGAACAGCCATTGCCTTCGTTGCTGCGCGGCTTCTCGGCGCCGGTGAAACTGAGCTTCCCGTACAACCGCGATCAGTTGATGTTCCTGATGCAGCACGACAGCGACGGCTTCAACCGCTGGGATGCGGGTCAGCAATTGTCGGTTCAGGTGCTGCAAGAGTTGATTGCTCAGCAGCAAAAGGGCGAGAAACTGGTGCTGGATCAGCGCCTGATTTCTGCCTTGCGCACTGTGTTGTCCGACGAGACGCTGGATCAGGCGATGGTCGCCGAAATGCTTTCGCTGCCGGGCGAGGCGTATCTGACCGAGATCAGCGAAGTGGCTGACGTTGACGCCATTCACATCGCTCGCGAGTTCGCTCGTAAACAATTGGCAGAAGGTTTGTTCGAAGCGTTGTGGCTGCGTTATCAGGCCAATCGCGATCTGTCGAAGAAAACCCCGTATGTAGCCGAGGCCGAGCACTTCGCCCGTCGCGCATTGCAGAACATTGCGCTGTCGTACTTGATTCTCATCGGTAAACCGGAAGTGGTGGCGGCGACGCTTGAGCAGTTCGAGAGCAGCGACAACATGACTGAGCGTCTGACGGCGTTGGCGGTGCTGGTGAATTCGTCGTTCGAAGAGCAGAAAGCCACGGCGTTGGCGACCTTCGCCGAACACTTCAAGGATAATCCGCTGGTTATGGATCAGTGGTTCAGCGTTCAGGCGGGCAGTGTGTTGCCCGGTGGGCTGGAGCGGGTCAAGGCGTTGATGCAGCATCCGGCATTCAATATCAAGAACCCGAACAAGGTGCGGGCGCTGGTGGGGGCGTTTGCCGGGCAGAACCTGATCAACTTCCATGCGGCCGATGGTTCGGGTTATCGGTTCCTCGCGGATCTGGTGATCGAGTTGAACGGGTTTAATCCGCAGATCGCTTCTCGGCAGTTGGCGCCGCTGACTCGCTGGCGCAAGTATGACGATGCTCGTCAGGCGTTGATGAAAGGTGAGCTGGAGCGGATTCGCGCTTCGGGTCAGTTGTCGAGCGACGTGTTTGAAGTGGTCAGCAAAAGCCTGGCCTGAGTTGGGGGCTTGTTTTCGCGGGGGTGTATATCCATTCCTGCGGTAACGGCCACTTAGGGTTTCGCCCTTACGGCCAGCCCTTTCAAGGTCTTTGATAAAATCCCCCAAAACTCCAGTCAGGGTGACGAAAGCGATGTGGGCAGAAGTTCTAGCGCGGTTTGAGAAAAAAACACCGGCCAGTGTCATGACCAGAGTGATACTGGAGCAGGCTGTTCCTGCCGAATGGGTCGATCAGGTGTTCGAAGAACATCGTCAGCGGCAATACCCGCGTGAGCTTCTGTTCTCTACCATCGTTGAACTGATGTCCCTTGTTTCATTGGGCTTGCGACCATCGCTACATGCTGCTGCACGGCAGATGGAGGATCTTCCCGTCAGCTTGGCGGCGCTGTATGACAAGGTCAGCCGCACAGAAC
>NZ_JAGYGJ010000108.1:0-1094 GCF_019947405.1 Pseudomonas sp. GL-B-26 | reverse complement strand
ACCATCGTTGAACTGATGTCCCTTGTTTCATTGGGCTTGCGACCATCGCTACATGCTGCTGCACGGCAGATGGAGGATCTTCCCGTCAGCTTGGCGGCGCTGTATGACAAGGTCAGCCGCACAGAACCTGCGCTGCTGCGCGCCCTGGTCACCGGCAGCGCAGAGCGCTTGGCCCCGACGATAAAAGAGCTGGGGCACTCAGCCATTTTGCCGGGCTGGCAACTGCGGGTCGTCGACGGCAACCACCTGCCTTCCAGCGAAAAACGCCTGGGCGCTTTGCGCCGTGAACGGGGGGCCGCCCGGCCTGGTTTTTCAGTAGTGGTTTACGACCCCGATCTGGATCAGGTCGTCGATCTTCAGCCCTGTGAAGATGCCTATGCCAGTGAGCGCGTCAGCGTTCTGCCGTTGCTGGAAAAAGCCTGTGCGGGGCAGCTGTGGATGGCTGATCGACTCTATTGCACGCTCCCCGTCATGGACGCCTGCGAAGAGTCCGGAGCCTCGTTCATCATTCGCGAACCGAGCAAACATCCACGCCTACTTAAGGAAAGCGACTGGCAGGAGTCTGTCGCGGTCGGGGCAGGCAGCGTGCGCGAGCAAATCATCGAAGTTAAAGGTGGTCGCCAGTGGCGGCGTGTCGAACTGAATCTGCAAACCCCCACCGAATCTGGCGACACCACGCTGTTGTTCTGGAGCAACTTGCCCGACTCCATCAGTGCCGAGCAAATCGCCGATTTGTACCGCCGTCGCTGGAGCATCGAAGGGATGTTCCAGCGCCTGGAATCGGTGCTGGACAGCGAAATCGAAACCTTGGGCAACCCTAAGGCCGCCCTGCTGGGATTTGCGTCGGCCGTGTTGGCTTACAACGTCTTGGCCGTGCTCAAGCGCAGCGTTGAACAGGCTCATCGCCAGACCCTGCCCGACGATTGGGAAGCATCGATTTTCCACCTGACGGTACAGGTACGCAGCGGTTACGAGGGTATGCAAATAGCTCTGCCAGCAGAGCACTCATCCATTCCGATCCCCGCAGGAGGGCTGGCTCAGTACCTGCTTGCACTCGCTCGAAACATCCAGCCCAAAGCGGTCGTCAAGAGCAA
>NZ_JAGYGJ010000107.1:0-1223 GCF_019947405.1 Pseudomonas sp. GL-B-26 | reverse complement strand
TGTAGTGGTCGAATATTTTTGGACCATGATGTAGGAGCGTCGACTTTAGGAATCATCATGGGATATCGGGTTGTTACATCTGAGGAAAAAGCGGAGGCGATCCGTTTGGTTGTGGAGATGGATTACTCCATACCTAAAGCCTGTGAAGCTACCGGTGTTGGCCCTACAGCCTTGCGCCGCTGGGTTTTGCGTTGGCGGCGAGAGCAGGAAGGGATGGTGCAACCTCCTCGACTGCAGGATCAGGAACTGATCGAGTCGCTTCAGGCGAAATTGGCGCTACTCGAAGCTGAGAACCAAGTGCTAAAAAAGCAATTGCCCTCTCATCTAAAGGTTCTGTTTGGTCGAACCAAGTGATTGATGGCGTTAGAGGCGCGATGTCGATTAGGCGTATGTGCTCCGTGTTCGGTCTGGCCCGCAGCAGCTATTACGTGAAGCGCAAACCCGAGCTGCTGCTACCTGCGCAGCGATGGCTGGGGCGCAAACTCCGCGCGTTGCATAGGGAGCATCGCGAAGCATTAGGTACTCGCGGGCTATCCAAAGAATTAAGAAAAGAAGGCATTTTCATTGGCCGCTATCGAATGCGCACCTTGATCAAGACCTTCGGTTTGCACCGGCGTAGGCCTCGTTACGCCCATTATCGCCGTGCGACGAAGCCGGCAGTCGCTGCACCGAACATACTTGATCGTCGTTTCAATCCGGCCCGGCCTGACACGCTTTGGGCAGGCGATATCACTTACATCAGAGTGGGGAACGGCTGGTTGTATCTGGCCGTGGTGATGGACCTGTTTTCACGCAGGATCGTGGGGTGGGCTTGCTCGCGAACCGCTGATACTGAGCTGTCTATGAAGGCACTTAAGCTGGCAGTGGCGTTACGCCGTCCGATGCCTGAGTTGCTATTTCACTCAGACCAGGGCTGCCAATATACCGCTGATCGATTTGTTGCATGTCTGGCAGAAAACCGGATCGTTCAGAGCATGAGTCGTCGAGGAAACTGCTGGGATAACGCGGTGGTCGAGCGCTATTTCAGGACGTTGAAGCACGATTGGATGCCAGAAAACGGCTACCAAAATCATTTCGAAGCGGAGAAGGATGTGATGGGCTTCATCTCACATTACAACCATCGCCGTTGCCATTCCGCTTCGAACCACCTGCCGCCTGCGCTGTTTGAGCAGCAAGCGGCTTAATGCTCCTACAGAGCGGTTCAAAAAAACTGAACCACTACA
>NZ_JAGYGJ010000106.1:0-1253 GCF_019947405.1 Pseudomonas sp. GL-B-26 | reverse complement strand
TCTCGGTCAGGTGTTGTTCGAGAATCGAATCAAGTCACGTGAGGCCTTTCAGGCATTTCTTCATAAGCTTCCAGCGAGCGTGACGGTGTTGGTGGAAACCGGGCCAGGCGCTCAGGCATGGGCACGATTGCTGCAGACGCAGGGTAATCCGGTCCGCATCCTGCCGGCCCAACATGTGGCCAATCATCGCAGCGGTCCGAAAAATGATCGCAACGATGCATTGGCTATCTTGCGCGCAGGCCGCGATTGCAAGATCTCAGCCGTACCGCTCAAGAGTGCGGCGGCGCTGGCGATGCAGGCTCTGCACAGGGCCCGGCAGGGATATGTACGGCGACGCACTGCGGTCGGCAATCAGATGCGCGGTTTACTGCTGGAACATGGTGTGGCTATGGCGCAGGGTGAAATGGCTATCAGCCAACTCGTGCCTCGGATAGTGGAAGATGCCACCCAGCCGTTACCCGATTTGCTGCGCGAACTCATCGCCGAATTGCTGGGTGAATGGGGTCAACTGGGCGAACGCATCAACGTGCTGACCGGTCGGCTGGAAGCGGCAGCGAAGGAGGATGAGACGGCGAAGCGGCTGATGACGGTGCGCGGCGTTGGCCCGATCATCGCCACGGCGCTGCTGGCCAAGCAGACCGAGCCTAAACGCTTTGCCAACGCGCGCTTGTTCGCCGCCTACTTCGGTTTGGTGCCCAGCCAGCACAGCAGCGGGGAGAAGGTCCGGTTGGGCAAGATGAGCAAGCAGGGCGATGCTTACTTGCGCAGTCTGACGATCCAGGGTGCCCACGCCGTTTTAAAACAGCTACGACCCGATTCACAGCAGCCGGATGACCAACGTCTCCAGCGTTGGATATCCCGCCTGGGTCGCAAGGAGGCAGCCGTGCGATTGGCCAACCGCAACCTGCGCATCCTCTGGGTGCTACTGCAAAACGACCAGACTTATCGTCGCCAGCCAGGCACTGGCCAGGAGGCGGCGATGAGTCACTGATAACAGAGTTCTGCCACCGGGGCGTTAAGCGCTCCAACCCATGCTGAAGAACATTGACCCAGGTCAGACCGTCGCGGATTGATGCCTAAGCTGCTACTGGCCCTTGAGGCCTTACTGTAATCGGCATACCACGAGCTTACCCAATGTTGGCCAGAAGCCGTTGAAGGCTTCCTCGAACAGGCCTCATACATAGATGCAACCGGGTAGCAGTGTTCAAAAAGCAGGTTGAACGTGGGGGCGAGTCCATACATAGCAGCTGGCG
>NZ_JAGYGJ010000105.1:0-1295 GCF_019947405.1 Pseudomonas sp. GL-B-26 | reverse complement strand
CGCAGGTCTTCGATGTCGACGTTGCCGCGGGCATCGCAGGCGGTGACGACCACGCGCATGCCGGCCATGTTGGCGGTGGCCGGGTTGGTGCCGTGGGCGGACGAGGGGATCAGGCAGATGTCGCGACGGTCTTCGCCATGGCTCTGGTGATAGGCGCGAATCGCCAAGAGGCCGGCGTATTCGCCTTGCGAACCGGCGTTCGGTTGCAGCGAGATCGCGTCGTAACCGGTGGCGGCGCAGAGCATCGCTTCCAGCTCATCGGTCAGCTGCTGATAACCGGCGCTTTGCTCGGCCGGGGCGAACGGGTGCAGGGCGCCGAATTCGGCCCAGGTCACCGGGATCATTTCGCTGGCGGCGTTGAGTTTCATGGTGCACGAACCCAGCGGGATCATGGTGCGATCCAGCGCCAGGTCCTTGTCGGCCAGTTTGCGCAGGTAGCGCATCAGCTCGGTTTCCGAGTGGTAGCGGTTGAACACCGGGTGGCTGAGGATCGGCGATTGACGCAGCAGCGCGGCCGGGATCGTGCTTTCAACGGTGGCAGCCAATGCCGCGAAATCCGGCAGGGTTTGGCCGTCGGCCAGCAGCGCCCACAGGGTTTCCACATCCGCTTGCGAGGTGGTTTCGTCGAGGGACAGGCCCAGACGTTCGGCATCGACCACGCGCAGGTTGATCTGCTGGACACGGGCCTTCTCGTGCAACGCGGCAGTGTTAGCGCCGGTCTTGATCGTCAACGTGTCGAAGAAGCTTTCCTGCTCGACGCTCAGACCGATTGTTTTCAAGCCTTGAGCCAGAATTGCGGTCAGGTGATGCACGCGCTGGGCGATCTGCGTCAGGCCTTTCGGGCCGTGGTACACGGCGTACATGCTGGCGATGTTGGCCAGCAGCACTTGTGCGGTGCAGATGTTGCTGGTGGCCTTCTCGCGGCGAATGTGTTGCTCGCGGGTCTGCATCGCGAGGCGCAGCGCCGGCTTGCCGAAACGGTCGACGGAGACGCCGACCAGACGGCCCGGCATGTCGCGTTTGAACGCATCCTTGGTGGAGAAATACGCCGCGTGCGGGCCACCGAAGCCCAGCGGCACGCCGAAACGTTGTGCGCTGCCGATGGCCACGTCGGCGCCGAATTCGCCCGGCGGGGTGAGCACGGTCAGGGCCAGCAGGTCGGCGGCGACCGCCACCAAAGCATTGGCGGCGTGGAAGCGTTCGGTCAGTTCGCGGTAATCGAACACATCACCGTTGCTCGCCGGGTATTGCAGCAAAGCGCCGAAGAATGGCGACACGTCGCTCAGTTCACGCTC
>NZ_JAGYGJ010000104.1:0-1346 GCF_019947405.1 Pseudomonas sp. GL-B-26 | reverse complement strand
AATGTATGGTCAGCCCATCTTCTGCCACCCAGCATTGATGAACGGTAAATCGAGCTTGCGCTAATGTATTCGGGCTCAGTGTGAGCACGGATAGCGCTCGGCCCTTGATGAGTAGTCGCTCCTGCCTGTCCTTTAAAAAGTCTTCAGCCTCCAAAGCTCTTTTGGTTCTCAGGTTTTCAGCCAGGATGTCTGCCGTTTATCGTCATCAGCTACTGACGTCGCAAAAGCCGGTGGTGAAGCGTACGGATCAAGCCAAAAGCTGTGAGTTGTAGGTGCCGCCTTTGGTTAATAACACCCAGATGATTCTGGCCATTTTGTTCGCCAGGGCACAGGCCACTTTGTTCAGAGGCTTGCGGGCGAGCAAGTTTTTGGCCCACCTACCGAGGGCGTCGGTGCGGTGATCGACTCGGTACAAAACGGTGTGAGCGCCCTGTACCAGCAGGCTTCTTAGGTATTTATCGCCCCGTTTGCTGATGCCGAGGAGGACCGTTTCGCCACCTGTTGAATGCTGTCGCGGCACCAACCCCAACGAGGCGGCGAAGTCGCGGGACGATTTGAAAACCGAAGCGTCGCCGACATCGGCCACCAGAGCGCTAGCGATGAGGGGGCCGATGCCGGGGATGCTTTGCAAGCGTTGGCCGGCGTCGCTTTGGACGAGGTTTTGCTTGATCTCGACATCAAGTTTTTTGATCTCGCCAGTCAGCTGCCGAATATCTTCAAGCATGCGCTCAATGGCGTTTATCAAACGGATGGGCAGTTCACGGCTTTGCATCAGGCCCGAGACCCGATCAAGGGCGGCGTATCCGGCGGGAAAGATGACGCCGAACTCCAGGAGAAACCCATGCACTTGATTGATGACGGCGGTGCGTCGACTGACCAAGGACTTGCGCAGCCGGTGCTCAGTGCACAGCACCTGCTGTTCTACGGTTTTGACTTGGACCGAACGGGTTCTAGGGCGCGAGGCCGCTTCACAAATGGCCTCGGCATCAATGAAGTCGTTTTTGTTGCCGGTGACATAGGCCTTCACGTGTTGCGGTGCGATCAACTGCACTTGATGGCCTTGCTCCTTGATTTTCCGGGCAAGCCACTGAGAACCGCCGCAGGACTCCATGGCAATTTTGCAGGTCGAAAGCTGCGCCAGATAAGGGAGCAATTGGTTGCGATTGAGCTTTTTACGCAGCACCTGATGGCCCCTGGCGTCCTGTCCATGCAGGTGGAAAGTGTTCTTGCCGATGTCGATACCCAGAAGCGTCACGGTATTCATGAGAGATCCTCCTTCGGTAAAGAGAGCGCCCCGGCAAGTTTAGACTCGCCGAGGTTCTCGCCGGGCTGACCATCTCATTAAG
>NZ_JAGYGJ010000103.1:0-1504 GCF_019947405.1 Pseudomonas sp. GL-B-26 | reverse complement strand
CCGCCACCAAAGCATTGGCGGCGTGGAAGCGTTCGGTCAGTTCGCGGTAATCGAACACATCACCGTTGCTCGCCGGGTATTGCAGCAAAGCGCCGAAGAATGGCGACACGTCGCTCAGTTCACGCTCGTCGCCAACCACCACGTCGATGCCCAACGGCTCGGCCCGGGTGCGCAGCACGTCGAGGGTTTGCGGGTGGCAATGGCTGGAGGCGAAGAACGCGTGGCTGCCCTTGTTCTTGCTCAGGCGTTTGCAGAAGGTCATCGCTTCGGCGGCGGCGGTGGCTTCATCGAGCAAGGACGCGTTGGCGATCGGCAGGCCGGTGAGGTCACTGATCAGGGTCTGGAAATTCAGCAGCGCTTCGAGACGGCCCTGGGAAATCTCCGGTTGGTACGGGGTGTAGGCGGTGTACCAGGCCGGGTTTTCCAGCAGGTTGCGCAGGATCGGCGACGGCGTGTGGGTGCCGTAGTAGCCCTGGCCGATGTAGGTCTTGAACAGCTGGTTTTTGCCGGCGATGGACTTGATCAAGGCCAGGGCATCGGCTTCGCTCAGGCCGTCTTCGAGGCCGAGGACACTGGTGCCCTTGATGCTGTCCGGGATGACGCTGGCGCTCAGGGCTTCCAGCGAGTCGAAGCCGAGGCTATTGAGCATGGCTTGCTCGTCGCCGGCGCGCGGGCCGATGTGGCGGGCGATGAATTCGTTGGCAGTGGTCAGGCTTACTTGAGTCATGTCAGCGCTCCTCAGGCTTCGGCGTTGGCTTTGATCAGACGGTCGTAGGCGTCTTGATCCAGCAGTTTGGCGACAGCCGATGCATCGGTTGGCTGGAAGCGGAAGAACCAGCCTTCGCCCAGCGGATCTTCGTTGACCAGTTCAGGGCTGCTGTCCAGTGCCGGGTTCACTTCCAGCACCTCACCGTCCAGCGGCATGTACACGCCGCTGGCGGCTTTTACCGATTCCACGGTGGCGGCTTCAGCGCCTTTGTCGTAGGACTGCAGCTCAGGCAGTTGTACGAAAACCACGTCGCCCAAGGCGTTCTGTGCGAAAGCGGTGATGCCGACTGTGACGCTGCCGTCAGCTTCGGTACGCAGCCATTCGTGATCTTCAGTAAAACGCAACTCGCTCATGGAAACTCCTAAGGGGGGCCAGACTCGTCTGGTGTACGCGATTGAATGCCGGGCAAAGCCCTGCTTTATGGATGGTTACTAAGCAAAATCGCGGCCAATGTTTTTTTATTGTTAAAAATCAATAAGTTATAGGTTTATTCGGGGTGCGGCGATTTGCGGACTGTAGCGAAATCGCTACAGTCCAAGGCGGAGAAAAAAGCCTAAGTGGATCAAAGCCTTGCACAGCGGTGATCGGGAAGGGGTGTAGCGATATCGTTCCACTGTAGCGCTTTCAGTACAGATGGAGGTCGTTTTTGAACTCGGAATGGAAGGTGATGCAGGCCCTTGTGGGAGCGGGCTTGCTCGCGAATGCGGTGTGTCAGTTAGCATTGATTTGACTGAC
>NZ_JAGYGJ010000102.1:0-1554 GCF_019947405.1 Pseudomonas sp. GL-B-26 | reverse complement strand
GGCTTGCTCGCGAAGGGGCCATGTCAGTCAACATTGATAGTGACTGACACACCGCCTTCGCGAGCAAGCCCGCTCCCACAGGTTCTTTAGCAGTCAGGCAATTATGTGGCTTCCTGGAAATCCATCTCCGGTGGCTGACGACGGAAGCCGCCGGTCAGCACCGCCAGGTACACCACGCCAATCGCCAGCCAGCTCAGGCCCAGATAGATCGCCAGGTGATCGAGGCTGACCATCAGCCACAAATCCGCCGCCAGGCCGATAAACGGGAACAGCAGGAACAACACGAATTCACGCAGCCCTTTGCTCTCACCGCCGATCCAGTAGTGAAAGATCACCGACAGGTTCACCAGGCTGAACGCCAGGAACGCGCCGAAGTTGATGAACGAGGTTGAGGTGGTGACGTCCAGTTTCAGTGCCAGCAAGGCGACCACGGCGCACAGCAGGATGCTGTTGACCGGCGTGCCAAAGCGTTCATGCAAAGTGCCGAAGAACGATTTTGGCAGCACACCGTCACGGCCCATGGCGAACAACAGCCGCGAGCCGCTGGCCTGCGCCGACAAGCCCGACGCGAACTGGCCGACGATCAGACCGATCAGGAAGATCGACACGAACAGGTCACCACCAATGTTGCGGGCAATTTCATAGGCCGCGGAGTCGACGCTGTCGAACTGGAACGACGGATGCGCGATCTGCACGAAGTACGACACTCCGACAAAGATCAGCCCGCCGATCAGGGTGATCAGCATGATCGCTCGCGGGATGGTGCGGCGCGGGTCGCGGGTTTCTTCGGTCAGGGTACTGACCGCGTCAAACCCCAGGAATGAATAACAGGCGATGGCTGCGCCGCTCATGATCAGCGGCATCTGCATGTCACCGTTGAAGAACGGTTTGACCGACCACAACGGCGTGCTCGCATCGCCACCGACGTAATGAACACACAGCGCAACGAAGGCGATCAGTACCAGGAACTGCACCAGCATCAGTAACGCGTTGATGCCGTTGGCCAGTTTCAGACCGACGATGTTGATCGCACTGGTGATGCCGATGAACGCCAGCACCCAGATCCACTGCGGCACGGCCGGGAAGGCGGAGTTGAGGTAAGCCGCACCGATCAGCCAGATCGCCATCGGCAGGAACAGGTAGTCGAGCAGCACGGCCCAACCGGCGATGAAACCGAGTTTCGGGCTGATCGCCTTGCGGACATAGCTATAGGCCGAGCCAGCGACGGGAAACGCCGAGGCCATTCGACCGTAACTCATCGCGGTGAAAAACATCGCCACCAGCGCCGCCAGGTACGCGGCCGGGACCATGCCGGCGGTGGATTGAGCGAGGATGCCAAAGGTGCCGAGCACGATGATCGGCGTCATGTAGGCGATGCCGAACAGCACCACCGAACCCAATGACAGGGTGCGTTGCAAACGAGCCATGAGCGACTACTCCGAATTTATTAGATTTATGGCAGAGCCGAGTTCGGCAAAAATTTACGTCTACTTCAAAAGCCACCCCTCACCCCAGCCCTCTCCCCAAAGGGGAGAGGGGGAAAGGGGGAAAGGG
>NZ_JAGYGJ010000101.1:0-1652 GCF_019947405.1 Pseudomonas sp. GL-B-26 | reverse complement strand
CAGCAGCGGACACCTCACTGATGGGTTCAGCTTCAACGGCTACGCCCGCTCCGGATTGCTGATCAACGATCGGCTGGGTGGTGGTCGTGGCGGCCCTTATGAAACTCCTGCCGGTTCAGTCGGTGGTGCAGTCGGGCGACTCGGTAACGAGGACGACACCTACATGCGTATAGACCTGTCGAAAGAAATCTATGCGCAAAACGGCACCCGTTCCAAATTCACGGTCTCCATCGCCGATGGTGTGGAAAGTTCCAATGACTGGACGGCCGACGAAAGCAAACTGAACGTGCGCCAGGTATTCACAGCGCTTGACCATGTCGCTGCGTTCAAGGGCAATTCAGTGTTCGAGAACGCCACCCTGTGGGCAGGCAAGCGATTCGATAGAGATAATTTCGATATCCACTGGCTGGACTCGGACGTTGTCTATCTGGCCGGCACCGGGGGTGGAATCTACGATATGCAGATGAACAAGAATTGGCGTTCGAACTACTCTTTGATCGGGCGTAACTACGGGGATTTCAGTCAAGGCGATCTTAGTGCCGATGTGGAAAGCTACATCCTGACCTCCAACCAGTTCTTCGACAGTGGTCAGTGGCAGTGGATGTTCAATGCCATTGGCTCAAAGAAAAACGATTTCGGTACCCGCACCAATGAAGCCGGTCTGACGCCTGCGGATTCCGGTTTGCACAGCATGCTGGCCAATCACCAGAAAGACTTTTTCGGCAGGGAAGGCTTCTTCAAAACGGCGCTGCTCTACGGGCAAGGTCTGGGGGCAGAGGTCAAGAACATCGGTTCGGATGGCGAGCTGATCGACGACGCCCGCGCTCTGCGTCTGGCGGCTTATGGCGAGACACCCATAGCGCCGGGCTGGCGCATCGGCCCCAGCTTGTTGGCCGAACAAAGCAAGGACAGGTACGTCAAGGGTGACGATTACCGCTGGATGACCCTGAACGTCCGGTTGGCCAATAAAATCAACAGCAATTTCGAGATGGCCTACGAAATGAGCTGGCAAACCATGGACCTCGACCCCAAGGGCTACCTGCAACGTAATGCGGTCGACGGTAACTTCTGGAAATTCACGATCGCCCCGACATTCAAACCTGATGTTGGCGACCTGCTCACACGTCCCGAATTGCGAGTGTTCGCAAGCTTCATGAACTGGTCTTCGGACCTGGACAGATACAGTACCTCTGACTCCTTCGGCAAGTCGGACTTCAATGCTGGAGGCGTATGGCAGTACGGCATGCAGATGGAAACCTGGTTTTAATATTTGAACGCGTCCGGCCAACACCAAGGCGCATTGAGTAAGTGATTACCGGTCGAAGCTGATTAGCCAGCAGTTACCTACGACAAAGTATTGAGGAAATGACGATGGTATTGCCTCGCGCAGTAGTATTTGGCGAAGCTCTGACCGACCTTGTCCAAGGCACTCCTGGACAGTGGAAGGGCTACCCAGGTGGTGCTCCCTGGAACGTTGCACGAGCGCTAAGTCGCTTGGGTGTTGGCTGCGCTTTTGCTGGGTCGGTGAGCATGGATTCACTGGGTGACGAGATAGTTTCGCAGTCGGAAGCGGCAGCGTTAGATATGAGGTTTATCCAACGGGTAGACCGAGATCCTTTGGTCGCCATTGTTCCATCAAGCCGTCCTCCAAA
>NZ_JAGYGJ010000010.1:0-166103 GCF_019947405.1 Pseudomonas sp. GL-B-26 | reverse complement strand
GTTACGAGGGTATGCAAATAGCTCTGCCAGCAGAGCACTCATCCATTCCGATCCCCGCAGGAGGGCTGGCTCAGTACCTGCTTGCACTCGCTCGAAACATCCAGCCCAAAGCGGTCGTCAAGAGCAAGCGAGGTCCGAAGGTGCCCAAAACAAAGGAGTGGCTTGAAGGCAAAGCCGCGAATGCCCACGTGTCGACGGATCGGGTGCTCAAGGCCGCTAAAGTCAAAAGACCTTGAAAGGGCTGGCTGTAAAAGCGAAACCATAATCAGCCGTTACCGCAGAAACGGATATGTACACGACCAAAAACCCAGTCGGCCCTCAGGCCGCTGAACCAGCGCAAACAAAAACGGCCTCTATATAAATAGAGGCCGTTCCCGGTGCAACTCAAGACGTTATCGCAAGACAGGTCTTATTTGCGGTCTTCCAGCTTGGTAATGTCACGCGACTCGTAGCCGGTGTACAGCTGGCGCGGACGGCCAATCTTGTACGGGCTGGAGAGCATTTCTTTCCAGTGGGAGATCCAGCCGACAGTCCGCGCCAAAGCGAAGATCACGGTGAACATGCTGGTTGGAATGCCGATCGCCTTGAGGATGATCCCCGAGTAGAAGTCGACGTTCGGGTACAGCGAGCGTTCGATGAAGTACGGGTCGGTCAGGGCGATCTCTTCCAGACGCATGGCCAGTTCGAGTTGCGGATCGTTGGTGATGCCCAGTTCTTTCAGCACTTCGTCGCAGGTCTGCTTCATGACTGTTGCGCGTGGGTCGCGGTTTTTGTAAACCCGGTGACCGAAGCCCATCAGTTTGAACGGATCGTTCTTGTCCTTGGCCTTGGCGATGTACTTGTCGATGTTCGACACATCGCCAATTTCATCGAGCATGGTCAGAACAGCTTCGTTCGCGCCGCCGTGGGCAGGGCCCCACAGTGCAGCGATGCCGGCGGCGATACAGGCGAACGGGTTGGCGCCCGAAGAACCGGCCAGGCGTACGGTGGAAGTCGATGCGTTCTGCTCGTGGTCGGCATGGAGGATGAAGATCTTGTCCATGGCGCTGGCGAGTACCGGACTGATCGGTTTGATCTCGCACGGGGTGTTGAACATCATGTGCAGGAAGTTTTCCGCGTACGTCAGGTCATTGCGCGGGTACATCATGGGTTGCCCCATCGAGTACTTGTAAACCATTGCTGCCAGGGTCGGCATCTTGGCAACCAGACGGATCGCGGAAATTTCGCGATGCTGCGGGTTATTGATGTCCAGGGAGTCGTGGTAGAAGGCCGAGAGGGCGCCGACTACGCCGCACATGACGGCCATCGGGTGGGCGTCGCGACGGAAACCGTTGAAGAACGTCTTCAACTGCTCGTGAACCATGGTGTGGTTTTTCACGGTGCTGACGAACTGGGCCTTCTGTTCTGCGGTCGGCAATTCGCCGTTGAGCAGCAGATAGCAGGTTTCCAGGTAGTCCGACTTTTCAGCCAGCTGTTCGATCGGGTAGCCGCGGTGCAGCAGAATGCCGTTGTCGCCGTCGATATAGGTGATCTTCGACTCGCAGGAAGCTGTCGACATGAAACCAGGGTCAAAGGTGAAACGGCCCGTGGCCGTCAGGCCCCGAACATCGATAACATCGGGACCAACGGTGCCGGTTAAAATGGGCAGCTCGACGGGGGCTGCGCCCTCGATGATCAACTGCGCTTTTTTGTCAGCCATGTGGCCTCCTATTTATGCTTGAAATCATCAGACAGACCCCCCACGCAGGGCCCGCACCACTATAGTGAGATAAATTCGAATGTCAATTTGCCTAAAGTCTTGCTCCAGAAGGCTTTAACCGGACTTTTTCCTCGAAATTGACTGCCATTTACGCCTTTTATACGACTTGTGCAATGAGCTATTAGGGGAAGGTGAACGCGTTGTCATTAGTAGCCTAACTGTCTATACTCGGCCACCGACCGCCAGGGGCTTTTGGGCCTGAGTTATTGGGGGTCGCATCCCTGGGTGGTGGTTACCTGACCAGTGCACTCCCCAACAACTTTGCCCTGATTGTTAGGGGCTCTTCAGTGTGAAAAAAAAGCCGTGAAAAGCCAACGACCTGTAAACCTAGACCTAAGGACCATCAAACTCCCCATCACCGGCGTTACGTCGTTTCTTCACCGTGTTTCCGGCATCATCCTCTTCCTGGGCCTTGGCTTCATGCTTTATGCATTGGGCAAATCCCTGGGTTCCGAGGAAGGTTTTGCCGAGGTGAAGGCATGCTTGACCAGCCCGCTGGCCAAGTTCGTAGCATGGGGCCTCCTGTCCGCTCTTCTGTATCACCTGGTAGCCGGTGTGCGCCACTTGATCATGGATATGGGCATCGGCGAGACGCTTGAAGGCGGCCGCCTGGGCTCGAAAATTATCATCGCCGTTTCCGTGGTGTTGATCGTTCTGGCAGGAGTTTGGATATGGTAACCAGCGTTACGAACCTTTCGCGTTCGGGCCTCTATGACTGGATGGCGCAACGTGTGTCTGCGGTTGTTCTCGCGGCTTATTTCATCTTCCTGATCGGATACCTCGCGGCGAATCCGGGCATTGGCTACGACCAATGGCATGGCCTGTTCGCCCACAACGGAATGCGTATCTTCAGTCTGCTGGCCCTTGTGGCCCTTGGCGCTCACGCCTGGGTTGGCATGTGGACCATCGCGACCGACTACCTGACGCCGATGGCGCTGGGCAAGTCCGCGACTGCAGTACGTTTCCTCTTCCAGGCAGTATGCGGCGTTGCGATGTTCGCCTACTTCGTCTGGGGTGTGCAGATTCTTTGGGGTATCTGATTCATGTCTACTACAGTTAATACGCTTTCGTTCGACGCCATCATCATTGGCGGCGGCGGTGCTGGCATGCGCGCTGCTCTGCAGCTGGCACAGGGTGGTCACAAGACTGCCGTAGTTACCAAGGTTTTCCCGACTCGTTCGCACACTGTTTCCGCCCAGGGTGGTATCACCTGCGCCATCGCCTCGGCAGATCCGAACGATGACTGGCGCTGGCACATGTACGATACCGTCAAGGGTTCCGACTATATCGGTGACCAGGACGCTATCGAATACATGTGTTCCGTAGGCCCGGAAGCGGTCTTCGAACTCGAGCACATGGGCTTGCCGTTCTCCCGTACCGAACAAGGCCGCATCTATCAGCGTCCGTTCGGCGGTCAGTCGAAAGACTTCGGTAAAGGTGGCCAGGCTGCACGTACTTGCGCCGCTGCCGACCGTACCGGTCACGCACTGCTGCACACCCTGTACCAGGCCAACCTGAAGGCTGGCACCGTATTCCTCAACGAATACTACGGCGTCGACCTGGTGAAGAACGAAGACGGTGCCTTTGTCGGCATGATCGTCATCTGCATCGAAACCGGCGAAACTTCCTACGTCCGCGCTAACGCCACTGTACTGGCGACTGGCGGTGCAGGTCGTATCTACTCGTCCACCACCAATGCCCTGATCAACACCGGTGACGGCGTCGGCATGGCTCTGCGTGCTGGCGTGCCGGTACAAGACATTGAAATGTGGCAGTTCCACCCGACCGGCATCGCCGGTGCCGGTGTACTGGTTACTGAAGGTTGCCGCGGTGAAGGCGGTTACCTGATCAACAAGCACGGCGAGCGTTTCATGGAGCGTTATGCTCCGAACGCCAAAGACCTGGCTGGTCGTGACGTTGTTGCTCGCTCGATGGTTAAAGAAATCATCGCCGGCAACGGTTGCGGTCCGGATGGCGACCACGTAATGCTGAAACTCGATCACCTCGGTGAAGAAGTTCTGCACAGTCGTCTGCCAGGCATCATGGAACTGTCCAAGACTTTCGCCCACGTCGATCCAGCCGTGGCGCCGATTCCGGTCGTTCCAACCTGCCACTATATGATGGGCGGCGTGCCGACCAACATTCACGGTCAGGCAATCACTCAGGATGAAAACGGCGTTGACCAGATCATCCCGGGCCTGTTCGCAGTAGGCGAAGTGGCTTGCGTATCGGTTCACGGTGCCAACCGTCTGGGCGGCAACTCGCTGCTCGATCTGGTGGTATTCGGTCGTGCAGCCGGCCTGTTCCTGGAGCAGACCCTGAAAGAAGGCGTCGACTACACCCGCGCTCGCCAGTCCGACATCGACGCTGCCCTGGCACGTCTCGATGGCCTGAACTCGCGTACCGAAGGCGAAGACGTCGCCACCCTGCGTAAAGAACTGCAAAACTGCATGCAGAACTACTTCGGTGTATTCCGTACCGGCGAATACATGCAGAAGGGTATTGCTCAGCTGGCTGATCTGCGTGGCCGTATCGCCAACGTCAAGATCAACGACAAGAGCCAGGCGTTCAACACCGCTCGTATCGAAGCGCTGGAACTGCAGAACCTGCTGGAAGTGGCCGAAGCTACCGCCATCGCCGCAGAGATCCGCAAAGAGTCCCGCGGCGCTCACGCCCGTGAAGACTACGAAGACCGCGACGACGAAAACTGGCTGTGCCACACCCTGTACTTCCCGGGTGACAAGCGCGTAACCAAGCGTGCTGTGAACTTCTCGCCGAAGACTGTTCCGACTTTTGAACCTAAGATTCGGACTTATTAAGGGTGGCCGCCATGTTGCAAGTCAGTGTTTATCGCTACAACCCTGATCAGGACGCTGCGCCGTTCATGCAGGAATTTTCGGTCGATACCGGTGGTAAAGACCTGATGGTGCTGGATGTGCTGGCCCTGATCAAAGAGCAGGACGAAGGTTTCTCCTATCGTCGCTCTTGCCGTGAAGGTGTTTGCGGTTCCGACGGCATGAATATCAACGGCAAAAACGCTCTGGCGTGCGTCACGCCGCTGTCCGCTGTCGTGAAAGGTAACAAGCTGATCGTTCGTCCTCTGCCAGGTTTGCCGGTAATCCGTGACCTGGTCGTCGATATGAGCATCTTCTACAAGCAATACGAAAAGGTTAAGCCATACCTGCAGAACGACACGCCGGCTCCGGCCATCGAACGTCTGCAGACCCCTGAAGAGCGTGAAAAGCTCGACGGTCTGTACGAGTGCATCCTGTGCGCTTGCTGCTCGACCTCTTGCCCGTCCTTCTGGTGGAACCCGGACAAGTTCCTGGGTCCAGCTGCTCTGCTGCAAGCGTATCGCTTCCTGGCAGACAGCCGTGACACCAAGACTGCCGAGCGTCTGGCTTCGCTGGATGACCCGTTCAGCGTATTCCGCTGCCGCGGGATCATGAACTGCGTCAACGTCTGCCCGAAAGGCCTGAACCCGACTAAGGCCATCGGTCACGTACGTAACATGCTGCTGCAAAGCGGCGTGTGATTCAGCTGCTGTACCCGTAGGACCGCTGTACCCGTAGATGCTACGGCGCAGGCTTCAACCGGCGCCGTAGTTTTAACCTGAGCAGCAGCTTAAAAGGCTGCGGCTCTTATTTTGAAGAAATGAGACAAGCAGGGGCATCCGGGCTGGTACCCGGACTATCAGCGTGATCCTAAGTGGCTTGTTTTAGTCGCTGCATTCGGACTTCTGCAAGTGTGCTCGGTGTCGACGCCGGTGGTGTTCCCCTAACCGAGGGTGACCAAGCATGCAAGAAAGCGTGATGCAGCGCATGTGGAACAGCGCCTACCTATCCGGTAGTAACGCTGCCTATGTGGAAGAGCTCTACGAGCTCTACCTGCACGACCCTAACGCTGTGCCAGAAGAGTGGCGCACCTACTTCCAGAAGTTGCCTGCTGACGGCAACACTGCCACCGATGTTTCGCACTCCACAATTCGCGATCATTTCGTCTTGCTGGCAAAGAACCAGCGCCGCGCCCAACCGGTTTCCGCCGGCAGCGTGAGCAGTGAGCACGAGAAGAAGCAAGTTGAAGTGCTGCGATTGATCCAGGCCTACCGTATGCGTGGCCACCAGGCAGCCCAGCTTGACCCGCTGGGGCTGTGGCAGCGTCCTGCACCTGCAGACCTGTCGATCAATCATTACGGCTTGACCAATGCCGATCTTGATACGACCTTCCGTGCCGGCGACCTGTTCATCGGCAAAGAGGAGGCGAGCCTACGCGAAATTCACGAAGCGTTGCAGCAGACATATTGCCGCACCATCGGCGCTGAATTTACGCATATCACCGATTCCGAGCAGCGCCAGTGGTTCCAGCAGCGACTGGAAAGCGTGCGCGGTCGTCCAACGTACTCCGTCGACATCAAGAGCCACCTGCTCGAGCGTGTCACCGCCGGCGAAGGTCTGGAAAAATACCTGGGTACCAAATACCCGGGTACCAAGCGTTTCGGTCTGGAAGGCGGCGAGAGCCTGATTCCGATGCTCGACGAGCTGATCCAGCGTTCCGGTTCCTACGGCACCAAGGAAATCGTTATCGGCATGGCCCACCGTGGTCGTCTGAACGTGCTGGTCAACACCTTCGGCAAGAACCCGCGCGAGCTGTTCGACGAGTTTGAAGGCAAGAAGAAGGTCGAGTTGGGTTCCGGTGACGTTAAGTATCACCAGGGCTTCTCGTCCAACGTGATGACCACCGGCGGTGAAGTTCACCTGGCCATGGCGTTCAACCCGTCCCACCTGGAAATTGTTTCCCCGGTGGTCGAGGGTTCGGTTCGCGCCCGTCAGGATCGTCGTAACGACCCTACCGGTGAGAAGGTTCTGCCGATCTCCATCCACGGTGATGCGGCATTCGCCGGTCAAGGTGTGGTCATGGAAACCTTCCAGATGTCGCAGACCCGCGGTTTCAAGACCGGCGGCACCGTGCACATCGTGATCAACAACCAGGTCGGTTTCACCATCAGCAACCCGCTGGACTCGCGCTCCACCGAGTACGCGACCGACGTTGCGAAGATGATCCAGGCGCCGATCCTCCATGTGAATGGTGATGATCCGGAAGCTGTGTTGTTCGTGACCCAGCTGGCCATCGATTACCGCATGCAGTTCAAGCGTGACGTGGTGATCGACCTGGTCTGCTACCGTCGTCGTGGCCACAACGAGGCCGACGAGCCAAGCGGCACCCAGCCAATCATGTATCAGCAGATCACCAAACAGCGCACCACTCGTGAGCTGTATGCCGATCGTCTGACTCAAGGCGGTGTGCTGGATGCAGAGCGTGTTCAGGCGAAAGTCGACGAATACCGCAATGCGCTGGACAACGGTCTGCATGTTGTAAAAAGCCTGGTCAAAGAGCCGAACAAAGAGTTGTTCGTGGACTGGCGTCCGTATCTGGGCCACGCCTGGACCGCGCGTCACGACACTCGCTTCGATCTGAAAACCTTGCAGGAACTGTCCGCCAAGCTGCTGGAAATCCCGGAAGGCTTCGTGGTTCAGCGCCAGGTCTCGAAAATCTACGAAGACCGTCAAAAAATGCAAGCCGGCGGCCTGCCGATCAACTGGGGTTACGCCGAAACCATGGCGTACGCGACTCTGGCGTTCGAAGGTCACCCGATTCGCATGACGGGTCAGGACATCGGTCGCGGTACGTTCTCGCACCGTCACGCTGTCTTGCACAACCAGAAAGACGCGGGTACCTACGTCCCGCTGCAAAACCTGTACAAGGGCCAGCCACGTTTCGACCTGTACGATTCGTTCCTGTCCGAAGAAGCCGTGTTGGCGTTCGAATACGGTTACTCGACCACCACGCCTGAGGCGCTGGTGATCTGGGAAGCCCAGTTCGGCGACTTCGCCAACGGTGCCCAAGTGGTTATCGACCAGTTCATCACCAGTGGCGAGCACAAGTGGGGCCGTCTCTGCGGTCTGACCATGCTGCTGCCGCACGGTTATGAAGGTCAGGGTCCGGAGCACTCTTCGGCTCGTCTGGAGCGTTACCTGCAACTGTGCGCCGAGCACAACATTCAGGTCGCCGTCCCGACTACGCCGGCTCAGATCTACCACTTGCTGCGTCGTCAGGTGATTCGCCCGCTGCGCAAGCCGTTGATCGTTCTGACTCCGAAGTCGCTGTTGCGTCACAAACTGGCCATCTCGACCCTGGAAGATCTGGCCGAAGGTTCGTTCCAGACCGTTATCCCGGAAATCGATGCACTGGACCCGAAAAAGGTCGAGCGCATTGTTCTGTGTAGCGGCAAGGTCTACTACGACCTGTTGGAAAAACGCCGTGCCGAAGGTCGTGACGACATCGCCGTCGTGCGTATCGAGCAGCTGTACCCATTCCCTGAGGACGACTTGAACGAAGTCCTGGCTCCGTACACCAACCTCAAACATATCGTTTGGTGTCAGGAAGAGCCGATGAACCAGGGTGCCTGGTACTGCAGCCAACACCACATGCGCCGCATCGTTGGCAATCACAACAAGTCTCTCGTACTCGAGTACGCGGGCCGTGATGCTTCTGCTGCACCTGCTTGTGGTTATGCATCGATGCACGCTGAGCAGCAAGAAAAACTGCTGCAAGACGCCTTTACTGTTTAACGCCTTCGCGCACCTGAAACCGAATTTAAGGACCCACAGATAATGGCTATCGAAATCAAAGCCCCCACTTTCCCGGAATCGGTTGCCGATGGCACCGTTGCCACCTGGCACAAAAAGCCGGGCGACGCCGTCAAGCGCGATGACCTGATCGTCGACATCGAAACTGACAAAGTCGTATTGGAAGTGTTGGCCACCGCTGATGGCGTGCTGGGCGCTATCGTCAAGAACGAAGGCGACACCGTTCTGTCCGACGAAGTCCTGGGCTCCATCGAAGCGGGCGGCGCTGCTGCCGCTCCAGCTGCTGCCGCTGCTCCGGCCGCTGCACAAGCTGCTGCTCCAGCCGCTGAAGGCGAAGATGATCCTGTTGCTGCACCGGCTGCTCGCAAGCTGGCTGAAGAAAACGGTATCAACATCGCTTCCGTTGCCGGCACTGGCAAAGGCGGTCGTGTGACCAAGGAAGACGTTGTTGCCGCTGTAGCTGCCAAGAAAGCCGCTCCGGCTGCCGCGCCTGCCAAGGCTGCTGCTCCTGCCGCTGCTGCTCCAGTGTTCGCTGCTGGCGATCGCATCGAGAAGCGCGTACCGATGACCCGCGTGCGGGCCACCGTTGCCAAGCGTCTGGTTGAAGCTCAATCGAACATGGCGATGCTGACCACTTTCAACGAAGTCGACATGACCGAAGTCATGGCCCTGCGTTCGAAGTACAAGGACCTGTTCGAGAAGTCCCACAACGGCGTGCGCCTGGGCTTCATGTCGTTCTTCGTCAAGGCTGCCACCGAAGCGCTGAAACGCTTCCCGGCTGTCAACGCGTCGATCGACGGTGCTGACATCGTTTACCACGGCTACGCTGACGTCGGTGTTGCTGTTTCCAGCGACCGCGGCCTGGTTGTTCCGGTTCTGCGTAACGCCGAACTGATGAGCCTGGCTGAAATCGAAGGCGGCATCGCCACCTTCGGCAAGAAGGCTCGTGACGGCAAACTGTCGATGGACGAGATGACCGGCGGTACGTTCACCATCACCAACGGCGGTACTTTCGGTTCGATGATGTCGACCCCGATCGTCAACCCGCCGCAAGCGGCCATCCTGGGCATGCACAACATTCTGCAGCGTCCTATGGCGATCAACGGTCAGGTTGTTATCCGTCCGATGATGTACCTGGCTCTGTCCTACGATCACCGTCTGATCGATGGCAAAGAAGCTGTGACCTTCCTGGTTACCATCAAGAACCTGCTGGAAGACCCGGCTCGTTTGCTGCTGGATATCTGATTTCGTTGCACGGGCCGTTCAGTGATGGGCGGCCTACCTGTAATGACCAGCTTCGTCCCACGACAGTCCCCAAAAGGGACTGTCCGGTTTGATTCGAGAAGGAATGACACATGACTCAGAAATTCGACGTGGTAGTGATTGGCGCGGGCCCTGGCGGCTACGTGGCTGCCATTAAAGCAGCGCAACTGGGCCTCTCCACTGCCTGCATCGAGAAATACACCGACAAGGAAGGCAAACTGGCCCTCGGCGGTACTTGCCTGAACGTCGGCTGCATTCCATCCAAGGCGCTGCTGGACAGCTCCTGGAAGTACAAGGAAGCCAAAGAAGGCTTCGCGATCCACGGTATCAATCACGCTGGCGTGACCATGGACGTGGCGGCAATGGTTGGCCGTAAAGCCAACATCGTCAAAGGCCTGACCTCTGGCGTTGCCACCCTGTTCAAGGCGAACGGCGTCACTTCCCTGCAAGGCCACGGCAAACTGCTGGCCGGCAAGAAAGTCGAGCTGACCAAGCCAGACGGTACCGTCGAAATCATCGAAGCCGAGAACGTGATTCTGGCTTCGGGCTCGCGTCCGATCGACATTCCACCGGCTCCGGTTGACCAGAACGTGATCGTCGATTCGACTGGCGCACTGGAATTCCAAGCCGTACCTAAGCGTCTGGGCGTTATCGGCGCTGGCGTAATCGGTCTGGAACTGGGTTCGGTGTGGTCCCGTCTGGGTTCCGAAGTGGTTGTTCTGGAAGCGCTGGAGAAGTTCCTGCCAGCGGCTGACGACGCCGTTTCCAAAGAAGCCTACAAAACCCTGACCAAACAAGGTCTGGACATCAAGCTGGGCGCTCGCGTCACCGGTTCCAAAGTGAACGGCAACGAAGTTGTCGTGAACTACACCGATGCCAATGGCGAACAGAACATCACCTTCGACAAGCTGATCGTTGCCGTTGGTCGCCGTCCGGTGACCACCGAGCTGCTGGCAGCTGACAGCGGTGTGAACATCGACGAACGTGGCTTCGTTTTCGTTGACGACCAGTGCGCTACCAGCGTTCCGGGCGTTTACGCGATCGGCGACGTGGTTCGCGGCATGATGCTGGCGCACAAGGCGTCCGAAGAAGGCATCATGGTGGTTGAGCGCATCAAGGGCCACAAAGCCCAAATCAACTATGACCTGATCCCGTCTGTTATTTATACTCACCCGGAAATCGCGTGGGTCGGCAAAACCGAGCAGGTCTTGAAGGCTGAAGGCGTTGAAGTTAACGTTGGCACCTTCCCGTTCGCAGCCAGTGGCCGTGCCATGGCAGCCAACGATACCGGCGGTTTCGTGAAAGTCATCGCTGATGCCAAGACTGACCGCGTATTGGGCGTCCACGTGATTGGCCCGAGCGCTGCAGAACTGGTTCAGCAGGGCGCGATCGGTATGGAATTCGGCACCAGCGCTGAAGACCTGGGCATGATGGTTTTCTCCCATCCGACCCTGTCCGAAGCCTTGCACGAAGCAGCTCTGGCTGTGAATGGCGGCGCCATCCACATTGCCAACCGCAAGAAGCGTTAAGACAAGACAATAAGAAACCACGGCGGAAGGCCCGTCGTGAGCCTTGCGTGCAAGACTCACCGCGGAATGTCCGCCGGACGCAGCCTTGCGTAGTCTCACCGGTTATCCGGAACACCTACTCAAGCAGCAGTCACAGGTGGTGCGGCACTTGAACAAGTGCAGCACCGAATGCGCAGTACCTAACGAAGACGGTAATAAGCATGAATCTTCACGAGTATCAGGGTAAGCAGCTGTTCGCTGAATACGGCCTGCCAGTATCCCAGGGTTTCGCCGTAGACACCCCGGAAGCAGCAGCAGAAGCGTGCGACAAAATCGGCGGGACCGAATGGGTTGTCAAAGCCCAGGTTCACGCAGGTGGTCGCGGTAAAGCGGGCGGCGTTAAGCTGGTTCGCAGCAAAGAAGACGCCAAAGCATTCGCTCAACAGTGGTTGGGCAAGCGTCTGGTGACTTACCAGACTGATGCCAATGGTCAGCCAGTCACCAAGATCCTGGTTGAGTCGTGCACTGATATCGCTAAAGAGCTGTACCTGGGCGCTGTCGTTGACCGTTCGAGCCGTCGCATCGTGTTCATGGCTTCCACCGAAGGTGGCGTGGACATCGAGAAAATCGCTCACGACACCCCTGAGAAAATCCTCAAGGCCACTATCGATCCACTGGTTGGCGCTCAGCCATTCCAGGGTCGCGAGCTGGCATTCCAGCTGGGTCTGGAAGGCAAGCAAGTTGCTCAGTTCGCCAAGATCTTCGTAGGTCTGGCCAAGCTGTTCAAGGATCACGACCTGGCTCTGCTGGAAGTGAACCCGCTGGTGATCAAGGCTGACGGCGATCTGCATTGCCTCGACGCCAAGATCAACATCGACGCCAACGCCATGTACCGTCAGCCTAAGCTGAAGACTTTCCACGATCCGTCGCAAGACGATCCGCGCGAAGCGCACGCTGCCAAGTTCGAACTGAACTACGTAGCGCTGGAAGGCAACATCGGTTGCATGGTCAACGGTGCTGGCCTGGCCATGGGTACCATGGACATCGTCAACCTGCATGGCGGCAAACCAGCCAACTTCCTCGACGTGGGCGGCGGTGCTACCAAAGAACGCGTTACTGAAGCGTTCAAGATCATCCTGTCCGACACTAACGTCGCTGCAGTATTGGTCAACATCTTCGGCGGCATCGTTCGTTGCGACATGATTGCCGAAGGCATCATCGGCGCTGTGAAAGAAGTCGGCGTGAAAATCCCGGTTGTTGTTCGCCTTGAAGGCAACAACGCTGAGCTGGGCGCTAAAGTACTGGCAGAAAGCGGTTTGAACATCATCGCTGCTACCAGCCTGACCGACGCTGCTCAACAAGTTGTCAAAGCTGCGGAGGGCAAATAATGAGCGTCCTGATCAATAAAGACACCAAAGTTATCTGCCAGGGTATTACCGGTTCGCAAGGTAGTTTCCACACCCAGCAAGCCATCGAATACGGCACCAAGATGGTTGGTGGCGTAACTCCTGGTAAAGGCGGCACCGAGCACCTGGGTCTGCCAGTGTTCAACACCGTGAAAGATGCTGTAGCTGCCACTGGCGCCACCGCCAGCGTGATCTACGTTCCAGCTCCTTTCTGCAAGGACTCCATCCTGGAAGCAGCATTCGGCGGCATCAAGCTGATCGTTTGCATCACTGAAGGCATTCCTACCCTGGACATGCTGGATGCCAAGGTCAAGTGTGACGAGCTGGGCGTAGTCCTGATCGGTCCTAACTGCCCAGGCGTGATCACTCCAGGCGAATGCAAGATCGGCATCATGCCAGGTCACATTCACTTGCCAGGCAAGGTCGGTATCGTTTCCCGTTCCGGCACCCTGACCTACGAAGCTGTTAAGCAAACTACTGACGCCGGTTTCGGTCAGTCGACTTGCGTCGGCATCGGCGGTGACCCGATCCCGGGCTCGAACTTCATCGACATCCTGAAGCTGTTCCAGGAAGACCCGAAGACCGAAGCGATCGTGATGATCGGTGAGATCGGCGGTTCGGCTGAAGAAGAAGCGGCTGCCTACATCAAGGCACACGTGACCAAGCCGGTTGTTTCCTACATCGCTGGTGTGACTGCCCCTGCGGGCAAGCGCATGGGCCATGCTGGCGCAATCATCTCTGGCGGCAAAGGCACTGCAGACGAGAAGTTTGCTGCCCTGGAAGACGCAGGCGTTAAAACCGTGCGTTCGCTGGCAGACATCGGCAAGGCTTTGTCCGAGCTGACCGGTTGGGCGATCAAGTAAGCCTCGCGCTTAACTGACGCTTCACCAAACAAAGGCCACCTTCGGGTGGCCTTTGTCATTTGCGAAGATCAAAAGATCGCAGCCTCGTTGTATCCCCTGTAGGAGCTGTCGAGTGCAACGAGGCTGCGATCTTTTGACCTTTATATATGTAAACGCGACACGAAAATGTCGCGTATCGGATAGATCGCACCCTAACAGTGCGTTTGTCGGGCAAATTCGTTAGGCTAGCAGCCATTTTTGCGTCCGCGGCCCACAAGGTTGCTACGCGCTAAACGGGTCGGTCCTATACGGACCGACAGCATTTCCCTCACCCCTCAGGGAAATCCCTCTCTAAATTCCGATTCAGTAGTGTGGTATTTCCTTAATGAAAGTGTTGAAAGGCCAGGACATCCTGGCACTTGGTTTTATGACGTTTGCCCTGTTTGTCGGGGCTGGCAACATCATCTTCCCGCCTATCGTCGGTCTGCAGTCCGGTCCAAATGTCTGGATGGCGGCGCTGGGCTTTCTGATCACTGCGGTTGGTTTGCCGGTGATCACCGTCGTCGCCCTGGCCAAGGTCGGTGGCGCCATGGATGCCTTGAGCAGCCCGATCGGCAAAGTCGCCGGTGGCCTGCTGGCGGCCGCGTGCTACCTTGCTGTCGGCCCGCTGTTCGCGACACCGCGCACCGCCACCGTGTCGTTCGAAGTCGGCCTGGCGCCGCTGACCGGCGAGAGCCCGCTGGCGCTGTTCCTCTACAGCTCGGTGTACTTCCTGCTGGTGTTCTTCATCTCGCTCTATCCGGGCCGGCTGCTGGATACCGTCGGACGTTTCCTCGCACCGCTGAAGATCATCGCCCTGGCCGCACTTGGCATCGCCGCGTTTGCATTGCCGGCCGGGGATGTCGGCGTGGCCACCCCGGAATACGTGGTGGCACCGTTCTCCCAAGGCTTCATCAATGGTTACCTGACCATGGATACCCTGGGCGCGCTGGTATTTGGCATTGTCATTGTCAACGCAATCCGTTCCCGTGGCGTCGAGTCGCCGGTGTTGATTACCCGTTACGCGATCATCGCCGGGCTGATTGCCGGCGTGGGTCTGGCGCTGGTTTATGTCAGCCTGTTCCGTCTCGGTTCGGGCAGCCATGAAGTGGCCGCGGGTGCCACCAACGGTGCGGCGGTGTTGCACGCTTACGTGCAACACACCTTCGGCTCTCTGGGTAGCGGTTTTCTGGCGGTGCTGATTTCTCTGGCCTGTCTGGTGACGGCGGTGGGTCTGACCTGCGCCTGCGCCGAATACTTCAGCCGTGTGCTGCCGCTGTCCTACAAGACGTTGGTCATCATCCTGGCGGTGTTCTCGCTGTTTGTGTCTAACCTGGGCCTCACCAAGCTGATTGCGTTCTCGATCCCGGTGCTGACCGCGATCTACCCTCCGTGCATTGCCTTGGTCGCCCTGAGCTTCTGCAAGGACTTCTGGCATGAGCAGGGCCGCATCGTCGGTCCGGTGATGCTGGTGTCGTTCATCTTCGGTTTGATCGACGCCCTCAAGGGCGCGGGTCTGGCGGACTGGATGCCGACTCAGTTGTCCCACCTGCCGCTGAGCGAGCAAGGCCTGGCCTGGCTGGTGCCGTCGGTCATGACCCTGGTCGTCGCGGTGGTTTGCGATCGCATGCTGGGCAAGCGCGAAGAAGTACTGGCTTAAGCCGCTTCATGGCCCGCCACAAGCGGGTCGTGAACACACATGGAAATGCCCCGTATCAGTCGATACGGGGCATTTTTTATGGGCATGATGCAGTGTCTTTTTTTGTGAGCTAACGTCGAAGCACTGCGAAGATCTCATGTGGGAGCGGGCTTGCTCGCGAAGACGGCTTATCATTCAACATTGATGTCGACTGACCCACCGCTTTCGCGAGCAAGCCCGCTCCCACAGGGTTTTGGTATTCCGTTCACACATCACAAGGACCTGCATGTCGTTCATCCACGCCAACATGATCCACATCCTCGCCGCGCTCTGGTTCGCCATCTGCTGGGGCGGTTACACCCGTTATGCGACGTGGAAGGGCCGCGACACCGCGTGCCTGGCCAGCGTGCTGCACCTTTATCGCGAAGACTGGATGCGCCGCATGCTGTTGCGCGACAACCGTATCGCTGACGCCAGCGTGATCGGTAACCTGGAGCGCAACGCCTCGTTCTTCGCCTCCAGCACACTGATTATCCTGGCCGGTATTCTCACGGTGCTCGGAGCCTCCGAACGGGCGGTGTCGTTGTTGGCGGATATCCCGATGGTGCAACAGGCATCCCAGGGGATGTCGGAGATCAAGTTGCTGTGCCTGGCGCTGGTCTTTGTCTATGCGTTCTTTACGTTCAGCTGGTGCATGCGCCAATACAACTTTGCGGCCATTCTGGTGGGCTCGGCACCTATGGTCGGTGAGCGTCACGTTTCCGAACAAGAGCGCAAAGCCTTTGCTGCCCGGGCGGCCCGCGTCATTTCCATGGCCGCCAACCAGTTCAACTTCGGACTGCGCTCTTACTACTTCGGCATGACCATGCTGGCCTGGTTCGTCAGCCCGTGGTTGTTCATGTTGATGAGTACCGGCGTGGTGCTGGTGTTGTATCGCCGGGAGTTTCATTCCGACGTTCTCGACGTGATGGTCTATACACCTACAGAGGCGCCATTGCCCGAGGCGATTAAAGAGGCTGTTTGATGAGTATTCCGTTCTGGTGTGTATTTATCAGCGCACTGCTGATTTATGTGGCGAGGATTCCGGTCGCCAGGGCGATGAGCGAGCAGGGTGGTTACGACAACCACTTGCCGCGCCAGCAACAGACGCTACTGACAGGCTTTGGTGCCCGTGCGTTGGCGGCTCATCAAAACTGCTTCGAGGCGTTCATTCTGTTCGCGGTGGGGGTGTTGATGGCGCACACCACGCAAACGGCGGGGTGGCTGATCGACTTGCTGGCAATCATCTTCGTGATTACACGAATCATTTATTTGCTGTGCTATTGGGTTGATCTGGCGTGGCAGCGGAGCCTGGTATGGTTCGTCGGACTAGTGTGTTCGTTGCTGTTGATGATTAGTCCGACTTTTAAAACTATTTTGCTGTAACACCTGCTTTGCAAAAAACAGGCAAAAGAAAACCCGCACTTGGCGGGTTTTCTTTATCACGCTAAAAACTGTTTTAGTTTTTAGGTGCTTCTTTTGCTGCAGCTTCGTTCGATTCAGCCTGAGCTTTGGCAGCTTCGGCGTTTTCTTTCGCAGCGTCGTTCACTTTATCCTGAGCTTTGCTCATGTCTTGCTGAGCTTGCTCAGCATGTTTGGCTGCATCTTGAGCTTTGTCCTCGGATTTTTTATCGCAGGCTGCGAGACCGAGGGAAGCGGTCAACATCAAGGCAATAGCTAAAGTCTTACGCATGGGGTGTTTCTCCTTATGGAAAATATCTACTGGCCTTTCGAGCGCAGCCCATAGCGTTAAGTTCCTCAATTCATACAGATATATAAGTTTATTCCGACGGGAACTTTTACTAAAAACGCCTAGTGCGTTGCCTGAACACTAAGAAGAGTTTTATCAACATGGCCGAAAACCCCGTTTTTGAGCGAGCTACACGATTTCTATCGGCGCTGCGACATTGTCAGGTACTTGGGCTGCGGGTTCACAGCGCCAGCGGTGATGGACTAACGGTCATCCTGCCGTATAGTCCGCAAATTGTTGGCAACCCGCAAACCGGCGTGATTCATGGCGGGGCGCTGACTTCGCTGATGGACACGGCTTGCGGCATGTCCACCCTTTGCGTGCTGCCCGAGTTCGAAGTGTGTCCAACCCTCGACCTGCGCATCGACTACATGCACGCCGCCGAGCCGCATAAAGATGTCTACGGTTTTGCCCAGTGCTACCGGGTGACCACAGATGTGATCTTTGCTCGCGGTTTCGCCTACCAGGACGATCCCGAGCAGCCCATTGCCCATGTAGTGGGCACCTTCATGCGCATGGGCAAAGCCATCAAGGGCACCAAAGGCTTTGGCGGCGTCATCGCCGGAGGTGCGAAATGACCGATTCCTTCAAGGAACAACTTCAGCAGGCACATGAGCAGGGCGACTACGCCTCGCTGCTGCACCTGATCCCCTACGCCAAACTGATCGGCGTCGAATGTTCGCGGGTGGGGGATGATCTGCTGTTTCGTTTGCCGGCCAACAAGGACAACATTGGTAACCCTTTATTGCCGGCGATCCATGGCGGGGTGATTGCCGGGTTCATGGAGCTGTCCGCAGCGCTGCACCTGCTGATTTTCACCGGTTCGCCGGGTGTGCCGAAGATCATCGATTTCTCCCTCGATTATCTGCGCGCCGGGCAGTTTCGCGACACCTGGGCCAGATGCCAGGTTTGCCGGCAGGGGCGCCGGGTGGCCAACGTTGCGATTACGGCCTGGCAATGCACTGAAGCCGAACCGATTGCCACAGCCCGCGCTCATTTCAAAATTGAAGAGCCCTTGAAATCCTGAACTCAGCCCCCAACTTTGATGACAACCCGCCGCCGACCCTTCAGGTCGCGGCCACTGCCATCTGATTGGAGTTTGATGACCATGAGTGTGGAAACTCAAAAGGAAACCCTGGGCTTCCAGACCGAGGTGAAGCAGCTGCTGCACCTCATGATCCATTCGCTGTATTCCAACAAGGAAATTTTCCTTCGCGAATTGATCTCGAACGCCTCTGACGCTGTCGACAAATTACGTTTCGAAGCCCTGTCCAAGCCTGAGCTGCTGGAAGGTGGTGCCGAACTGAAAATCCGTGTGAGCTTCGACAAGGACGCTAAAACCGTCACCCTCGAAGACAACGGCATCGGCATGAGCCGTGAAGATGCGATCACCCACCTGGGTACCATCGCCAAATCCGGCACTGCCGATTTCATGAAACATCTCTCCGGCGATCAGAAAAAAGACTCGCACCTGATCGGTCAATTCGGTGTGGGTTTCTACTCTGCATTCATCGTCGCCGATAAAGTCGACGTGTTCAGCCGTCGTGCCGGTGCTGCTGCCAGCGAAGGCGTGCACTGGTCGTCCAAGGGCGAAGGCAATTTTGAAGTTGCCACCGTTGATAAAGCCGAGCGCGGCACCCGTATCGTCCTGCACCTGAAATCCGGTGAAGACGAGTTCGCCGATGGCTGGCGTCTGCGCAACATCATCAAGAAGTACTCCGACCACATCGCTCTGCCGATCGAGTTGCCGAAAGAAGTGGCAGCCGTTGAAGGCGAAGAGCAACCGGCCGTTGAATGGGAAACCGTCAACCGTGCCAGCGCGCTGTGGACTCGCCCTCGCACTGAAGTGAAAGACGAGGAATACCAGGAGTTCTACAAACACGTCGCTCACGACTTCGAGAACCCGCTGAGCTGGAGCCACAACAAGGTCGAAGGCAAGCTCGAATACAGCTCGCTGCTCTACGTGCCGGCCCGTGCTCCATTCGATTTGTACCAGCGTGAAGCGCCGAAAGGCCTGAAGCTGTACGTGCAGCGCGTGTTCGTGATGGATCAGGCAGAGTCGTTCCTGCCGCTGTACCTGCGCTTCATCAAAGGCGTAGTCGATTCCAACGACCTGTCGCTGAACGTGTCGCGGGAAATCCTGCAGAAAGACCCGATCATCGATTCCATGAAGTCGGCGCTGACCAAGCGCGTTCTCGACATGCTGGAAAAGCTGGCGAAGAACGAGCCTGAGCAATACAAGAGCTTCTGGAAAAACTTTGGCCAGGTCATGAAAGAAGGCCCGGCAGAAGACTTCGCCAACAAAGAGAAAATCGCTGGCCTGCTGCGTTTCGCATCGACCAACGGTAAAGAAGGCGAGCAAGTAGTGGGTCTGGCCGAATACCTGGCTCGCGCCAAGGAAGGTCAGGACAAGATTTATTACCTGACCGGCGAGAAGTTCGAAGCGGTTAAAGACAGCCCGCACCTGGAAGTCTTCCGCAAGAAAGGCATCGAAGTGCTGCTGCTGACCGACCGCATCGACGAGTGGCTGATGAGCTACCTCAGCGACTTCGACGGCAAGAGCTTTGTCGACGTGGCACGCGGTGATCTGGACCTGGGCAACCTGGATTCGGAAGAAGACAAGAAAGCTGCGGAAGAAGTCGCCAAGTCCAAAGAAGGTCTGGTTGAGCGTCTGAAAACTGCACTGGGCGATTCCGTCGCTGAAGTGCGGGTTTCACATCGCCTGACCGATTCCCCGGCGATTCTGGCCATCGGCGAGCAGGACTTGGGCATGCAGATGCGTCAGATCCTCGAAGCCAGCGGTCAGAAGGTTCCTGAATCGAAGCCGATCTTCGAATTCAACCCGGCTCACCCGCTGATCGAGAAGCTCGACAACGAGCAGAGCGACGAACGCTTCGGCGACCTGTCGCACATCCTCTTCGATCAGGCGGCCCTGGCTGCCGGCGACAGCTTGAAAGACCCGGCCGCCTACGTGCGCCGTCTCAACAAGCTGCTGGTTGAACTGTCGGTTTAACTGCGTTGTACAAAAACCCGCTTCGGCGGGTTTTTTTATTCTGGTGTCTTTTACTGGGAGTTAGTCATGAGCCAAATCACTGTTCGTTCCGTCGCTTATCAGATTGATGGCCAGTCGTATGAAAGCCGTCTGGCGTTCGATGCCGACCACAAGGGCCCACGCCCCGGTCTGTTGATGGCGCCGAACTGGATGGGCGTCAGCGCCGGTGCCGAGGAGATCGCCAAGTCTGTTGCGTCCAAGGGTTATGTGGTGCTGATCGCGGACCTCTACGGTCAGTCGGTCCGTCCGCAGAACGGTGACGAGGCGGGTGCAGCCATGATGCCGCTCAAGCATGATCGGCCGTTGTTGCGAAAACGCATGCAAGCAGCGTTCGATCAGCTGCAAATCCAGGACGAAGCGGCTGTCGATACCTCGAAGCTGGCGACCTTTGGTTTCTGCTTCGGTGGTTGCTGCGCGCTGGACCTGGCGCGCACCGGAGCGCCAGTGAAGGCTGCGGTGTCGTTCCACGGAACGCTGGATTCGCCGAATCCGGCGGATGCCAGGAACATCAAAGGCTCGGTGTTGGTGCTGCACGGCGCATCCGATCCATTGGTGCCGAAAGAGCAGCTGCCGGCGTTTGAAGCTGAAATGAATGCGGCGGGCGTGGATTGGCAACTGCTGAGCTACGGCGGCGCGGTGCATTCCTTCACCGATCCGCACGCCAATGTGCCGGGCATGATGATGTATGACGCGAAGACGGCGGGGCGTGCGTTTACCTCGATGCACAACTTGCTGGATGAAGTGTTTAAAGGCTAAAAGCAAAAAGCCCCTCACCCTAACCCTCCCGAAACGTCGGACCGCCCGGAGGGAGAGGGGACTGACGAGGGGGGCTGTAGATATTTTGCGACCGGGGAAATAGAGTCGAACTCAGGAACTAAAAGCTATGGAGATCGGCTCCCTTTCCCCCTCTCCCCCGTGGGGAGAGGGCTGGGGTGAGGGGTGATTTTTCAGCCAGCCATAACTCTTAACCCCGACGCTATCTACCGCGGCAATTCGATCCTTTCGCTTTCCCCCGGCACCGTCGGCCAATCCCCGGCCGCCCAGCGTCGCCGCGCTTCATCGATCAACGCCGGATCGCTCGCCACAAAATTCCAGTTGATCCGCCGCGGCCCATCCAGCGGCGCCCCGCCAAACAGCACGGCATGACAGTCGCTTTCAGCGAACAGTGTCATCTCTTCCCCGACCGGCAACACCACCAGCGAATGCGGCTCTATCAACTCGCCATCCAGTTGCACCTCGCCGTCCAGCACATACAACGCCCGTTCTTCATGCTCGGTGGGAATCAGCAATGTGGTCGCCGTTTGCAGGTTCAATTCGGCATACAGCGTAGGAGAAAGCACCGGGACCGGTGATTCCAGGCAAAAGCCTGACCCGGCAATCATCCGGATCTTCACTCCCAGGTTATCGCTGACCGGCAGCGTGGCCGCCGGATGGTGGCTGTAGTGTCCGGGACCGTGCTCTTTATCTTTCGGTGAGGCCAGCCAAATCTGCAAACCGTGCATCGTGAAGCCGCTGTCCTTCAATGCCTCAGGCGTGCGCTCGACATGGGCAATCGCGCTGCCCGCCGTCATCCAGCTGACATCACCGGCCTCCACCACCTGATCGGAGCCGAGGCTGTCCTTGTGCTGGATTTTTCCTTCGAACAAGTACGTGAGGGTCGACAGACCTATGTGCGGATGCTGACGGATGTTCATGCCTTTTCCCGCCTCATAGCGGGTTTCGAGCATGTGGTCGAAAAACACGAAAGGCCCGACGCTGCGGCATTTGGCTGACGGCAGCGGGCGAAGAATCGGCTGGCCTTCGACATCTTCGGCGCGGGGACGGATCACGAGCGGAGTGTTCATGCTGCATTCCAGGCTGAGCGGGTAATGCGTGGAGCATAACCCGCTTGCGCAGCCCTTGCCGCTATTGGCTGAAGGCACCTTCAGACAGGTGCGTTTCGATGCTGACGTCGGTGGTGGTCATCAACTTGTGGACCGGGCAACGGTCGGCCACGCGGTGCAGCTCATCGCGCTGGGCATCGGTGAGCACACCTTTGAGGGTCAGTTTGACGTGCAGGGCATATTTACCTTTCTGCTCTTCGCTGTTGTCACGTTTGACTTCGACTGTGACACCGGTCAGCGGGATGTCTTTCTTCTTTGCGTACATCTTCAGGGTCAGGGCCTTGCAGGCGCCGAGGGCCGCGTCGAAGTAATCGTGTGGCTCGGGCGCCGAGCCTTCGCCGCCGGCGAGTGTCGGTACGTCGGCAAAGAGTTGATGGTCATCGATCTGTACGCTGTGACGAAAACCTTCGGTGGAGACGGTGTTGACGGTGACAGTCATGGGAAACCTCGCAGGTAACAGGAAAAGTCATTCGATCAAAAAAGACCTTGAAGGTATAGAGCACTCCTCCTGTTACGCGTTCCACTTTCTTACAGCGCATTCCCATGCGGTCTGAACGCCGAGCGGATTTGTCGCACCCGTGACGCTACCGGCTGGCTGTGCAAGGTTGCGGGTGGCGCCATCCCGGCCTATGGTCCAAGCGATACTTTGCCGCGACTGGCGCGCAATGATTCGACGCCGGTCGCTGTCCATCCAGTGCTGATTTGCGTAGCGAGGTGACGACATGCCCACCGACTCCCGACCCGCCGTACTCGAACTGATCGGCAATACGCCACTGGTGCGCGTCAGCCGTTTCGATACCGGCCCGTGCACGCTGTTCCTCAAGCTTGAATCGCAGAACCCCGGCGGCTCGATCAAGGATCGCATCGGCCTGGCGATGATCGACGCCGCCGAGCGCGATGGCAGCCTGCGCCCCGGCGGCACCATCGTCGAAGCTACCGCCGGCAACACCGGCCTTGGCCTGGCCCTGGTCGGTCGTGCCAAGGGTTACCGAGTGGTGTTGGTGGTGCCGGACAAGATGTCCACCGAGAAGGTCTTGCACCTCAAGGCGATGGGCGCCGAGGTGCACATCACCCGCTCCGACGTCGGCAAGGGCCATCCCGATTACTACCAGGACGTTGCGGCGCGGCTGGCGCAGGAAATTCCCGACGCTTTCTTCGCCGATCAATTCAACAACCCGGCCAACCCGCTGGCCCACGAGTGCAGCACCGCGCCGGAGATCTGGGCGCAGACTCAGCATGATCTGGACGCCATCGTCGTCGGCGTTGGCTCAGCCGGTACGCTGACCGGGCTGACCCGTTTCTTTCGCCGCGTGCAACCGGACCTGGTCATGGTGCTGGCCGATCCGGTCGGCTCGGTGATGGCCGAATACAGCCGCAGCGGCATCATGAGCACGCCCGGCTCCTGGGCGGTGGAGGGCATCGGCGAGGACTTCATTCCGTCGATTGCCGACCTGTCCAGCGTGCGTCACGCCTACTCGATCAGCGACGAGGAAAGCTTCGATCATGCCCGCCAACTGCTGCGCGCCGAAGGCATACTCGGCGGCTCTTCGACCGGCACACTGCTGGCGGCGGCGCTGCGTTATTGCCGCGAGCAGACCGAGCCGAAGCGGGTCGTCAGCTTCGTCTGCGACACCGGCACGCGCTACCTGTCGAAGGTCTACAACGACCAGTGGATGAACGATCAGGGCCTGCTGCAGTACAAACATTACGGCGATCTGCGCGACCTGATCTCGCGGCGCTTCGAGGATGGCCGGGTGATCAGCGTGGGCCCGGACGATACGCTGCTCACCGCGTTCCAGCGCATGCGCCTGGCGGATGTGTCGCAACTGCCGGTGCTGGAGGGCGGGCAGCGGCTGGTCGGGGTGATCGACGAATCCGACATTCTGCTGGGCATGCAAGAAGATGCTTCGCACTTTCGCGCGAGCGTGGCCAGCGCGATGACCGATAAGCTGCAAACCCTGCCTCCAGGCGCCAGTCTGGCTGAACTACGGGCGGAGCTCGACCGTGGGCTGGTGGCGATCATCGCCGACGCTTCGGGCTTCTACGGCTTGATTACTCGAGTCGACATGCTCATTCACTTACGGAGATCCCTTACATGAGTCAACACGATGAAAACGCTGTGCCACGCGCCTTCGCCACCCGTGTGATCCATGCCGGGCAAACGCCCGACCCTTCCACCGGGGCGCTGATGCCGCCGATTTACGCCAACTCCACCTATTTGCAGCAGAGCCCCGGTGTGCACAAGGGCTTCGACTACGGGCGCTCGCACAACCCGACGCGCTTTGCGCTGGAGCGTTGCGTTGCGGACCTCGAAGGCGGCTCCCAGGCCTTCGCGTTCGCGTCCGGGCTGGCGACGATTTCCACCGTGCTCGAATTGCTCGATGCTGATTCGCACATCGTCTCCGGCAACGACCTGTACGGCGGTACTTTTCGCCTGTTCGACAAAGTGCGCCGGCGCAGCGCCGGGCATCGCTTCAGCTTCGTCGACCTGACTGATGTGTCGGCCTTCGAAGCGGCGCTGCAGGACGATACACGGATGGTGATGGTCGAGACGCCGAGCAATCCTTTGCTGCGCCTCACCGACCTCGTTGCGATCGCGCGCATCTGCCGCCAGCGCGGCATCATTTGTGTGGCTGACAACACCTTTGCCAGTCCATGGATACAGCGCCCGCTGGAGCTGGGCTTCGACATCGTGCTGCACTCGACCACCAAGTACCTGAACGGCCACTCCGACGTGATCGGTGGCATCGCGGTGGTCGGACAAAACGCAGACCTGGCAGAGCGCCTGGGCTTTCTGCAGAACGCGGTAGGCGCGATCGCCGGGCCGTTCGACGCTTTCCTCACCTTACGCGGCGTTAAGACCCTGGCGCTGCGCATGGAGCGCCACTGCAACAACGCGCTGGACCTGGCGCAATGGCTGGAGCGTCAGCCGCAGGTGGCGCGCGTCTATTATCCGGGCTTGCCGTCGCACCCGCAGCACAACCTGGCGCAGCGGCAGATGCGCGGTTTCGGCGGGATGATATCCCTCGACCTGAACAGCGACCTGGCCGGTGCCACGCGTTTCCTCGAGAGTGTGCGGATCTTTGCCTTGGCCGAGAGCCTGGGCGGGGTGGAAAGCCTGATCGAGCACCCGGCGATCATGACCCACGCCACCATCCCCGCGGATACTCGTGCGCAACTCGGCATCGGCGATGCGTTGGTGCGGTTGTCCGTGGGGGTCGAGGATGTCGAAGACCTGCGCGCCGACCTGGCACAGGCGCTGGCGCGGATCTGAGTTTCAGCAGGCAAAAAAAATCCGGAACCCTTAGCGGATTCCGGATTTTTGTGTCGAGCCGGATCAGCTGCCTTTGACAGCCTTGCCGTTGACCGTACCGTCGAGGAGCATGATGTTGTACTCCTTGCCGTCGGTTTCAACCTGTTGCAGACGAACCAGCAAGTAGTCCCAGTCCTTGGCGAACCAGAGGACGGTGATGCGCTTGCTTTGTGTCGGGTCGCGCACGCGCTCGACCTTGATTGCATCGATCTGGCCAGCTTTGGTGTCGACCTTTTCCGAACCCAGCACGCGGAAATCATAGGTATCGACTTCACCGTCGTCGACGACTTGATAGCTCATGCTTTTCTTGCCAGCGGCCACGTCGTGCTGCAGGGCCAGCTGATAAGTGGATTTGTCGACCATGCCGCGGTTGAGCGGGATCTTGACCGGGTCACCGCGATCGGTGCCGGTGACCATTTTGTTGGTCCAGTCGAAATCCAGGTCAGCCTTCTTGGCTTTACCCAGGCCGCCACGTTCGAAGTGGTAGGACTGCGGCAGCAAGGTGTCCTTGTCAAGCGTCAGGGTGCTTTCTTCGGTCAGGCTGGCGATCATCATCGAGGCCTTGAAGCTGAGCTTCCAGGCGCCGTTGGCTTGCTTGGTCAGGCTGCGTTCAGCGGTGCCGCTCATGGGCAACTGCTTCCAGTCAGCGGTATAGCTGGCGGAGAAAGGTTGAAGTTCTGCAGCCTGCGCAAATGGCAGTGCGAGCAGAGCGCAAGCGAAGAGCAGGGCACGACGCATAAAATCTCCTAGGTTCGAATCAAGTGGCCGCTGGCCGCGAGTAACTTTCCATCCAGTAAAGCACCTTGCTCGCCGAGTGATAAACGACCTTCGGCAAACCAGCGTACAGCCAACGGGTAGATCAGGTGTTCCTGGGTATGAACTCGCTGCGCCAGACTCTGCGGCGAATCGTGCAACTCTACCGGTATTACTGCCTGTACGACCAGTGGTCCGCCATCGAGTTCCTCGGTGACGAAGTGCACGGAGCAGCCGTGTTCGGTATCGCCGGCTTCCAGCGCGCGCTGATGCGTGTGTAACCCTTTGTATTTGGGTAGCAGCGAGGGATGGATGTTGAGCAGGCGACCCGCGTAGTGGCGCACGAAGTCAGCGCTGAGAATGCGCATGAAGCCGGCCAGTACCACGAGTTTGGGGTTGAACGCGTCGATCAGTTCGATCAGCGCGGCATCGAAGGCCTCGCGGCCTTCGAAAGCCTTGTGATCCAGGGTGCGGGTGTCGATACCCGCGTCCCTGGCGCGTTGCAGGCCGTAAGCGTCGGCGCGGTTGGAAATCACCGCAGCGATGCGGGCCGGGCTGTCGCCGGTCCGCGTGCTGTCGATCAAGGCCTGCAAGTTACTGCCGGTGCCGGACAACAGCACCACCACATCACAGGTCTGGGACATCAATGAGCCTTGAGGTTCTTCAGTTCAACCTGAGCCGCGCCTTCGGCGGCGGTGGAGATCTGACCGATGACCCAAGGCTGCTCGCCGGCTTCACGCAGCACGTTCAGCGCGGTTTCAACGTGCTCTTGAGCGACGCAGATGACCATGCCCACGCCGCAGTTCAGCACGCGGTGCATTTCGTTTTCGTCAACGTTGCCTTTCTCTTGCAGCCAGTCGAACACGGCAGGACGGGTCCAGCTCGCGACGTCAACCACCGCTTGTGCGCCTTTTGGCAGAACGCGCGGGATGTTGTCCAGCAGGCCACCACCGGTGATGTGGGCCATGGCTTTGACGGCGCCGGTTTCCTTGATCAGCTTGAGCAGCGGCTTCACATAGATACGGGTCGGGGCCATCAGCAGGTCGGTCAGCGGTTTGCCGTCGAGCTGGATGTTTTCGATGTCGGCACCGGACACTTCGATGATCTTGCGGATCAGCGAGTAGCCGTTGGAGTGCGGGCCGGAAGACGGCAGGGCGAGCAGGGCATCGCCGGCAGCGACTTTGGAACCGTCGATGATTTCGGATTTTTCCACGACGCCGACGCAGAAGCCGGCCAGGTCGTAGTCTTCGCCTTCGTACATACCTGGCATTTCAGCGGTTTCGCCGCCAACCAGGGAGCAGCCGGACAATTCACAGCCAGCGCCAATGCCGGTCACGACCTGGGTCGCGGTTTCGACGTTGAGTTTGCCGGTAGCGTAGTAGTCGAGGAAGAACAGCGGCTCGGCGCCGCAGACCACCAGGTCGTTCACGCACATGGCAACCAGGTCGATGCCGATGCTGTCGTGCTTGTTCAGGTTCAGTGCCAGGCGCAGCTTGGTGCCAACGCCGTCAGTACCGGAAACCAGCACTGGCTGTTTGTAGCCGGCCGGGATTTCGCAGAGGGCGCCAAAACCGCCCAGGCCGCCCATGACTTCCGGGCGCGCAGTGCGCTTGGCGACGCTCTTGATGCGTTCGACCAATGCTTCACCGGCGTCGATGTCTACACCGGCGTCCTTGTAGCTCAGGGAGGGTTGCTTGCTCATGATCCAGGCCTTTAGGGGGGATTCAGGGGTAACGACCGAGTCCAGTGGGACCACCGAAACTGACGAAGGCGATTGCCATCCGCGAATTTCAGGGTGCCCGGCTGTTGCCGGTCTGCGAAGGCGCGCGATTTTATCAGGCTTGAGGGGCAGCGGCCATCCTCAGGCCGACGGCAGGGGCATATCAGCTTAAAAAAACCTTCATTGCCCGTGTTGGTCGCCTCCTTCATGGCTGTATAAGGTATCGCTATTAACCGTCTATCGTTAGGACAGTGCAAAAACTTACCAGGGTCAGGTGAATGTTTTGCTTGGGGGCGTGGTCACAGCCTTGCTCAATCCGGTTCACGCGGCCTGTTCCAGCCGCTCTTGTCGTCAGGAATCTTCCATGCGCTTTTTTTCCAGATTTTTGTTTGCGGGCTGTTTGTCATTGGTCAGCCTGGCGAGTCATGCCGAGACCGTCAAAAACCTGTATCAGGTGCGTCAGCCTGTCAGTGGTCAAACCCCGGAAGAGCGCGATCAAGCGACCCAGCAAGCGCTGGATACGCTGGTGTTGCGTCTGACCGGCGATCCCAAGGCCGCGCAAAGTCCGGGGTTGGCGGCGCTGCGCAAGGACCCGCAGCAAATCATCAGTCAGTACGGCTTTGACGCTGGCCCGCCGGAAGTGCTGAAGGTCGATTTCGACCCGGCCACCACCGAGCAAGCGTTGCGCCGTGCCGGGCTCTCGTTGTGGGGGGCGAACCGGCCTTCGATCCTCGGCTGGTGGTTGAACGACTCCACCGAGGGTTCGAGTCTGGTCGGCGATGGCCAGGCCAGTGCTGCACCGCTGCGCCGAGCAGCGCAACACCGTGGTTTGCCGCTGCGCTTGCCGCTGGCTGATCTGAGTGAGCAGATTGTCGCCACGGCACCGAATCTGGAAGGTACGGACGCGACGCCACTGCGCGGGGTATCGGAGCGTTACAACGCTGACGCCTTGCTCGCGGTGCATGCTCGTGAAGAGGGCGGCCAATGGCAGGCCAAGTGGCATTTGTGGCTGGGCGACAAGAAGGAGGCGGGCAGCGTAGAGGGTGCGGATCAGGCAGCGGTGGCCGATGCGGTGATGCTGGCGGTCAGTCAGCGGCTGGCGCCTCGTTTTGTCGTCAAACCGGGTGCTTCGGGCGAACAGTTGCTCGAAGTACAGGGCATGAATCTGGAACACTACGCGGCGCTTGGGCGTTTGCTGGAGCCGTTTGGTGCGCGCCTGCAAAGTGTCGACGGCGACCGGATTCTCTATCGGGTCAATGGCAGCGCCGAACAGTTGAAGGCGCAACTGTCGCTGGCGAATTTGCAGGAGGTTCCGGCCGGTGAAGCGCCGGCGCCAGTCGCACCGGTTCAGCCGGCCGAGGGTTCGGCGCCGGTAGTAGCGCCGACTCCGGCACCTGTGCCGCAGTTGCGATTCCGTTGGTAACGGTTTTCTTTCTTTATATAGATGCATATGGAGTGGTACATGGCCGATACGCGGCGTTGGTTCTGGTTGGGTGGGGTGGTTCTGCTCTGCGTGTTTGTCTGGTTGTTGCATCCGATTCTGACGCCGTTCCTGGTCGCGTTGCTGCTGGCCTATCTGTTCGACCCGCTGGTGGATCGGCTGGAGAAGGCCGGCCTGTCTCGGACCTGGGGCGTGGTGGCGGTGTTTGCGCTGTTCACCCTGATCTTCACGACCTTGCTGCTGGTGTTGATACCGATGCTCGCCAAGCAGTTGTTTCGTTTGTACGAACTGACGCCGCAGATGCTCGATTGGTTGCAGCACACCGCACTGCCGTGGGCGCAATCGAAATTTGGACTGTCGGATAATTTCTGGAAGTTCGACAAGCTCAAGGCTGCGATCAGTGAGCACATGGGCCAAACCACTGACATTGTCGGTGTTGTGCTGAGTCAGGCAACAGCCTCCGGCCTCGTATTGATTGGCTTGCTGGCGAATCTGGTGCTGATCCCGGTGGTGGTCTTCTATTTGCTGCGGGACTGGGACCTGATGATGGCCAAGATCCGCGGCCTGCTGCCCCGTGATCGCGAAGAACGCGTTGTGATGCTGGCGGGTGAATGCCATGAAGTGCTGGGTGCGTTCGTACGCGGGCAGTTGCTGGTGATGGTGGCGTTGGGCGTGATCTACGCCGCCGGCCTGATGTTGGTAGGGCTGGAGCTGGGGCTGTTGATCGGTTTGATTGCCGGTCTGGCGGCGATCGTGCCGTACATGGGGTTCGTCATCGGGATCGGCGCGGCCTTGATTGCCGGACTGTTCCAGTTCGGCGGCGATCTGTATCCCATGTTCGGTATCGTCGCGGTATTCATGGTGGGGCAGGCGCTGGAAGGCATGGTGCTGACGCCATTGCTGGTGGGGGACAAGATCGGTCTACACCCGGTGGCGGTGATCTTCGCGATTCTGGCAGGGGGCGAGCTGTTCGGATTTACCGGTGTGCTACTGGCACTGCCGGTGGCGGCGGTGATCATGGTGCTGGTGCGCCATGTGCATGATTTGTATAAAGATTCTGGTATGTACAGCGGTGTTGATGAGCCCGAGATTTAAGAGGGCCTGATCAAGCATCGCGGGCAGCGTGGTTCCATGCCAGGCTGACCCGGATCCCTCGTGCGGCTGTCACATGCGCCGCCAAAGAAACTGGCATAAAACCAGTGTGTTAACGCAAACCTTTGATTTTGCTTGTGGTCTGTCGCATTGTGCGACCCGTCTCACGGGTATAAACTTCGCAAACTTTACACAGAGGCCACTAACGGTTCCTTTGGAACTGTTCAGTCAGCATGAAACCGATTCAGCTGCCCCTAGGTGTGCGTCTGCGTGATGACGCTACCTTTATCAATTACTATCCAGGCGCCAATGCCGCTGCACTCGGCTATGTCGAGCGGCTATGCGAAGCCGACGCCGGCTGGACCGAAAGCCTGATTTATCTCTGGGGCAAGGACGGGGTAGGGCGTACGCATTTGTTGCAGGCGGCCTGTCTGCGCTTCGAGCAACTGGGGGAGCCTGCGGTGTATTTGCCGTTGGCCGAACTGCTTGATCGCGGCATCGCCATCCTCGACAACCTCGAACAGTACGAACTGGTCTGCCTGGATGATTTGCAGGCGGTGGCTGGTCGGGCGGATTGGGAAGAGGCGCTGTTCCATCTGTTCAACCGTCTGCGTGACAGCGGTCGACGGCTGCTGATCGCCGCTTCGACATCCCCGCGTGAACTGCCGGTGAAGCTGGCGGACCTCAAATCCCGTCTGACGTTGGCGCTGATCTTTCAGATGCGCCCGCTCTCCGACGAAGACAAGTTGCGTGCCTTGCAACTGCGCGCCTCTCGTCGCGGTCTGCACCTGACCGATGAAGTCGGGCATTTTATTTTGACCCGCGGTACGCGCAGCATGAGTGCACTTTTCGAGCTGCTTGAGCGTCTCGATCAGGCCTCCCTTCAAGCTCAGCGCAAGCTGACGATTCCCTTCCTGAAAGAAACGCTAGGCTGGTAAAGCCAAGGCCTGTAGCGGGTTACGGCATATTTCAGGCGTCAAGAATTCCGCTTTCCTACAGGGTTGCAGGCTGCGCGAGCGTCTAAAACGGGCTTAAGCGCTTAGATGTAAACGCGAAACCAAGAAGTCACATAAAGTTCGATTGAATTTGCAAATGAGGATGATAGCGGGCATAGTCTCGGCTTCTTTAGAACTATCAGCCACGGTCGTGCCCATGCTAAATCGCTTTGCACCCCTCGTGCCCCTCGCACTCGTCACCCTGTTGTTCGGTTGCGCTGCTCACTCTCCAGTGTCCCAGCAAGAGCAACAACAGCAGGTTAAAAATTCTGCTACCGCCCAATCTTCCGCTCTTTATCAGCAAGCTCTTTTCCAGGAAGAGGCGGCCACCGAAAAAGAACTGGCAGACTTCGCCGGCGGCAAGTCGTACCAGCTTCCGGTTCTGGCTGACAGCATCCTCGAACGCGGCATGTCCCTGATCGGTACCCGTTACCGTTTCGGCGGCACCTCCGAAGCTGGCTTTGATTGCAGTGGCTTCATCGGTTACCTGTTTCGTGAAGAAGCCGGCCTGAACCTGCCACGCTCCACTCGCGAAATGATCAACGTCGACGCTCCGCTGGTTTCTCGCAGCAAACTGGAGCCGGGCGACTTGCTGTTTTTCGCCACCAATGGCCGTCGCGGCCGCGTCAGTCACGCCGGGATCTACCTGGGTGACAACCAGTTCATCCATTCGAGCAGCCGCCGCAGCGGTGGTGTCCGGATCGATAGCCTGGGCGACAGCTACTGGAGCAAAACTTTCATCGAAGCCAAGCGCGCACTGGCGTTGGCACCGACTGCGTCTCCGGCGATCGTCACGGCACGCAAGTAAGCGGACTTTTTGTAAGGTGAACTTAAAGTCTTACTTGAAGTTTGCCGCATAGCCGCTAGAATCCTGATCTATTATTGATGGCAAACCGCCTGCGTCCTGCGCAGGCGGTTTTCTTTTCTGCGCCTCCTGCAGAAAAAGCCGCAGCCAGATCAGGATGCTCTGCATATGTCGACCTCGGCCCGCCTCGCAATCATGTTCTTCGCAGCGCTGCTCAGCGCCTGCGCCAGCCGGACACCGCCCCCTGCGCCGGTGGTTCGCGCGCCCATTGTTTTCGGTTCCTCCCAAGCATTCTCCCCTGAAGCGGAAGACGTCTTGTTCCGCGCGCTCGGCCTGGTGGGCACGCCGTATCGCTGGGGTGGCAACACGCCGGATTCGGGTTTCGATTGCAGCGGGCTGATCGGTTATGTCTACCGTGACGTCGCCGGCATTTCTCTGCCGCGCACCACGCGCGAGATGATCAGCATGCAGGCGGCCAGTGTGGGCAAGGAAGGCCTGCAAACCGGTGACCTGATCTTCTTCGCCACCAATGGCGGTTCTCAGGTCAGTCACGCCGGGATCTACGTCGGCGAAGGTCGCTTCGTCCACGCGCCCGCCACCGGCGGCACGGTGAAGCTCGACAGCTTGTCCAAAGCTTACTGGCAGAAAGCCTATCTGAGCGCCAAGCGCGTCTTGCAACCTGAGCACTTGGCACATAACCCATAGTTCGCGAGGTTGTCATGACCGCCCGCACACTTAATCTCGACGATTCCCTGTATCAATACCTGCTCGACGTTTCCCTGCGCGAAACGCCGTTGCTCAAGCGTTTGCGTGACGAAACCCAGGCGCTGCCCATGGCCCGCTGGCAGGTGGCGCCCGAGCAAGGTCAGTTCCTCGCGCTATTGGTGAAGCTCATCGGCGCCAAGCGTTTGCTGGAAGTGGGCACCTTTACCGGTTACAGCGCGTTGTGCATGGCGGCTGCATTGCCGGATGACGGTTCGCTGATCTGCTGTGACATACCCGGCGACTACAACGCCACCGCGCGCCGTTACTGGCAGGAGGCGGGGCTTGCCGAGCGGATTGATCTGCGTCTGGCGCCCGCGCTGGAAACCCTGGCTCAGCTGGATCAGCAAGCGCCATTCGACCTGATCTTCATCGATGCCGACAAAGCCAACTACCCACGTTATCTGGAGCACGCATTGCGTTTGCTACGCGTTGGCGGTCTGGCGGTGTTTGATAACACGCTGTGGAGCGGACGGGTGCTTGAGAACAATCCCGAGAGCGAAGACACCCGAGCCATCCAGGCGCTCAATCGCGCCTTGAAGGATGACTCGCGTGTGGACCTGTCGTTGTTGCCATTGGGTGATGGGTTGACGTTGTGCCGTAAGCGCTAGACGTTTACTTGGCCGCCGAAACCCGCCACACCTTGTTGCCCACGTCATCCGCCACCAACAAATCACCCTGCTGATCAATCACCACACCCACCGGCCGGCCCATGGCTTTTTCTTCGTTGTTGAGGAATCCGGTGAGGACATCAACCGGCTGTCCGGCCGGTTTCCCTGCGCTGAACGGTACGAAAATCACTTTGTAGCCACTGTGCGGTTTACGGTTCCACGAGCCGTGCTGGCCAATGAATGCCCCTTCCTTGAACTGCGCCGGCAGTCTGTTGCCTTCAGCAAACGTCAGGCCCAACGAGGCGGTATGCGGGCCGACCGCGTAGTCCGGCGCAATGGCCTTGGCCACCAGGACGGGGTTTTGCGGCTCGACGCGGATGTCGACGTGCTGACCGTAATAACTGTAAGGCCAGCCGTAGAACCCGCCGTCCTTCACTGATGTGATGTAATCCGGCACCAGGTCGCTGCCGATCTCGTCGCGCTCGTTGACCGCCGTCCACAGTGCGCCGCTCCGAGGTTCCCAGGCCAGGCCGTTGGGATTACGAATCCCCGAGGCGAAGATTCGATGGTTGCCGGTGGCGCGATCCACTTCCCAGATCGCTGCGCGACCTTCTTCCATGTCCATGCCGTTTTCGGCCACGTTGCTGTTGGAGCCCACCGTGACGTACAGCTTGCTGCCGTCCTTGCTGGCGATGACGTTTTTGGTCCAGTGGTGATTCAGCGTACCGCCCGGCAGGTCGATCACCTTCATCGGCTGTGACTTGATCGCCGTCTCGCCGTTTTCATAGTGGAAGCGCAGCAAGCGGTCCGTGTCGGCGACGTACAGGTCATTGCCGACCAGGGTCATGCCGAAGGGGGAGTTGAGATTTTCCAGGAACACCGTGCGGGTTTCGGCGATGCCGTCGTGGTCCTTGTCCCGCAGCAGCGTGATGCGGTTCGGGCTCGGTACTTTGGCGCCGGCACGGCCCATGACTTTGCCCATGACCCAGCCACGAATGCCTTTGCCGTCATCGGGTTTGGGTGGTGCGTTGGTTTCGGCGACCAGCACGTCGCCGTTGGGCAGCACGTAGAGCCAGCGCGGGTGATCGAGACCTTCGGCAAAAGCCGCCACCTGAGTCCCTGTCGCGGCGATCGGTTTCGCACCGTCCGGCCAGCCGATCGCCGGGGCGATGTTCACCGTCGGGATCAGGGTTTTGTTCGGTTCTGGCAGCTTGGGCGACGGGCCGGTGCCGTCGGAGACTTGCAGCCTGGCGGTTTCACCACAGGCCGCAAGCCCTCCGGCGAGCACGATGACGAGAGCGAGCTGGGGCTTGCGCATGCTGATCTTCCCTATGAATGCATTGACCTATTCAATAGAGAAGCGCAGGTGCGCGATGGTTCAACGGGTCAGCCGCGGGCTTCCTTGAACAGCACGGCTATGCCCGGGTGATAATTGCCGGCTTCGTTGCGCAACTTGCGATAGGCATAGGGGAAGTACCAGGCCACCGCGCAGGTGTGTTCCTTTTGCAGGTCGTCGACCATGTCCTGGAGTTCTTCCGGGGTGGAGCTTTGTTGGGCTTTTTGTGGCGCGACAAACAGGCAGCCGAGTTTCAGGTCGCTGGCGTAGCTGATGCGCTTGGCGTCGCTGGTGATGTCCTGCAATGCTTGAGTCAGGTTCAGGCTGTTGACGCGTGGCCAGCGCTGGGTCGCCTGAAGGTAAGCGCGTTCTTCGGTGGTCGCGATAAACAGGTCGGCGCGGCCATTGCGTTCGCCTTCTTCGGTCTGTTTGCGGGTCGGTGTTTGTTGCAGCGTGACCATTTCCGCCATCCAGGCCGCGGCGGACAGCAGGCTCAGGTTGGCTTTTTCGTCGAACCAGTAAGGCGTGTCGTTATCGCCGCGCACGGCGTTGTAGCGGTCGATACAGTCAAACCAGCGTTCCAGCACCGGGCGCAGGAATTCCAGCTTCGGATTGCTGATGATCATGCCTTGCATGTGGCTCACCCTTGTTATTTGTGTTGTGAGGTTGTGGCTCTTTGATATCACTGCTGAGAGTGTGGCACAAGATTGGCGTCAGATAATTGATCGACGGCAGTTAATCGCTCGCAGGCCGCCCGTCTTCAATTGACGCTCCATCCCCAACCCTCTAACCTTCGCGGCTTGTTTCAGGTGCTCTGTGACCTTGGTCGACAGAGTGAAACAGGGAAGCCGGTGAGTGATTCTCTTCAATTGATGAAGGCTCACGATCCCGGCGCTGCCCCCGCAACGGTAAATGAGTGAAGACTGCGCCTTGAGCCACTGTGTCGTATGACATGGGAAGGCGCGCAGTCAGGCGAAACGCCGCTCATGAGCCCGGAGACCGGCCTGATCCATCCAGCGGCATCACGGTGGGCGATGCCAGGCTTTTTGCCGTCTATTCTTGTGCCTGCCCGCCGTTATCCAGCCTCAACGGAGAGCTCCCCCATGACTGATACCCCCGATCGTGACGAACGTCATCTGGCGCGCATGCTGCGCAAAAAAGCCGTGATCGACGAACGCATCGCCAATTCCCCGAATGAATGCGGCCTGCTGCTGGTGCTGACCGGCAACGGCAAAGGCAAAAGCAGTTCGGCCTTCGGCATGCTCGCCCGGTCCATGGGGCACGGCATGCAGTGTGGCGTGGTGCAGTTCATTAAAGGGCGCAGCAGCACCGGCGAAGAACTGTTCTTCCGTCGCTTTCCGGAACAGGTGCGTTTTCATGTGATGGGCGAGGGCTTTACCTGGGAAACCCAGGATCGCCAGCGTGACATCGCCGCCGCTGAAGCCGCGTGGGCGGTGTCCCGCGAATTGCTGCGTGATCCGTCGATCGGCCTGGTGGTGCTGGATGAATTGAACATTGCGCTCAAGCACGGTTATCTGGATCTCGATCAGGTGCTCAGCGACTTGCAGGCCCGTCCGCCGATGCAGCACGTGGTGGTGACCGGTCGCGGCGCCAAGCCGGAGATGATCGAACTGGCCGACACCGTCACCGAAATGGGCGTGATCAAGCACGCATTCCAGGCCGGGATCAAAGCGCAAAAAGGCGTCGAATTGTGAGTCAGCCACGTCATTGCCCGGCGGTGTTGATTGCCGCGCCGGCCTCCGGTCAGGGCAAGACCACCGTCACCGCCGCACTGGCCCGTTTGCATCGCAATCAGGGGCGCAAGGTGCGCGTATTCAAATGCGGCCCGGACTTCCTCGACCCGATGATTCTCGAGCGCGCCAGCGGTGCGCCGGTGTATCAACTGGACATGTGGATGGTCGGCGAGCAGGAAAGTCGTCGACTGTTGTGGGAAGCCGCCGGCGAAGCCGATCTGATTCTCATCGAAGGCGTCATGGGTCTGTTCGACGGTACGCCGTCCAGCGCTGATCTGGCGCGACATTTCGGTGTACCGGTGCTGGGTGTGATCGACGGCACTGCCATGGCGCAGACCTTTGGTGCACTGGCGTTGGGGCTGGCGCGCTATCAGCCGGACTTGCCGTTTGCCGGTGTGCTGGCCAACCGCGTCGGCACCCTGCGTCACGCGCAATTACTGGAAGGTAGTCTCACTGAAGGTTTGCGCTGGTACGGTGCCTTGTCCCGGGAAACCGGGATCGAATTGCCGAGTCGACACCTCGGGCTGGTTCAGGCCAGTGAGTTGAACGATCTCGATCTGCGCCTCGATGCAGCGGCCGATGCACTGGCCAGCAGCTGCGAGGTCGCGCTGCCACCGGCAGTGGAATTCGCCGCGCCTGATGTGATCGCAGCCGAGCCGTTGCTGGCCGGTGTGCGAATTGCCGTGGCCCGTGACGAAGCGTTTGCCTTCACCTACGGCGCCAGCCTGGATTTGCTGCGGGCCATGGGCGCCGAATTGTCGTTTTTCTCGCCGATCCGTGACGCGCAATTGCCGCCGGCAGACAGCCTCTATCTGCCGGGCGGTTATCCCGAATTGCACCATGTGGCGCTGTCGCAGAACACCACGATGCTGGACGCTATTCGCGCTCATCATGCGGCGGGCAAACCGTTGTTGGCCGAGTGCGGCGGCATGCTGTATCTGCTCGATTCGTTGACCGATGTCGAGGGCACTCGCGCTGAACTGGTCGGCTTGCTGGCCGGTGATGCGGTGATGCAAAAGCGTCTGGCCGCGTTGGCGTTGCAGGCGGTCGAGTTGCCGGAAGGTTCGTTGCGCGGACACACCTATCACCATTCGCTGACCAGTACCGAGCTTGAGCCGATTGCTCGTGGCTTGAGCCCGAACGGTGGGCGAGGGGCGGAGGCGGTCTATCGTGAAGGGCGGATGACGGCCTCTTATGTGCACTTTTATTTTCCGTCCAATCCATCGGCGATTGCCGCGCTGTTTGCGCCTGACCTTGAGGACGCCTTCGCGAGCAAGCCCGCTCCTACAGTTGACTGCGTTTCGTCAGGCAACACGCCATCCAATGTGGGAGCGGGCTTGCTCGCGAAGAGGCCATGACGGACAACGCATTTTCCGAAGCCGAACGCGCGGCGGTCTACCGAGCCATCAGCGAACGCCGCGACATGCGTCATTTCAGCGGTGGCACCGTCGAGCCCGAGTTACTGCGGCGCCTGCTCGAAGCTGCGCATCAGGCACCGAGTGTCGGCCTGATGCAGCCCTGGCGGTTCATCCGCATCAGCGATCGAGCCCTGCGCGGCAAGATCCAGTCACTGGTGGAAGAAGAACGCATCCGCACCGCCGAAGCCCTCGGCGAGCGCACCGACGAATTCATGAAGCTCAAAGTCGAAGGCATCAACGATTGCGCCGAGGTGCTGGTCGCTGCACTGATGGACGATCGCGAGCGTCACATTTTCGGCCGTCGCACGATGCCGGAAATGGACATGGCCTCGCTGTCCTGCGCGATCCAGAACCTCTGGCTGGCCTCCCGCGCTGAAGGATTGGGCATGGGCTGGGTGTCGCTGTTCGAGCCGCAAGCACTGGCGGACTTGCTGGGTTTACCCGCTGGAGCCAAGCCCTTGGCCGTTCTATGCCTGGGGCCGGTCAAGGAATTTTATCCGGCGCCGATGCTGGTACTCGAAGGCTGGGCGCAGGCGCGTCCGCTCAGTGAGTTGCTGTATGAAAATTATTGGGGAGTGAGTCAATGAGTGTGGCGTTGTTGAGTGTCGCCGCGGTTGCGCTGGATGCGCTGCTGGGTGAACCCAAACGCTGGCATCCGCTGGTGGCGTTCGGCCGCTTTGCCAACCGCATCGAGCAACGTTTCAATGGCGGCGGTGGCCGCGGCTGGCGCAGCCATGGCGTGACTGCCTGGGTGATCGCAGTATTGCCGCTGACCCTGCTGGCCACGGCGTTTTCCTGGGCGCCCTACGTCGGCTGGATCGTCGAGATACTCGTACTCTATTGCGCCCTCGGCATGCGCAGCCTCGGTGAACACGTTACGCCTGTGGCCAAGGCGCTGCGCAGTGATGATCTGGAAGAGGCGCGCAAACGTGTCAGTTATCTGGTCAGCCGCCAGACCAGCGAACTGGATAAAACCGAAGTCGCCCGCGCCGCCACAGAGTCTGTCCTGGAGAACGGCAGCGACGCGGTATTCGCTGCGCTGTTCTGGTTTGCCGTGGCCGGTGCGCCCGGTGTGGTGCTCTACCGTTTGAGCAACACGCTGGATGCGATGTGGGGTTACCGCAATGAACGCTTCGAGCGTTTCGGCTGGGCCGCGGCAAAGATCGACGACGTCCTCAACTACATTCCTGCACGCCTGGTGGCATTGACCTACGCGCTGTTGGGCAAAACCCGCCTGGCGCTGAAATGCTGGCGCACCCAGGGCCCGACCTGGGACAGCCCGAATGCCGGTCCGGTGATGGCGGCCGGTGCCGGTGCGCTCGGCGTCGAGTTGGGCGGGGCGGCGATTTATCACGGTGAACTGCATCAGCGTCCGCCACTGGGTGAAGGCGTGCCGGCGGACGCCGACTCCATCGACCGTGGCTGGCAATTGGTCCAGCGCGGGGTATGGTTATGGTTGCTGATCCTCTGCGTGGGGGCTGAATTTTATGCTTGAGCACGGTGGTCGGTTACGCAAGGCGGCGCTCGATTACGGCATCGCCGAAGCCGATTGGCTCGACCTGTCCAGCGGCCTCGCGCCCTGGCCGTTTCCGGTCCCGGAGATTCCGTTGCGGGCCTGGGCGCGGTTGCCGGAAACCGATGACGGTCTGGAGCAGGCGGCCTGTGATTATTACGGCGCCGCTCAGGTCCTGCCGGTAGCCGGCTCGCAAATGGCGATCCAGTTGCTGCCGCGTTTGCGCCGGGCCGGCAAGGTCGGCGTGCTCTCGCCGTGTTACGCCGAACACGCCGAAGCGTGGCGCCGTAATGGCTACATCGTGCGTGAAGTGCTGGAGCAGGAAGTCGACTTCTTTCTCGACAGCCTCGACGTGCTGGTGGTGGTCAACCCGAACAATCCTACCGGCCTGAGCCTGACACCGAGACGTCTGCTCGACTGGCACACGCGGCTGGCCCAGCGCGGAGGCTGGCTGGTGGTGGACGAGGCGTTCATGGACAACACACCGCAGCTGAGCCTGGCACCTTTTGCCAATCGGGTCGGGTTGATCGTGCTGCGCTCCTTCGGCAAGTTTTTTGGTCTGGCCGGTGTGCGGCTGGGTTTCGTGCTGGCCGAGCGCAAGTTACTCAAGTTGCTGGCCGAGCAAGTGGGGCCGTGGGCGGTCAGCGGGCCGACGCGGGTGCTGGGGCAGGCCTGTCTGCTGGATACCGAAGGGCATGCCCGGCAACGGGTTCGCGCTGAAGAAGCCAGCGAGCGTCTGGCGTTGCTGCTTGAACAGCACGGTTTCAAACCCCAGGGTGGCTGCGCCTTGTTTCAATGGCTGATCACCGACCGCGCCGAAGTCCTGCATGAGTTCATGGCCCGGCGCGGCATTCTGTTGCGGTTGTTCACGAACAACAGCAGCCTGCGTTTCGGCTTGCCCGCCGATGAAACCGACTGGACACGTCTCGCGCAAGCGTTCGAAGCCTACGCCAAGGAAACCCAATGACTACGTTGATGGTGCAAGGCACCACTTCCGACGCCGGTAAAAGTACGCTGGTGACGGCGTTGTGCCGCTGGGTCGTGCGTCAGGGCGTGAGCGTCGTACCGTTCAAACCACAGAACATGGCGCTTAACAGTGCCGTGACCGCCGACGGTGGCGAGATCGGTCGTGCGCAAGCGGTGCAGGCTCAGGCCGCCAACCTTGAGCCGCACACCGACATGAACCCGGTGCTGCTCAAACCCAACAGTGATACCGGCGCTCAAGTGATCATCCATGGCCGCGCGGTCACGACGATGAACGCGGTCGCGTATCACGACTACAAAGCCATCGCCATGAAAGCAGTGCTGGCCTCTCATGAACGGCTGAGCGCGGCGTATCCGGTGGTTATGGTCGAAGGCGCGGGTTCGCCGGCCGAGATCAATCTGCGCGCCGGCGACATCGCCAACATGGGCTTTGCCGAGGCGGTGGATTGCCCGGTGGTGCTGATTGCCGACATCAATCGCGGCGGGGTTTTTGCGCATCTGGTGGGCACGCTGGAACTGCTGTCGCCCAGCGAGCAGGCGCGAGTCAAAGGCTTCATCATCAACCGGTTTCGCGGCGATATCGCTTTGCTGCAACCGGGGCTGGATTGGCTGGAAGCGCGCACCGGCAAACCAGTGATTGGCGTTCTGCCTTATGTGATGGACCTGCATCTTGAGGCCGAGGACGGTATCGATCAGCGGCAGACTGACAAGGCCGACCAGGTGCTGAAAGTGGTAGTGCCGGTGCTGCCGCGCATCAGCAATCACACCGATTTCGATCCACTGCGCCTGCATCCGCAGGTGGATCTGCAATTCATCGGCCCCGGTCAGGCGATTCCACCGGCCGACCTGATTATTCTCCCTGGTTCGAAAAGTGTGCGTAGCGACCTCGCGTATTTGCGGGCCAATGGCTGGGACACCGCGATCAGTCGTCATCTGCGTTATGGCGGCAAAGTGCTGGGCATTTGCGGCGGTCTGCAAATGCTCGGCGAGCAGGTACACGATCCGCTGGGCCTTGAAGGCGCACCGGGTTCCAGCGCCGGTTTGGGCTTGTTGGCGTTCGAAACGCAGCTCGAAGAAGAGAAGCAATTGCGCAATGTGCGCGGGCGTCTGGCACTGGAAGACGCGCCGGTCAGCGGCTATGAAATTCATGCCGGGGTGACCACCGGGCCGGCGTTGGAAAACGCCGCCGTGCAACTGGACGATGGTCGCTGCGACGGTGCGCAAAGCGTGGACGGGCAGATTTTCGGCACCTATCTGCATGGCCTGTTTGAATCACCCGCGGCGTGCAGTGCCCTGTTGCGCTGGGCAGGTTTGCAGGCGGTGCAGGACGTGGATTATCACGCGTTGCGTGAGCGCGATATCGAGCGGCTGGCGGATCTGGTGGAGAAGCATCTGGATACCCGACTGTTGCGTGAACTTTGTGGGTTTTAGGGTGACCGTGCTGGCCTCTTCGCGAGCAAGCCCGCTCCCACATTGGAATGCGATCACCTGTGGGAGCGGGCTTGCTCGCGAAGAGGGCAGTGGCCTCACCGCCAATTTGAAGGAATGAACCATGCTGCAACTGATCCTCGGCGGCGCCCGCTCCGGCAAAAGTCGCCTGGCTGAAAAACTCGCCTCCGACAGCGGTCTGGTAGTGACGTACATCGCCACCAGCCAACCCCTCGACGGTGAAATGAACGAGCGGGTGGCCCATCACCGCGCCCGTCGTCCAGCCGAATGGGCGTTGATCGAAGAGCCGGTGGAACTCGCCCGCATCCTGCGCGAAACCGCCAGCGCCGATCGTTGCCTGCTGGTGGATTGCCTGACGTTGTGGATGACTAATCTGCTGATGCTCGACGACACCAAGCGTCTGTCAGCCGAGCGTGATGCATTGCTGGACTGCCTGGCGTCGTTGCCGGGTGAAATCATTTTTGTCAGCAACGAGACCGGAATGGGTGTCGTGCCGCTGGGCGAATTGACTCGCCGTTATGTCGATGAAGCCGGTTGGCTGCATCAAGCGTTGGCCGAGCGCTGTCAGCGCGTCGTCCTGACCGTCGCCGGTCTGCCCCTGACTTTGAAAGGAACCGTGTTATGACTCAATCCTGGTGGCTGAACCCGTGCAAGCCGATCGATGCTCAAGCGGTCGTGCAGGCGCAGGCCCGTCAACAGCAACTGACCAAACCGGCCGGCTCCCTCGGTCGGCTTGAGTCGGTGGCCGTGCAATTGGCCGGGCTGCAGGGGCAGGTCAAACCGAGTATCGATCAGCTGTGGATCGCGATTTTTGCCGGTGACCATGGCGTGGTCGCTGAAGGGGTATCGGCATTTCCTCAGGAAGTCACCGGACAGATGCTGCACAACTTCGTCAGCGGTGGGGCGGCGATCAGCGTGTTGGCGCGGCAACTCGGGGCATCCCTTGAAGTCGTCGACCTCGGCACGGTGACCCCGTCGTTGAATTTGCCGGGTGTGCGTCACTTGAACATCGGCCCAGGCACGGCGAATTTCGTCGAAGGTTCGGCGATGACGCCGGCTCAAGGCGAACTCGCTTTGCAGGCCGGCCGCGACAGCGTGCAGCGCGCCATCGCGGCGGGTGCGCAGTTGTTTATCGGTGGCGAGATGGGCATCGGTAATACCACTGCGGCCAGTGCGCTGGCCTGTGCCTTGCTCGATTGTGCGGTGGTGCATCTGACCGGGCCGGGCACGGGTTTGAACGCGGCGGGTGTCAGCCATAAAGCTCAGGTCATCGAGCGCGCTTTGGCGTTGCACAGTGCTCAACGTGGCGATGCGCTACAAACCCTGTTCAACCTCGGCGGTTTTGAAATCGCGGCACTGGTCGGCGCGTATCTGGCGTGTGCCCAGGAAGGCGTTGCGGTGCTGGTGGACGGTTTTATTTGCAGCGTTGCGGCGTTGGTGGCGGTGCGCTTGAACCCTGAATGCCGTCAGTGGCTGTTGTTCGGTCATCGCGGCGCCGAGCCGGGCCATCGTCATGTACTGGAATCCCTGAACGCCGAACCGCTGCTGGACCTCGGCCTGCGTCTGGGCGAGGGCAGTGGCGCGGCGTTGGCCGTGCCTTTATTGCGCCTGGCGTGTGACCTTCACGGGCAGATGGCGACCTTCGCCGAGGCCGCCGTGGCGGACCGTCCGGCATGACCTTGCGCCTGGACCTGTTGCGCCACGGCGAAACCGAACTCGGCGGCGGTTTGCGCGGCAGCCTTGACGATGCGCTGACCGAAAAGGGCTGGGCGCAGATGCGCGCGGCGGTGGTCGAGCAGGGGCCTTGGGATCGTTTGGTCAGCTCGCCACTGCAGCGGTGTGCGCGGTTCGCCGAAGAACTCGGCGCACAGCTGGGTTTGCCGGTGCAGTTGGATAAAGACCTGCAAGAGCTGCACTTCGGCGCTTGGGAAGGGCAGAGCGCTGCGGCGCTGATGGACACTGATGCCGAGGCGTTGGGATTGTTCTGGGCCGACCCTTACTCGTTTACGCCGCCTCAGGGTGAACCGGTGGTGGATTTTTCGACGCGAGTGTTGGCGGCCGTTGAGCGCTTGCAGGCTACCTGCGCAGGCGAGCGGGTGTTGCTGATCAGTCATGGCGGGGTCATGCGTTTGTTGCTGGCTCAGGCGCGAGGATTGCCTCGTGAGCAGTTGCTCAACGTCGAAGTCGGGCATGGCGCGTTGTTTTCGATGACGGTCGAATCCGGCGTGTTGTCAAAGGAAGCGCTCTGACCATGTTGCCGTTCTGGGTCGCCCTGCAATTTTTGAGCAGTCTGCCGATTCGTCTGCCGGGCATGCCGGCGCCACAGGCGTTGGGGCGGTCGCTGCTGTTTTATCCGCTGGTCGGCCTGCTGTTCGGCGGGATTTTGTGGGCGTTCAATTGGCTGTTACTCGGCACGCCGTTGTTGCTTCACGCAGCGCTGTTGCTGACGGTTTGGGTATTGCTCAGCGGCGCGTTGCACCTGGACGGCCTGGCCGATAGCGCCGATGCGTGGCTCGGCGGGTTCGGCGATCGCGAGCGCACGTTGACGATCATGAAGGACCCGCGCAGCGGGCCGATTGCGGTCGTGACGCTGGTGCTGGTGTTGCTGCTCAAATTCGCCGCGTTGCTGGCATTGATCGAGCAGCAACACGCCGTTGTCCTGATCATTGTCCCGTTGATCGGGCGCAGCGCGATGCTGGGCTTGTTCCTGACCACGCCTTATGTGCGTGCCGGTGGCTTGGGGCAAGCGCTGACCGATCATCTGCCGCGTTTGGCGGGCAAACAGGTGTTGGCGGTGAGTGCGTTGGCGTGTGTTTTGATTGCCGGTCTCAGCGGCGTGTTGGCCGTTGTGCTGGCGGCGCTGGTGTTTGTCTGGCTGCGGCAAGTGATGCTGCGCCGATTGGGCGGCACGACGGGCGATACGGCGGGGGCGTTGTTGGAAATCCTTGAGGTCGCGGTGCTGGTGGGATTGGCTATCTGCTGAACTTCCCACATCATGTAACTTGATTTAACACAACCGCGGGTATATACACGCACCATGCTCGACTCCCAATGTTTATGCATCAACCTGCGTCGCGCCGCCCGTGGCGTCAGCAGGCATTACGACGGCGCTCTCGACGGCTTCGGGATCAACGTCGCCCAGTATTCTCTGCTGTGTAATCTGCAGCGTCTGGATAAACCGAGTATTTCCACGTTGGCCGAGGCCATGGGCCTGGATCGCAGCACCTTGGGGCGCAATCTGCGGGTGCTGGAAGGCGAAGGCCTGCTGATGCTGGTTGAGGGCGAAGACATGCGTAACCGCATCGTCATGCTCACCGAGGCCGGTGTTGAACGCCTGAAAGCGGCCTTGCCCGCTTGGGAAGCGGCGCAACAGCGGTTGATTGACCGCTTGGGTGCCGAGAAACGCGAAACCTTGCTGCGACTGCTGGACGAACTGGCGTGATGCCGGTTTTTTCGATCTTAAGCGGGTATATACCCGCTACCGGAGAATAAGAATGACATCGATGTGGCGTACGTGTGGTTGGGTTTTGTTGGGGAGTGCGCTGATTCTCGCGTTGTCCTTGGGCGTCAGACACGGCTTCGGGCTGTTTCTGGCACCGATGAGTGCCGAGTTCGGCTGGGGGCGTGAGACGTTTGCTTTCGCCATTGCCTTGCAGAACCTGATCTGGGGCCTGGCACAGCCATTCACCGGCGCGCTGGCCGACCGCTTTGGCGCCGCGAAAGTGGTGCTGGTCGGCGGTGTCTTGTATGCATTGGGTCTGGTGTTCATGGGCCTGTCGGATTCCGCCGTGACCTTGTCCCTGAGTGCCGGCCTGTTGATCGGCATCGGTCTGTCGGGCACCTCGTTCTCGGTGATCCTTGGCGTGGTCGGTCGCGCAGTACCGCCGGAGAAACGCAGCATGGGCATGGGCATTGCCAGCGCTGCCGGCTCTTTCGGCCAGTTCGCCATGTTGCCCGGCACGCTGGGGTTGATCGGCTGGCTCGGCTGGTCAGCGGCATTGCTGGTGTTGGGCCTGTTGGTGGCGCTGATCGTGCCGCTGGTGAGCATGCTCAAGGACAAGCCGCTACCGGTGTTCGGTCATGAACAAACACTGTCCGAAGCCCTGCACGAGGCCTGTTCCCATTCAGGATTCTGGCTGCTGGCGTTCGGCTTTTTTGTCTGCGGCTTCCAGGTGGTATTCATCGGCGTGCACTTGCCGGCTTATCTGGTGGATCAGCACCTCCCGGCGAGCGTCGGTACGACGGTGCTGGCGTTGATCGGGCTGTTCAATATTTTTGGTACCTACACGGCAGGCTGGCTCGGCGGGCGGATGTCCAAGCCGCGTTTGCTCACCGGCCTGTATCTGCTGCGGGCAGTCGTGATCGGGTTGTTCCTGTGGGCACCCGTCACGACGACCACCGCGTACCTGTTTGGCATGGCAATGGGCTTCCTGTGGCTGTCGACCGTGCCCTTGACCAACGGCACCGTCGCGACCTTGTTCGGCGTGCGAAATCTGTCGATGCTCGGTGGGATTGTTTTCCTGTTTCACCAGCTCGGATCGTTCCTCGGCGGCTGGTTGGGCGGGGTGGTGTACGACCGAACCGGGAGCTATGACTTGATCTGGCAAGTGGCGATTCTCTTGAGCCTGTTGGCCGCAGCCCTGAACTGGCCGGTGCGTGAGCAGCCGGTGGCGCGCCTGCAAACACAGATGAGTGCGATATGAACAGTCTCTGGCCGCGGATCGCTGTTGTCGCTGTCTGCGCCTTGCTGCTGGCCCTGTCGTGGTGGGGCTGGCATCAGGGCGGGCTGGCGTTGATGCAACTGGGCATGGGTGCTTGCTAGCAGGATGTGAGGGCGAGTAACTTCGTTTTTGACGATTACTCAAGGATGCACCGACATGCTGATGCGCTGGCTTGCAGTTCCCGCGTTACTGGTAGCGTTTAGTGGATTGGCTCAAGCGGCCGAATGCCCGGAGCTTTTGCAAGGCTCGTTGCCCAAGTTGCGCGCCAAGGAGTCCATCGACCTGTGCCAGCGCTTCGCCGGCAAACCGCTGGTGGTGGTCAATACCGCGAGCTTCTGTGGTTTCGCCCCGCAGTTCAAAAGCCTTGAGGCGCTGAATTGGCGTTACAAGGATCAGGGGCTGGAGGTGATCGGTGTTCCGTCCAACGACTTCAAACAAGAGTCCAAGGATGGCGAAGAGACTGCCAAGGTCTGCTACGTGAACTACGGCGTGACGTTCACCATGACTGAGCCGCAGAAAGTCCGCGGTAATGACGCGACGCACTTGTTCAAGATCATCGCCAAGCAGAGCACCGCGCCGAAGTGGAACTTCTACAAATACGTGGTCGATCGCAAGGGCAAAGTGATCGCCAGTTTTTCCAGCCTGACCAAGCCTGATGATCCCGAGTTCATCGAAGCGGTGGAGAAGGCACTGGCCTCGCAGCCCTGATCGACGTCCATTAAAAAGCCCCGCCTCTGTACAAGAGAGCGGGGCTTTTTCAATTCAGGCGGCGAGCGGTTCAGGTTCGCCGTGAATCATCAGAAGCGGTAGGTCGCGCCAACACCGAAACCGTTCGCATAGTTTTCATACTCGGCGCTGTAGTTCTGGCGGCCGTTGCTGTTGTTGACCTTGACCGACTCTTCGCGCAGGTACGAATACGCTATGTCGATGGTCAGGTCGTCGGTCGGGCTCCAGCCAGCGCCCAGGCTGAAAATCTTGCGATCGCCAGTCGGAATACGTGGGGAGCGGTTTACGTTATTGGTTGGCGACTGGTCAACCGACAGGCCGGTACGCAGCACCCATTGCTTGTTCAGCTGGTACGAAGCACCGATGGCGTGAGCCCAGGTGTCGTGCCAGTTCTGTTCTTCAGTGATGGTGCCAAAGCCGCGTGCGGCCAGGGCGGCAGGAACGCCTTCGTTCTCGACGGAGATTTCTTTCAGGCGGCTCCAGCGAGTCCAGGTGCTGCCTGCGTAAAGGGTCCACTGATCGTTCAGCTGATGAGTGACCGAGAAGTCCACCGACTCAGGCGTGGTGATGTCCAGCGAAGCGTCGAACTTCTGGTTCGGGTTCTGGCCCAGCGCCGAGAGCAGGCCGTAGTTGACCTTGGTGTCACCTTCGAGCTTGTACTTCACTTTCGAGTGATAGGTCAGGCCGAGGCGAGTGCTTTCGAGGGCTTGAACCATGATGCCGATGTTGTAACCCAGCGCGGTGTCGTCACCTTTGATCTTGACGGTACCGTCTGCTGCGCGAGGGTTCAGCGACAGGTTCGATTCCAGGGTGCCGTCAATGCGGTTGATGGTCGGACCGAAACCGATCGACACCTTGTCGTTGAAGGCGTAGCTGACGGTTGGCTGGAGAGTCACGATTGTGACTTCGCTCTTGCTGCCGAAGTAACGGCCGGCAAAGCCGTTCTCATAGTCGGTCACCAGGCCGAATGGAGCGTAGACGCCGAAACCGACTGCCCACTGGTCATCGATTGGCTTTACGTAGTAGCCCATGGGCACGCCCATGAAAGGGACCATGTCACCTTTGTTGGTACCACTATTCGGGCGGGAACTGGCATCACTGATATCAGCATGCGCGTCGATAAATGCAACACCACCGGTCACTTGTTCGCGCTTGAGGCGAGACATGCCGGCAGGGTTGCCAAAAACGGTGGATGCGTCGTCGGCAGAAGAAGATCGCCCGGCAAAACCTGTCCCCATCCCGCTGATGCTTTGTTCGTTGAGGGCAAAGCCACTTGCGAAGATCTGGGTGGATGCCATGGCAACGGCGAGGCTAAGGGTGGTTTTGAGCATTACTTTTTTCATTATTAGAACTCCTGGTGATCACCGGGGCGAAAATTACCAACATTTTCGTCCCAGCGCCATAGGCTGTAATGCTTGATTTAGAGCGGTTTTGTAGGACAATCCGACCAAAATCGCAGCAGTTGCGCGATCTTGTGGAAATGGCAGGTCAGCAGGCGACCTGATTCAGCGGTGCAACACAGGTTTGCCAGGCGCAGGTGAAGTCTCTCAGGCGTCCTTGAGGCTGGAAGGTCTGGCGCCAGATTCGGGCCATTCCCAGTAGGTCGTCTGCTTCGGGGAGGGGGGTGTTCTGTTCTTCTACCAGCAGCCAGGCGATGGCGGTGGCGTAACGCAGGTTGACGGTCAATTCGAGGTGCGGACCACTCAGGAAAGCATGTTGGCTGGCCAGACCGCGAACCAGGCTTGCGCGGTCCGGGTCAAGTGCCAGGTAGTGGTCCCAAAGTGCTTGATGGCGGGGTTCGGCGATTCGGTACAGGCCGTGTCCACGGCGGTCATGCAGGGCAGTTCCAAGGGCGGACTGGCTGGCGGCGACGCCCAGCAGCAGGGATTCGGCAGTTGCGCTATGGCACCCGAGGTAAATCAATGTCGGGCGGATCACATAACGGCACAGTTCGCTGGCAGCGATACCCATAAAGCCCTCGAAACATGAAATGGTCGGCGATACCTGAAGGGCATTGGCAGCAGTGAATCGAATCAGGCTCGCCGGAAGCGGACCACGCCGCTTGAGTTGAAGTGTAGTGTCATATTCGCGCCGTAAAGGCCTGTTTTTAAAATATTTCCGGCTGCGAGTTATAACCCTTATATCGCTTAGTGCTTAGGCGGTGGCAGCGAAAAGAGAAATATCAGGCAATAAAAAGCCCCGCTTTTTGGGCGAGGCTTTTGAGGTTTTCAGTCTTTCTGGCGTATCAGGCAACCAGTGCCTGACGGGTACGCTCGATCACGGCCTGCAGCGGCTCGGCGCTGGAGTATTGATCGGGGTACAGGCGTTCGCTGTGACGAGCGATGCCGTGTTCGTTGACCAGAGTGAAGCTGAAGCAGCCTTTGCGAGCAGCCATGATCAGGCAGTTCATTGGTGCAAAAGCGTTGGTTAGGGTGCGAATGGCATCCTGAGTGTGGATTTGAGTAGACATAGTCATTGGGTGTTCCTACAAGCGACACGGATAAGAACCGTGCAAAGTTAAAACGTTCCAGTGACGACAACCACCATTGGTCGAACGAAGAACCCGACTGGAACAAAGCAGCCAGTTTGAAGCGCTGATAATTGGCGCGCTTGGGCTGGCAGGTAGGTACTTAGGAGGGCAGGCAACACATCAAGGGCAAAGGTTCTGGGCCCGGGGTGAAGATCCTGATCAATTTGCAGGTTGGTTCGGTCAGAGTAAGTGAGCTTCGCAACACCCTTCGCTTTGTTCGAAGGCAGTGTTGACGCAAGGTTTACCTGGAAACCATCGAGGTGGTCGATCCCGCTTTGTCGGTGGAGGCTTCCTTTGGGAAGGCTGACCGGGGGGATTTGTTCGACCAGAATTGACTTTCAGCTTGGTACTAACGCCGCGGATACTAACGGATTGAATTGCTGAAGGGAAGTGTGTTAGCAAAAAAGTTCTCTGGGTGCCCCTCATTCAACGTCCGGATTGGCGCTCGGAAAAAGCCATGACCCGCAGACTTGCCCTGTAATAGCACAAATTCCGACCATTGGCAGTCACGGCTCATCGGGCCAGGACCAGCCTGGATCATGGGTTTGCCAAGGTTTATCCCCAAGTGCGGGCGAAAAATGCGCCGAAAAAGCGCATCGATATAACTGCCTCGAAGGTACTTGTGCACATAAGTCGCGGAGGGTGTCACGCCGCTGTCATCATCGCTTCAAACGCAGTGGGTGCCTGTAACCAAAATTTAAGTCAATGAAAAACATCGCTTTTTTTTACTGGTGAAAAAATCGTCAGTTTGACTGCGAGCCCCATTCCATACGGCTTTGCGAGAGTTCAAGGGCGGTTGTCCACTGAGTTATCCACAGCTTCTGTGGATTGTCCCGAGCGCTTGCTCTAGGACGGGCGTGCCGGGTTTTTTTAGGCTTTACCTGTAAGAAAAAAAGAGTAGAGTGGCGCGCCTTCCGATCTGCCCCACAGTGCTTTATGAAGTTTCGCTCAGTATCAGTCTCTGCAACCTCCACACCTCCCAGCGTTACCCCGCCCAAGCGCTTTTCGATGCGTGTGGCCGAGTGGCTGCTGGACAGCCCGCGTCTGGGCGAAAACCCCAACGTCAAACACTTCGCCGGACGTTTGCTCAAGCAGCCAGCCCGTGAAGGGGTCGTGGCCGCGCAAAGCCGTCTCGGTCAGCTGATGTGCCGTGAATGCGGGAATGCCCGGGATCGCCGTATCGGTCAGGACCTTCTGCGTTCGGCCGCGCGGTCAGGGGATCGGCGCGCCCAGCAGGAACTGGGTCTGATCGAAGACTGAGCTGTCCAAGACCTGACGCCTTGGTTAACCTTCAAGCTTTATTTCATTGGCAGGAGTGGCTATGGCTATGGACTTGACCAGCGCATTGCTCGGTCTGGCGGGCGCTGCGCTGCCGTTACTGGTACTGGCCTGGCAACTTCAGCGCCGAGCGAGCGCCACGCAGTCAGAGGTTGCACTGCTGGAAGAGCGCCTGGCCACGGCCCATCTGGCTCAGGATGGATTGAACGCCCAACTCGAAGCCTGTCGCGATGAGATCGGTGATCTGGGCCAGGCCAACGCCGCCAAACAAGCAGACCTGGCCGCCGTTCGCCGTGAAGTCGAATTGCTGCAAATCGAACGCGACGATGCACGCGACGCCGCTCACGCCTGGAATCTGGAACGCGCCGGCAAAGAGGCTGAGTTGCGCCGTCTGGACGCCCAGGCCGCTTCGCTCAACGCCGAGCTGCGTGAGCAGCAGGAAAGCCATCAGCAGCGCCTCAACGACCTGCAGGGCTCGCGAGACGAACTGCGAGCGCAGTTCGCCGAGCTGGCCGGCAAAATCTTCGACGAGCGCGAGCAGCGCTTTGCCGAAACCAGTCAACAGCGCCTCGGTCAGTTGCTCGATCCGTTGAAAGAACGCATCCAGTCCTTCGAAAAACGCGTCGAAGAAAGCTATCAGGCAGAAGCCCGCGAACGTTTTTCCCTGGCCAAGGAACTGGAGCGGCTGCAACAGCTGAACCTGCGCCTGAGCGACGAAGCCACCAACCTGACCCGCGCCTTGAAAGGCCAGAAAACCCAAGGCAACTGGGGTGAGCTGATTCTTGAGCGGGTGCTTGAACACGCGGGCCTGGAGAAGGGGCGCGAGTACCAGACCCAGGTCAACCTCAAGGGCCCGGACGGTGAACGTTTCCAGCCGGACGTGATCATTTATCTGCCGGGCGACAAGCAGGTGGTGGTCGATTCCAAGGTCAGCCTCACGGCCTATCAGCAATACGTCGCGGCCGAAGACGATGCCATCGGCCAGATCGCCATCAAGCAGCACGTGCTGTCCCTGCGCACTCACGTCAAAGGGCTCGCCGGCAAGGATTACAAGCGTCTCGACGGTTTGCACAGCCTGGATTTCGTCCTGCTCTTCGTACCGATCGAAGCGGCATTTTCCGCCGCATTGCAGGCTGAGCCGACGCTGTTTCAGGAGGCCTTCGACCGCAACATTGTGATCGTCAGCCCGACCACGTTACTGGCGACCCTGCGCGTCATCGACAGCCTGTGGAAGCAGGAGCGCCAGAGCCAGAACGCCCGGGAAATCGCCGAGCGGGCCGGGTGGCTGTACGACAAGTTCGTGTTGTTCATCCAGGATCTGGATGAAGTCGGCAGTCGATTACAGCAACTGGATAAAGCCTACAGTTCTGCGCGCAACAAGCTGACAGAAGGCCGCGGCAATCTGGTCAGCCGCAGCGAGCAACTCAAGTTGCTTGGCGCGCGGGCGAGCAAGAGCCTGCCGGCAGACTTGCTGGAGCGGGCGATGACGGATGTGGATGGGTTGGCTGAGTTGCCCGAATAGACTTCTGTTGCTGTTGACATTTGTGGCGAGGGGGCTTGCCCCCGTTGGGCTGCGAAGCGGCCCCAAAACCATTCACCCGATTTCTTCAGGTAAAAGCGCGTTGCATGATTTACGACTGCTGCGCAGCCGAGCGGGGGCAAGCCCCCTCGCCACAGTGGTGTGTATAGAAACCTGCCACGCTACAACGGCAAATGCCGACTCAGCAGCGCCCGCAACGCCGCCGGTTTCACCGGTTTGGCCAGATAATCCAGCCCCGCCGCATGCACTTGGGCCACCGTCTCCGGTCGCCCATCGGCGCTGATCACTACCCCTGGCACTGGCTCACCCAATCGGGTTCGCAGCCATGCCATCAGTTCGGTCCCGGTCTCGCCATCGTCCAGGTGGTAATCCACCAGCGCCAATTGCGGTCGCATCCCGTCGCTAAGCAGCGCCGCGCATTCATCGCGGTTGCGCGCGGTCCAGACCTGACAACCCCAGCGCGTGAGCAAGCTGTTCATGCCGATCAGGATGCTGTCTTCGTTGTCGATGCACAGCACCTGCGAGCCGCTCAGCAATTTGCCATTGAGTTCGGCGACCTGGGTCGGGAGCGCGGATTGCGCATGAGCCAACGGCACACTGACGCTGAACACACTGCCGCGCCCCGGCCAGGAGCGTACGCGCAAGGTATGACCCAGCACGCGACACAGCCCGTCAGCGATCGCCAAGCCAAGCCCCAGGCCTTTCTCCGCGCGCGTCTGGTGGCTGTCGAGGCGTTTGAATTCTTCGAAAATGACCTGCTGTTTATCCACAGGAATGCCCGGACCACGGTCCCAGACTTCCAGGCACAGCTCGCCCTTGCGTCGACGAACCCCTAGCAGCACCGGGCCTTTGGCGTAGCGGAAAGCATTGGTCAGGAAGTTCTGCAGGATTCGTCGCAGCAGTTTGATATCGCTGTCGACGCGCAACGTACTGCCCCTGACGCGGAATTTCAGCCCTTGGTCGCGGGCCAGCGCCTTGAACTCGGCACCGAGGACATCGAACATCTCATTGAGCACGAACGGTTTGGGATCAGGGTTGATCTTGCCGTTTTCCAGGCGGGAAATGTCCAGCAGGTCGCTGATCAAGTCCTCGGCCGAGCGTAGTGAAGTGTCCAGATGATGGACCAGTTTCTGCGCCTCACCGGAAAGGCCGTCGTCTTGGTGGGAAAGGGCGGCCGAGAACAGTCGCGCAGCGTTCAACGGTTGCATCAAGTCGTGGCTGACCGCCGCCAGGAAACGGGTTTTAGACTGATTGGCCGATTCCGCGGTGCCCTTGGCTTCGGTCAGGGCGAGGTTGAGTTGCGACAGTTCGTGGGTCCGCTCGGTGACCCGACGCTCCAGGCCCTCGTTGGCTTCGGTCAGCGCCTGCTCAGCCTCGCGGAACGCGGTGATGTCGGTGAAACTCATGACAAAACCGCCGCCCGGCATCGGGTTGCCGATCAGCTCGATCACACGGCCATTAGGGAAAAGTCTTTCAGAAGTATGGGCGCGGCCCTGACGCATCCAGTGCAAGCGCCGTGCTACATGCACTTCGGCTTCGCCGGGGCCGCACAGGCCGCGTTCGGCGTTGTAGCGAATGATGTCGGCAATCGGTCGGCCAAGCCTGATCAGTCCATCCGGATAGTTGAACAGCTCCAGGTAGCGCCGGTTCCAGGCGACCAGTTTCAGCGACTGGTCGACCACACTGATGCCTTGGGTGATGTTCTCGATCGCGCCTTGCAGCAGCGCGCGGTTGAATTGCAGCACTTCGGAGGCTTCGTCGGCGATTCGGACCACGTCCTCGAGTTGCATTTCCCGACCTTCGATGGCGGCTTTTACCACCGCTCGGGTCGAAGAAGCACCCAGCACACCGGCCAGCAAACGTTCGGTATGGGCGATCCATTCACCATCGGCGTTCTGGTTCGGGTTGAAGCCTTTGCCCTGGCGGTAGGCGAAGCGGATAAAACTTTGACGGGCGCGTTCCTCACCGACGAAGCGTGCGGCCAACTGCAATAAATCGTCGATCTGCACCGACAGCATCGAACGGGCGCTGGGGCGGGCGCTGATTTCCTGACCGATGAAGCGACCCGCCTGCCAATGTTCCGAAACCCTCGTACGCGACAGCACCGACACCCAGGCGAACAGCGTGAAGTTGGCTGCAAGCGACAACACCACGCCTTGTGTCAACGGGGTGAGCGGCAGTTTCAGCGGGTTGCTGTGCAACCAGGCCAGCCCCGGGAAACTGCTCAAGGACAAACCGAGGCTGTGGGCCGCTATCGGCAAAATCAGGGTGTAGAACCAGAGGAATGTCCCGGCGGCGAGGCCGGCGAATACTCCCCGGCGATTGGCTTGTTTCCAGTACAGCGCGCCGAGCATGGCGGGGGCCAGTTGGGTCACGGCGGCGAAGGCGATCTGGCCGATGGTCGCCAGGCTCGCCGTCGAGCCGAGCAGGCGATAACTGACGTAGGCCAGCAGCAGAATCACCACAATGCTCACTCGGCGTACCGAGAGCATCCACTGGCGGAACACTTCGAACGGCCGCTCGGCGTTGTTGCGCCGCAGCAACCATGGCAACAGCATGTCGTTGGAGACCATGGTCGACAACGCCACGCTGGCAACAATCACCATGCCGGTCGCCGCCGAGGCGCCACCGATAAACGCCAGCATCGCCAGGGCGGGATGGGATTGAGCGAGCGGCAGGCTGATGACAAACGAGTCCGGCAGCACCGAACTCGGCAGCAGCATCTGACCGGCGAGGGCGATAGGAACGACGAACAACGCCGCCAGCGCCAGATAGGCTGGAAACACCCATTTGGCCAGGCGCAGATCCTGAGGGTCGATGTTTTCCACCACCGTCACGTGGAACTGCCGGGGCAGGCAGATGATTGCCATCATTGCCACGCCGGTCTGCACCACCATCGACGGCCAGTTGATGGTTTCCTTCCAGTATTCTTCCAGACGCGGTGCGAGCATGGCCTGGTCGAACAGGTCGTCGAAACCGTCGTACAGGCCGTAGGTCACGAACGCGCCGACCGCGAGAAAAGCAAACAGCTTGACCAGCGATTCGAACGCAATCGCCAGCACCATGCCGCGGTGGTGTTCCGTGGCGTCGAGGTTGCGGGTACCGAAGACGATGGTGAACAGCGCCAGCGCCAGTGACACGATCAGCGCCGTGTCCTGGGCGCGAGTGCCCATGGCGTCGGCACCGGCACCGATCAACAGGTTTACCCCGAGCACGATGCCCTTGAGTTGCAACGCGATGTAGGGCAACACGCCGACCAGGCAGATCAGCGCCACCACCACGGCCAGCGACTGGGATTTGCCATAACGCGCGGCGATGAAGTCGGCAATGGAGGTGATGTTCTCCTGCTTGCTGATCATCACCATTTTTTGCAGGACCCACGGCGCGCACACCAGCAGCAGGATCGGTCCGAGGTAGATCGGCAGGAAAGACCAGAGTTGTTCGGCGGCCTGGCCCACGGCGCCAAAGAAGGTCCAGCTGGTGCAATAGACGGCCAGCGACAGGCTGTACACCCAGGCGCGCACTCGCGGCGGCAACGGCGTGCTGCGACGGTCGCCGTAGAAGGCGATGGCGAACATGATGGCCATATAGGCCAGGGCGACGGCGGCGATCAGCCCGCTGGACAGCGACATGGGAACTCCAGACAAAAGACACCCGGGACTCCCGCCCGGACAGACAGTCTCGCACGATGGCAGGGGTTAGTCAGTGTCGACCAAGGTCGCGGCGCGGCGGGGTGTCGCAGGGTGTGTGCCAGTTGGATCTTGGGTGTCTGTGCAGGCCTCTTCGCGAGCAAGCCCGCTCCCACAGGGGATTTGTAAGCAACATAGATCCAGTGTGGGAGCGGGCTTGCTCGCGAAGGGGGCCTCACTGACTCAACGCAATCTCGATCAACCGATGCAATTCCTCAACCTCCAGCGGCGTCGCTGAAAACAGGATACGAAACACCGTCGGCGCCGCCACCATGTTGATCAGCCGATCAACGTTCGGCTTCGACTGATCGGGGTAACGATCCAGAATCGTCTGCAATTGCCCGCCAATGATCGTCGCGCAAAGGGCTGGCGTGGTGCTGCATTGCACGTCGCGCAACATGTTGCGGCCGGGCTCGGAACTCATCTCGTCCAGATACTGCTCGGCCCAGGCGCGTACATCACCGCGCAGGTTGCCGGTATTGGCCGGCTCGCTCTCGGGGCGCATGCGGGCGAGGGCGACATCCGCCAACAACACCGACAGGTCGCCCCAACGCCGGTAAATGGTCGACGGCGTGACGCCGGCACGCGCGGCGATTTGCGGGACGGTCACGGTGGTGCGGTCCTGCTCTTCAAGGAGATCGCGGACTGCCGAGTGAACCGACTCTTGCACCCTGGCGCTTCTACCGCCAGGGCGTAAACCTTCTTTAATAGCCATGCATCGGACCTTAACACAAAGAATTTGCTTTAAGCGTCAGCCAGTCGCACACTCCGCAAAAGCAAAAAGTTAGCTTTTGCGGAGTGTATTTATGTCCAGTTCTACGTCTAATCGTTCAAGCCTGGGGTTCCTGGCGATCACCTTACTCAGTTTTCTCGCGGCGTCCACGGCGCCGACGCCGTTGTATCACTTGTACCAGGAACACCTGCAATTCTCGGCAGCGACCCTGACCCTGATTTTCGGCGTGTACGCCATCAGCTTGCTGGCGGCATTGCTCACGGTCGGTTCGCTCTCGGATTACCTGGGGCGCAAACCGGTGATCTTCACCGCTGTGATGTTGAACATGCTGGCGATGCTGCTGTTTATCAATGCAGACAGTGTCGCCTGGTTGATCAGCGCACGGGTGCTTCAAGGTTTTGCTACGGGAATGGCCACTGCCGCATTGAGTGCGGCGCTGCTGGACACCGATCGCCAACAAGGGCCGCTGGTCAACAGTGTCGCGCCGTTGCTGGGCATGGCGTCGGGTGCCATGGGTTGCGGCTTGTTGGCCGAGTTTGCGCCGCTGCCGTTGCAGTTGACCTATTGGGTGCTGTTCGCGCTGTTTGTGATGCAAGCGCTGTACGTCTGGCGTTTGCCGGAAAGCGTCAGTCCCCAAGCGGGAGCCTGGGCCTCGCTGCGCCCGACACTGCATGTGCCGATCCAGGCGCGGCGTGCGTTGTGGTTGGTGCTGCCGATCAATATCGCTGTATGGGCGCTCGGTGGTTTTTACGCTTCTTTGGCACCGTCTCTGGTGCGCACAGCCACTGGATCGACCTCAAATCTGATTGGCGGTGCGACGGTGGCCGTGTTGACGGTGACCGGTGCGTTGATGATCTACACCTTGCGCAATCGGCCGGCCGACAAGGTGTTGCGCTTGGGCGGCAGTCTGCTGTCCATCGGCGTCGCGCTGATTCTGATGGCGGTGCACAGCGCCAGCCTGCCGCTGTTTTTCGTCGGGACGTTGTTGGCCGGTGGCGGTTTTGGTGCCGGTTTTCTCGGTGCACTGCGCAGCGTCGTGCCGCTGGCCTTGCCCCATGAGCGGGCAGGGTTGATGTCGGCTTACTACGTGCTGAGTTATCTGGCGTTCTGCTTGCCGTCGTTGCTGGCCGGAAACTTGACCCGGACCTTCGGGCTGGTGGCCACCACCGATGGTTACGGTGCGGTGCTGATTGCTCTCTCGGTCGGCGCTCTGCTCGCGTTGATGCGTAAGCAGTCCATGAAAGTCTGTGGCGTCGATGTTCGATGACCGCTAGCCTTGGCACCGCCATCCATTTCGACGGACCGACGCATGAAAATCATCCGCAGCAAATCCTTCACCGCTGACCGTGCCTGGGGCGCTTTGGATATCGCCAACATGAACGGCATCACCACGCGTTTGCACTGGACCGATCAGCCCTATAAATGGCACATCAATGATGGGCAGGAAGTGTTCGTGGTGCTGGATGGCGTCGTGCAGATGCGTTACCGCGAAGCAGGTCAGGAGAAAGAAGTGGAGTTGGGTGTAGGCGATATCTTCTATGCCGACGTCGGTACCGAACACGTTGCCCATCCGCAGGGTGCGGCGAGAATCCTGGTGATCGAGACTGAAGGCAGCGTCTGACGTTATATCTGCAAAACAGATAACAGTTAGAGATATTACCCGTTATATCGATATTCGATTCGGATCTACCATGGGCTCCACCTCAACAGAGGACAGGAGTTCACCATGACATGCCCCAACACTGCCCCAGCCGGTTTCAAACCTTTTAGTCATTTGCAGCACCCGCGTGAAGTCATCCGCCAGTTCACGCCGAACTGGTTCGCCGCCACCATGGGTACCGGTGTGCTGGCGTTGGCGCTGGCGCAGCTGCCTGGCGCAAATGCCGGTTTACACGCAATTGCCGAAGCCCTTTGGCTGTTCAATATTGTGCTGTTCGTTTTATTCGCGGTTATGTATGCGGCGCGTTGGGCGCTGTTTTTCGATGAGGCGCGGCGGATTTTCGGCCACTCCACGGTCTCGATGTTTTTTGGCAGCATCCCCATGGGCCTGGCGACCATCATTAATGGTTTCCTGGTGTTCGGTCTGCCGCGTTGGGGTGAGGGCGTGATTCATGTCGCCGAGGTGCTGTGGTGGCTGGACGTGGCGATGTCTGTGGCGTGCGGCGTGCTGATTCCCTACCTGATGTTTACCCGTCAGGAACACAGCATCGACCAGATGACCGCCGTCTGGCTGTTGCCGGTGGTGGCGGCAGAAGTGGCGGCCGCCAGCGGTGGTCTATTGGCGCCGCACCTGGCCGATGCCCATTCGCAATTGGTGGTGCTGGTGACCAGCTACGTGCTCTGGGCCTTTTCCCTACCGGTTGCGTTCAGCATTCTGACCATTCTGTTGCTGCGCATGGCACTGCATAAGTTGCCCCACGAAAACATGGCCGCCTCCAGTTGGCTGGCGCTGGGGCCGATCGGCACCGGGGCGCTGGGCATGTTGCTGCTGGGCGCCGACGCGCCGGCGATCTTTGCTGCCAACGGCCTGCCGGGCATCGGTGAAATCGCCGCAGGGCTGGGATTGGTGGCCGGGATCACCCTGTGGGGCTTTGGTCTGTGGTGGATGCTGATCGCGCTGCTCATCACCCTGCGTTACCTGCGCGTCGGTATTCCGTTCAATCTCGGCTGGTGGGGTTTCACCTTCCCGTTGGGCGTCTATTCTCTGGCGACGTTGAAACTGGCCAGCACCTTGAACCTGACGTTTTTCAGTGCCTTCGGCGGTGTGCTGGTGGTGCTGCTGGCGGTGATGTGGCTGATCGTCGCCAAACGGACAGTGCAGGGCGCCTGGCGGGGCGAGTTGTTTGTCTCGCCATGCATTGCAGGATTAAAGAAATAACCTGCAAAGTTTAGGTAATGTGTGGCCTGGATCGCCGTTGGATATTCCAATAACTGCATCCACGCCACTCTCTACCCAACATCAGGGACACATGGAAGATGAGTCACCCCTCACAGTTCACCTTGCTTCGCACCCGGCGCTTCCTGCCGTTCTTCATCACGCAGTCGCTCGGGGCGTTCAACGACAACATCTTCAAGCAGTCGCTGATACTCGCCATTCTCTACAAGTTGACCATCGACGGTGATCGCTCGATTTGGGTCAACCTGTGTGCGCTGCTGTTCATTCTGCCGTTCTTCCTGTTCTCGGCACTGGCCGGGCAGTTCGGGGAGAAGTTCGCCAAGGACGCGCTGATTCGTCTGATCAAGCTCGGGGAAATCGCCATCATGGCGGTCGGCGCGGTCGGTTTCATGTTCGATCACCTGTCGCTGATGCTGGTGGCGCTGTTTGCCATGGGCACTCACTCGGCGCTGTTCGGGCCGGTGAAATACTCGATCCTGCCGCAGGCCTTGCGTGACGAAGAGCTGGTGGGTGGCAACGGCCTGGTGGAAATGGGCACCTTTCTGGCGATCCTCGCCGGGACCATCGGTGCCGGGATCATGATGTCCTCCAGTCATTACGCGCCGATCGTCTCCACGGCGATCATCGGTGTTGCGGTCCTCGGCTACCTGGCCAGTCGCAGCATTCCACGGGCTGCGGCCGCCTCCCCGGAAATGCGCCTGAACTGGAACATTTTCAGCCAGTCCTGGGCCACGTTGAAGCTGGGCTTGGGGCAGACGCCAGCGGTGTCACGCTCGATTGTCGGCAACTCGTGGTTCTGGTTTGTCGGGGCGATTTATCTGACGCAGATCCCGGCCTATGCCAAGGAGTGGATGCACGGCGACGAAACCGTGGTGACGCTGATTCTTACCGTGTTCTCGGTCGGTATCGCGCTGGGTTCGATGCTCTGCGAAAAACTGTCCGGCCGCAAAGTCGAGATCGGCCTAGTGCCGTTCGGCTCGTTCGGTCTGACCGTGTTTGGTTTGCTGCTGTGGTGGCATTCCGGTGGAATTCCAGACAGCGTTACAGGCCATGGCTGGATCGAAATCCTGGGTTTTGGCCACGCCTGGCTGGTGTTGATCGACATTCTGGGGCTTGGGGTGTTCGGCGGTTTCTACATCGTGCCGCTGTACGCGCTGATTCAGTCGCGTACCCCCGAGAACGAGCGGGCGCGGGTGATTGCCGCCAACAATATTCTCAACGCACTGTTCATGGTGGTCTCGGCGATTGTCTCGATCGTCTTGCTGAGCATGGTCAAGCTGTCGATCCCGCAGCTGTTCCTGGTGGTGTCGCTGCTGAACATCGGCGTTAACGCCTACATCTTCAGCATCGTCCCCGAGTTCAGCATGCGCTTCATGATCTGGTTGCTCAGCCATTCCATGTACCGCGTAGAGCATCGCAATCTGCAACTGATTCCCGATGAAGGTGCGGCGTTGCTGGTCTGTAATCACGTGTCCTTCGTCGACGCCTTGCTGATCGGCGGCGCGGTGCGTCGGCCGATTCGCTTTGTGATGTATTACAAGATCTACAACTTGCCAGTGCTGAACTTTATCTTCCGTACGGCCGGGACCATTCCGATCGCGGGGCGTCAGGAAGACATTCAGATCTACGAAAAAGCTTTCACGCGCATTGCGCAGTATCTGAAGGATGGCGAGTTGGTGTGCATCTTCCCTGAGGGAAAATTGACCGCCGATGGCGAGATCAACGAGTTCAAGGGCGGGCTGACGCGGATTCTCGAAGAGACGCCGGTGCCGGTGATTCCGTTGGCACTGCAGGGGTTATGGGGGAGTTTTTTCAGCCGCGATCCGCAAAAAGGCGTGTTTCGCCGGTTGTGGTCACGGGTGACGCTGGTGGCAGGGCCTGCGGTGTCGGTTGAGGCGGCAGAGCCAGCCAGGTTGCAAGGGATGGTGGGGGAATTGCGCGGCGCTGTGCGCTAATTCCTTTCGGTGCGGGCCGCTAACCAGGCGTGCCCGCTCTGGGCATTCAACCCGCCATCGCCAACCGGTTACGTCCCTCGCGCTTGGCCACATACAACGCATTGTCGGCCCGTCGCAACAGACTGTCGGCAGACTCGCCGGGCAATAGCGTCGAGCAGCCAAGGCTTACCGTCAGCTCGATCGCATGGCCGTCGGCCGAATATTCCTCTGCCTGCACTGCAAATCGTAGCCGTTCGCCAACCATGGCTGCCGCCTCACGACTCGTGTTGGAAAGCAGGATCAGGAACTCTTCGCCACCAAAACGGAAGACCATGTCCACATTGCGCAACTGGTTTTTGATCGAGGCTGCAACGGCCTTGAGCACGTCATCGCCAGCGCTGTGTCCGTGGGTGTCGTTGATGTGTTTGAAGTGATCGATGTCCAGCATCAGCAGCGACAAGGGTTGCAGATGCCGACGCGACATCTCGATTTCCCGTTGCAGGGTCTGATCCATGGCAATGCGGTTGCCGGTATCCGTGAGCGGATCGCGCAAGGCGCTTTGGGTGGCAGCGCGGTAGAGCAAGGCATTGCGCATCGGATACAGCAATGCGGACAGCAGCGATTCGAGGTTGCCTTGTTCCTGCTCACTGAAGCGCTGATTGCGGCGGAATACCAGTTCGCCCAAGTGCTCGCCTTCATGGCTGAGGCTGTAGCTGATCGAATGATGCCCGCGCAGGCCGAACGCCAGGCGCAAGTCGCTGGACGTGTGCTCGTACGTCAAGGCGTCAAGCGGTACAAGTCGCTGAATCTCACGGAAGAAGAGCCCCAGAATGCGTTGCGGCTCAAGACTGGTTTGCAGCTGCAGGCTCAGTTGCTGGCGCATTTGCGCAAGGCTGACGGGCCTCTCGATGAGGGTAGGCTGCTGACCAAAGCCCAGGCGTTGCAATTTGGCGCTATCGAAGTCAATTGCGTTGGTCTGGGAAGGTGATTTCATATGGCGTGCGCCCCTAAGCAGTAAGGCTGTCTTACAGGCTGGGTGAGAGCGGCATTGGGCTGCGCGTCATACTGGTCCATCAGTCCCGTAGGACATTTGGCGCAAGTTTAGTCCGCTTTGCCGACGATAAGTAACCTGTCGGCTCAGGCGTCCGCCCGTTTGCTTTCACACTGCGTGTCTGAGCAAATTTAGAGCGAAAGTCGTGCCATTCGGTTCAGTCGGATAAAAAGCGTTCTAAATCAAAGTATTGAAGCTGTCGTTGAAGAGCGTTGCTACGTTCTGTGACAGTTATTTGACTTGTGGCAGGGGTGGTTACGACGCACTTTGAGTGCCGCGACGGGAAGCCGTCGCGGCACAAAAGCGACGCGCGGGCGTTACTGAGCGTTGAACGCCTGGCCGTTGATGCCGGTGCTGTCCGGACCCATCAGGTAGAGGTAAACCGGCATGATCTCCTCGGGCGTCGGGTTGTTCAGCGGGTTTTCACCCGGGTAAGCCTGGGCGCGCATGCTGGTGCGGGTGGCGCCCGGGTTGATGCTGTTGGAGCGCACCGGTGCCACGGTGTCGACTTCGTCGGCCAGGGTTTGCATCAAGCCTTCGGTGGCGAACTTGGACACGCCGTAAGCGCCCCAATACGCACGCCCCTTGCGGCCGACGCTGCTGGACGTGAACACCACCGAAGCGTCCTGAGACAGCTTGAGCAGCGGCAGCAGGGTGCTGGTGAGCATGAACATGGCGTTGACGTTGACGTGCATGACGCGCATGAAGTTTTCACCGGACAGCTGTTCGATCGGCGTACGTGGGCCAATGATCGACGCGTTGTGCAGCAAACCGTCGAGATGGCCGAATTCGGTTTCAATCATCGCTGCCAACTCATCGTATTGATGGGGCAGGGCGGTTTCCAGGTTGAACGGGATCACCGCCGGTTGTGGATGGCCGGCGGCTTCGATTTCGTCGTAGATCTGAGTCAGGTTGGCTTCGGTCTTGCCCAGCAACAGCACGGTGGCGCCGTGTGCAGCGAAGGTTTTTGCGGCGGCAGCACCGATGCCACGGCCAGCACCGGTGACCAGGATGACCCGGTCCTTGAGCAATTCTGGGCGAGCGGAATAATCAAACATAAGAAACCTCACAACAATTCAATAGGCAGGCATCGCACTCGTGGCGAGAGGGCTTTTGTGGCGAGGGGATTTATCCCCGTTCGGCTGCGCAGCAGTCGCAAACCTGACAATTCGGTGTGACTGACGAAATTGCAGGGGCCGCTTCGCGACCCAACGGGGATAAATCCCCTCGCCACAAAAGCATCCGGCAGCCAGTCAGGTCAGCAACTGCACAGCGCGCTATCGAGCACCTTGCGCAACTCCAGCGGATGATCGACCACCACATCCGCGCCCCAATGCCGCGGGTTATCGTCCGGATGAATGTAGCCATAGGTCACGGCGGCCGTCTTGGTGCCGGCATCGCGACCTGATTCGATATCGCGCAGGTCATCACCCACAAACAGCACGCTGGCGGGGTCCAGGTCGAGCATCTTGCACGCCAGGATCAACGGCTCGGGGTCCGGTTTGCTGTTCTTCACATGGTCCGGGCAGATCAACAACGCCGAGCGCTCGGCCAGGCCAAGCTGTTGCATGATCGGCTCGGCGAACCGCAGTGGTTTGTTGGTGACCACGCCCCAGATCAGGTTGGCCTTTTCGATGTCGGCCAGCAGTTCGCCCATGCCGTCGAAGAGTTTGCTGTGAACCGCGCAGCCGGCGAGGTAACGCTCCAGAAATTCCAGGCGTAATTCCTCGAAGCCCGGTGATTCCGGGTCCATGGAGAAGGTCACGGCGACCATCGCCTTGGCGCCGCCGGAGATCTCGTCGCGAATGTGCTGGTCGTTCATCGGCGGAAGGCCGCGGTCGGCACGCATCGCCTGACAGATCGCAATGAAGTCCGGCGCGGTGTCGAGCAGGGTGCCGTCCATGTCGAAAAGAACTGCTCTGATACGCATCGGCTTACTCCTCGCGCAGGGTCTGGATCATGTAGTTGACGTCCACGTCGGAGGCCAGTTTGTAGTGCTTGGTCAGCGGGTTGTAGGTCAGGCCGATGATGTCCTTGACGGTCAGGCCGGCCATGCGGCTCCAGGCACCCAGCTCGGACGGGCGGATGAATTTCTTGAAATCGTGGGTGCCGCGCGGCAGCAGCTTCATGATGTATTCCGCGCCGACGATGGCGAACAGGTACGCCTTCGGGTTGCGGTTGATGGTGGAGAAGAACACCTGGCCGCCGGGTTTGACCATGCGGAAGCAAGCGCGGATCACCGAGGACGGGTCCGGTACGTGCTCGAGCATTTCCAGGCACGTGACCACGTCGAACTGCTCGGGCATTTCTTCAGCCAGCGCTTCGGCGGTGATCTGCCGGTATTCGACGCTCACGCCGGATTCCAGCTGATGCAGTTGCGCGACCGCCAGCGGCGCTTCGCCCATGTCGATGCCCATGACGGTAGCGCCGCGCTGGGCCATGGCTTCGCTGAGAATGCCGCCGCCGCAACCGACGTCGAGGACTTTCTTGCCGGCCAGGTTGACCCGTTCGTCAATCCAGTTGACCCGCAGCGGGTTGATGTCGTGCAGCGGTTTGAACTCGCTTTCGCGATCCCACCAGCGATGGGCCAGGGCTTCGAATTTGGCGATTTCGGCGTAGTCGACGTTGCTCATGGTTAAGTCCTCTAAAACTTGAAAAATCCTGTTGCCCCGGTGGTGAGTCCGGGGTGCTTACGATTCGGTATGGCCGCTGATGCGCTGGCCCCAGGCCTTGGCGGTGGCGCAGAGCTGTTCTTCATCCAGACGAGTCAGGCGACGGTCCTCGAGCAGTTGCTTGCCGGCGACCCAAAGGTGTTTCACGCAATCACGGCCGGTGGCATATATAAGCTGCGAAACCGGGTCATAGACCGGTTGCTGCGCCAGGCCGGAGAGATCGATCGCGACGATGTCCGCGGCTTTGCCGACTTCCAGCGATCCCACTTCGGATTCAATGCCCAGTGCGCGGGCGCCATTGAGCGTGGCCATGCGCAGGGCACGATGAGCGTCCAGTGCGGTGGCCGAGCCGGCGACGGCTTTGGCCAGTAAGGCGGCGGTGCGGGTTTCGCCGAGCAGGTCCAGGTCATTGTTGCTGGCTGCGCCATCGGTGCCGATCGCCACATTGACGCCAGCCTGCCACAAGCGCTCCACCGGGCAGAACCCGCTGGCCAGCTTCAGGTTCGACTCCGGGCAATGAATCACGTTGGTGTTACTTTCTACCAGCAACACCTGGTCTTCATCGCTGATCTGAGTCATATGAACCGCCTGAAAGCGCGGCCCCAGCAAGCCCAAGCGTCCGAGGCGGGCCAATGGGCGCTCGCCGTACTGCTCGACGGACTGCTGCACTTCATAAGCAGTTTCATGCACGTGCATATGGATCGAGGCGTCCAGTTCTTCGGTGATTACCCGGATTTTCTCCAGGTTCTCGTCGCCCACGGTGTAGGGTGCGTGGGGGCCGAAGGTGACTTTGATGCGCTCGTGGTGCTTGAGATCGCTAAATAATTCGACGCCCTGACGAATGGCGTCGTCCGCCGTGCTGGCGCCCGGGATCGGGAAATCGAGGATCGGAATCACGATTTGCGCACGAATGCCGCTGTTATGGACGCGCTCGCTGGCAACCTTCGGGAAGAAATACATGTCAGAGAAGCAGGTGATGCCACCTTTGATCTGCTCCGCGATTGCAAGGTCAGTGCCGTCACGGACGAAAGTTTCATCGACCCACTTGGCTTCGGCCGGCCAGATGTGGTCTTCCAGCCAGGTCATCAGGGGCAGATCATCGGCCAGGCCACGGAACAGCGTCATCGCCGCATGACCATGGGCATTGATCAAGCCAGGGCAGAGCAACATTTCCGGCAGTTCGCGGACTTCGGTTGCGTTAAGCTTCAGCGCAGCCGAGCGTGGGCCGATGAAGACGATGCGTCCGTCGCGGATGCCCAGGGCGTGCTCTTTGAGGACAACGCCAGCGGGTTCGACGGGTACCAGCCAGGTCGGCAGCAATAGCAAGTCGAGCGCAGCGGCAGTGTTCGGCATCGAGAGTCGGTTCCAGAGCTTTTGTAAAGGATGGCGAAGTATACCCGAGCGTCTTCGCGGGGGGATCGCTATAATCGACGGCTTTTGTTCATGAGTACGGGGTGACGGATGCGCGATCGACTGTTGGCTGCGGAGAAGGTGAAGGCCATCGATTGGCGTGATGGCGCCCTTTACCTGCTGGATCAGCGTATTTTGCCGTTCGAGGAAACCTGGATCGCCTACACCAGCGCTGCTGGCGTGGCCGAGGCCATTCGTTCGATGGTAGTGCGCGGAGCGCCGGCGATTGGCATCAGTGCAGCTTATGCCATGGTGCTGTCGGCCCGCGCCCGAATTGCCGAGGGTGGTGACTGGCAGGCAGCGTGGGAAGAGGATTACGCGCTACTGGCCGACTCCCGTCCAACAGCGGTGAATCTGTTCTGGGCCTTGAGCCGCATGCGTGACCGCCTGGACCGTCTCAAGGACGACGCAGACCCTCTGGCGGCGCTGGAGGCGGAGGCTATCGCCATTCACGAGAGTGATCGCGAAGCCAACCTGACCATGGCGCAACTGGGTGTGGACCTGATCCGCAAGCACCAGGGCAACGCCCAGGCGATTCTGACCCACTGCAACACCGGCGCACTGGCCACCGGCGGCTTTGGCACGGCGCTTGGCGTCATTCGTGGCGCTTTCATCGAAGGCATGGTCGAGCGCGTCTATGCCGACGAAACCCGTCCATGGCTGCAAGGTTCGCGGTTGACCGCATGGGAGCTGGCCAACGAAGGCATTCCCGTGACCCTCAATGCCGACTCCGCCGCCGCCCACATCATGAAGACCAAGGGCATTACCTGGGTGATCGTCGGTGCTGACCGGATCACCGCCAATGGCGATGTGGCCAACAAGATCGGCACTTATCAGCTGGCGGTGAACGCCATGCACCACGGGGTGCGTTTCATGGTGGTGGCGCCGAGTTCGACCATCGACATGAACCTGGCCAGCGGTGATGAGATCCCGATTGAAGAGCGCGATGGTCGCGAGTTGCTGGAAGTGGGCGGTAAGCGGGTCGGGGCGGATGTCGAAGCGTTCAACCCGGTATTCGATGTGACTCCGGCTGACCTGATCGATGCGATTGTTACCGAAAAAGGCATTGTCGAGCGTCCGGATACCGCGAAAATGGCGCAGTTGATGTGCCGCAAGCGTCTGCATTAAAGATATCTGGCGTCTGATAAAACGCCTTCGCGAGCAAGCCCGCTCCCACATTTGATCGATTTCTCAAGTTAGACACGGTCGGGTGTGGGAGCGGGCTTGCTCGCGAAGAGGCCCTCACAGCCACCAAACAACCCCCATTCACTCCGAAATTCTTCAATCAAAAAGGCTCTAAGCCTCTCTCGTCCCCTTCAAGCCTGTCACCGGTCAACTAACTATGCTCCATGCGCATCTGGGGGATAGGTGCGTGGCGGCTCTTGTGATAACATCCGGCGGTTTCCAAGGTAGCCCGATGTGGCTGCCTTTACTGCGCAGATCCATGGCATAACTCGTTGATTTGTCGTAAGTCGGTGCATGGCACTCAGCCTGCAGCGGCGAGCTTCGTTCGTCCCATATGGATGTGACGAAGTTTCACCAGAAAAAGGAATCAGGCTTCTCATGGGCGAACTGGCCAAAGAAATCCTCCCGGTCAATATCGAAGACGAGCTGAAGCAGTCCTACCTCGACTACGCGATGAGCGTAATTGTCGGGCGGGCACTGCCGGATGCGCGCGATGGCTTGAAGCCCGTGCACCGGCGTGTGCTGTTCGCGATGAGCGAGCTGGGCAACGACTTCAACAAGCCGTACAAGAAATCTGCCCGTGTTGTCGGTGACGTGATCGGTAAGTATCACCCTCACGGTGATACCGCGGTGTACGACACCATCGTTCGGATGGCGCAGCCATTCTCGCTGCGCTACCTGCTGGTAGACGGTCAGGGCAACTTCGGTTCCGTGGACGGCGACAACGCCGCCGCCATGCGATACACCGAAGTGCGCATGACCAAGCTGGCGCACGAGCTGCTGGCTGACCTGCACAAAGAAACCGTGGACTGGGTGCCGAACTACGACGGCACCGAAATGATCCCGGCGGTCATGCCGACCCGTATTCCCAACCTGTTGGTCAACGGCTCCAGCGGTATCGCCGTGGGCATGGCGACCAACATCCCGCCGCACAACCTCGGTGAAGTCATCGACGGTTGCCTGGCACTCATCGACAACCCTGAGTTGACCATCGATGAGCTGATGCAATACATCCCTGGTCCGGACTTCCCGACCGCCGCGATCATCAACGGTCGCGCCGGCATCATCGAAGCCTACCGCACCGGTCGTGGCCGCATTTACATGCGCGCCCGCTCGATGATCGAAGACATCGACAAGGTCGGTGGCCGTCAGCAGATCGTCATCACCGAACTCCCTTACCAGCTGAACAAGGCCCGTCTGATCGAGAAGATCGCCGAGCTGGTAAAAGAGAAGAAGCTTGAAGGCATCACCGAACTGCGCGACGAGTCCGACAAGGACGGCATGCGCGTCGTGATCGAACTGCGTCGCGGCGAAGTGCCTGAGGTGATCCTCAACAACCTCTACGCCCAGACCCAGCTGCAAGCGGTGTTCGGTATCAACATCGTCGCGCTGATCGACGGTCGTCCGCGGATCCTGAACCTCAAGGACCTGCTGGAAGCCTTCGTGCGTCACCGTCGCGAAGTCGTTACCCGCCGTACCGTGTTCGAACTGCGTAAAGCCCGCGAACGTGGCCACATTCTGGAAGGTCAAGCGGTTGCCCTGTCGAACATCGACCCGGTTATCGCCCTGATCAAGGCTTCGCCAACGCCGTCGGAAGCCAAGGAAGCGCTGATCAAGACCGCGTGGGAATCTTCCGCCGTGGTCGCGATGGTTGAACGCGCCGGTGCCGATTCGTGCCGTCCAGAGACCCTGGACCCGCAATACGGTCTGCGTGAAGGCAAGTACTTCCTGTCGCCGGAACAGGCTCAAGCCATTCTGGAACTGCGTCTGCACCGTCTGACCGGTCTGGAACACGAAAAGCTGCTGGCCGAGTATCAAGAGATCCTCAACCAGATCGGCGAACTGATCCGCATCCTCAGCAGCGCCACGCGCCTGATGGAAGTGATCCGTGAAGAGCTGGAAGTGATCCGCGCCGAATACGGCGATGTGCGTCGCACCGAGATTCTCGATGCCCGTCTCGACCTGACCCTGGGTGACATGATCCCGGAAGAAGAGCGCGTCGTGACCATTTCCCACGGTGGCTACGCCAAGACCCAGCCATTGGCTGCGTACCAGGCTCAGCGTCGTGGCGGTAAAGGCAAATCGGCTACCGGCGTGAAGGATGAGGATTACATCGCTCACCTGCTGGTCGCCAACAGCCACACCACGCTGCTGCTGTTCTCCAGCAAAGGCAAAGTGTACTGGCTGAAAACCTACGAAATCCCGGAAGCGTCCCGCGCTGCCCGTGGTCGTCCGCTGGTCAACCTGCTGCCGCTGGACAGTGATGAATACATCACCACCATGTTGCCGGTCGACGAATACACCGAAGGTCACTTCATCTTCATGGCCACTGCCAAAGGCACCGTGAAGAAGACCCCGCTGGAATCCTTCAGCCGTCAACGCAGCGTCGGTCTGATCGCGCTGGAGCTGGACGAAGGTGACGTACTGATTTCTGCCGCCATTACCGATGGCGAGCGCGAAGTCATGCTGTTCTCCGACGGCGGCAAGGTCACTCGCTTCAAGGAAACCGACGTTCGCGCCATGGGCCGTACCGCTCGCGGTGTCCGCGGCATGCGTCTGCCGGAAGGCCAGAAGCTGATTTCCATGCTGATCCCGGAAGAAGGCAGCCAGATCCTGACCGCTTCGGCCCGTGGTTTCGGCAAACGCACGGCGATCACCGAGTTCCCTGAGTACAAACGTGGTGGTCAGGGCGTTATCGCCATGGTCAGCAACGACCGTAACGGCCGTCTGGTCGGTGCAGTCCAAGTACTCGACGGCGAGGAAATCATGCTGATTTCCGACCAGGGCACACTGGTTCGTACTCGTGTCGACGAAGTCTCCAGCCTGGGTCGTAACACCCAGGGCGTGACCCTCATCAAACTGGCCAGCGATGAAACGCTGGTAGGTCTGGAGCGGGTTCAGGAGCCGTCGGAAGTCGAAGGTGAAGAGCTGGAAGAAGGTGAAGAGGGTGCAGTGTTCGACGGCGAAGTCGTCATCGACGACGTTGTTGAAGATCAGCAACTCGACGCCGCAGCCGACGAAGAACCGCAGGAATAAGCGGGCAGACAGGGGGCGGATGAGAATTCGCCCCCTTGTTGTTTGTCCTCTGGAATTGTTTTTAATGTAGGGCTGTAGGAGCTGTCGAGCGAAGCGAGGCTGCGATCTCTTGATCTTGCTCTTGCTTTAGCTATGTGGGGTCCATACGAAAAGATCGCAGCCTCGCTTCGCTCGACAGCTCCTACAGGTCAAATAGTTTTGTTGCGTGATTACCACCAAATCAGAGCGAGATTGGATGTGAGCAAGAGAGCCTATAACTTCTGTGCCGGTCCTGCGGCACTTCCCGAAGCTGTCCTGCAGCGCGCCCAGGGTGAACTCCTCGACTGGCACGGCAAGGGCCTGTCGGTCATGGAGATGAGCCATCGCAGTGATGAGTTCGTTTCCATCGCCACCAAGGCCGAGCAGGATCTGCGTGATCTGCTGAATATCCCCTCGAACTATAAAGTGCTGTTTCTGCAAGGTGGCGCCAGCCAGCAATTTGCTCAGATTCCTCTGAACCTGTTGCCCGAAAGCGGCACCGCCGACTATATCGACACCGGTATCTGGTCGCAGAAAGCCATCGAAGAAGCTTCGCGCTACGGGAACGTCAACGTTGCCGCTACCGCCAAGCCTTACGACTATTTCGCTATTCCCGGTCAGAACGAATGGAACCTGTCGAAAGATGCGGCCTACGTTCACTACGCACCGAACGAAACCATCGGCGGCCTGGAATTCAACTGGGTTCCGGAAACCGGTGATGTTCCGCTGGTCGCCGACATGTCTTCCGACATTCTCTCGCGTCCGATCGATGTTTCGCGCTTCGGCATGATCTACGCCGGCGCCCAGAAGAACATCGGCCCGAGCGGCATCGTCGTCAACATCGTTCGCGAAGACCTGCTGGGTCACGCCCGTTCCCTGTGCCCGACCATGCTCAACTACAAGGTCGCGGCCGACAACGGCTCGATGTACAACACCCCGCCAACCCTGGCCTGGTACCTCTCGGGTCTGGTATTCGAGTGGCTGAAAGAGCAGGGTGGTGTTGAAGCCATCGGCAAGCTCAATGAAGTGAAACAGCGCACGCTGTACGACTTCATCGACGCCAGCGGCTTGTACAGCAACCCGATCAACAAGTCGGATCGCTCGTGGATGAACGTGCCGTTCCGTCTGGCTGACGACCGTCTCGACAAGCCATTCCTGGTCGGTGCCGAAGAGCGTGGCCTGTTGAACCTCAAGGGTCACCGTTCCGTGGGTGGCATGCGTGCCTCCATCTATAACGCCGTCGACATCGTTGCGGTCAACGCACTGATTTCGTACATGGCAGAGTTCGAGAAGGAACACGGCTAATGTCTGAGCAAGAACTCAAGGCACTGCGCCTGCGCATTGATGCCCTGGACGAGAAAGTCCTGGAGCTGATCAGTGAGCGCGCACGCTGCGCCCAGGAAGTTGCGCGAGTAAAGATGGCCTCGCTGGCCGAAGGCGAAGTGCCGGTGTTCTATCGTCCTGAGCGTGAGGCTCAGGTGCTCAAGCGTGTTATGGAGCGTAACCAGGGGCCGCTGGGCAACGAAGAGATGGCGCGGCTGTTCCGCGAAATCATGTCCTCGTGCCTGGCCCTCGAGCAGCCACTGAAAGTGGCTTACCTTGGCCCTGAAGGCACCTTCACCCAGGCGGCGGCCATGAAACACTTCGGTCACGCCGTGATCAGCAAGCCGATGGCAGCGATCGACGAAGTGTTCCGTGAGGTGGCGGCCGGTGCGGTGAATTTTGGCGTGGTCCCGGTGGAAAACTCCACCGAAGGCGCGGTCAACCACACCCTCGACAGCTTTCTCGAACACGACATGGTGATCTGTGGCGAAGTCGAGCTGCGGATTCACCACCACCTGTTGGTCGGTGAAAACACCAAGACTGACAGCATCAGTCGTATCTATTCCCACGCCCAGTCGCTGGCCCAGTGCCGCAAATGGCTGGACGCGCATTACCCGAATGTCGAGCGCGTGGCAGTGTCCAGCAACGCCGAAGCAGCCAAGCGAGTCAAGGGTGAGTGGAACTCGGCGGCGATTGCCGGCGACATGGCGGCAGGCTTGTACGGGCTGACCCGTCTGGCCGAGAAAATCGAGGATCGCCCGGACAACTCCACGCGATTCCTGATGATCGGCAGCCAGGAAGTGCCGCCGACCGGCGACGACAAGACTTCGATCATCGTTTCCATGAGCAACAAGCCCGGCGCACTTCACGAGTTGCTGGTGCCGTTCCACGACAACGGCATCGACCTGACGCGAATCGAGACGCGTCCTTCGCGCAGTGGTAAATGGACCTACGTGTTCTTTATCGACTTCGTCGGCCACCACCGTGATCCGTTGATCAAGGGTGTGCTGGAAAAGATCAGTCAGGAAGCAGTAGCACTCAAAGTGCTGGGTTCCTACCCGAAAGCAGTTCTCTAAGGGCGGTAGCAAATGAGTGGTGACTTCCTCGCTCTGGCACAGCCGGGCGTGCAACAACTTTCGCCTTACGTTCCGGGCAAGCCTGTGGACGAACTGGCGCGTGAGCTGGACCTTGATCCGGCCAGCATCGTCAAACTGGCCAGCAACGAAAACCCGTTGGGCGCTAGTCCCAAGGCTCTGGCGGCGATTCACGTAGCGCTGGCCGAGCTGACCCGTTACCCAGACGGCAACGGTTTTGCGCTCAAGACCCTGCTGGCCGATCAGTGCCGCGTCGAGCTCAATCAGGTGACGCTGGGCAACGGTTCCAACGACATTCTGGAGCTGGTCGCCCGTGCCTACCTGGCGCCGGGTTTGAACGCCGTGTTCAGCGAGCATGCGTTTGCGGTCTATCCGATCGTCACGCAAGCCGTCGGCGCTACGGCCAAAGTGATTCCGGCCAAAGACTGGGGCCATGATCTGTCGGCCATGCTGGCCGCGATCGATGCCGATACTCGCGTGGTGTTCATCGCCAACCCGAACAACCCGACCGGGACCTGGTTTGGCGCCGAGGCGCTGGACGAATTCCTGCAGGACGTACCGGAACACGTGCTGGTGGTGCTGGACGAGGCCTACATCGAATACGCCGAAGGCAGCGACTTGCCGGATGGCCTGGACTACCTGGCGGCCTATCCGAACCTGCTGGTTTCGCGCACATTCTCCAAGGCTTACGGCCTGGCGGCATTGCGGGTCGGCTATGGCTTGTCCACTGCGGTGGTTGCGGATGTGCTGAACCGCGTGCGTCAGCCGTTCAACGTCAACAGTCTGGCCCTCGCCGCCGCGTGCGCTGCGTTGCAAGACACCGAGTACCTGGCTGAAAGCCGTCGCCTGAACGAATCCGGCATGCAGCAGTTGGAAGCAGGTTTGCGCGAGCTGGGGTTGAGCTGGATTCCGTCCAAGGGCAACTTCATCTGCGTCGATCTGGGTCGCGTTGCGGCACCGGTCTTCCAGGGCTTGTTGCGCGAAGGCGTGATCGTGCGTCCGGTGGCCAATTACGGCATGCCGAACCACCTGCGCATCACCATCGGTCTGCCGGCGGAAAACAGCCGCTTCCTCGAGGCGCTGACCAAGGTTCTGGCTCGTGGTTGATGTCACTGCACTGCAATCTGCTGAACCTATGATCGGTCGCCTGGTGGTGGTCGGTCTGGGGTTGATCGGCGGTTCGTTTGCCAAGGGTTTGCGTGAAAGCGGCCTGTGCCGCGAAGTGGTCGGGGTCGACCTCGATCCGCAGTCGCGCAAACTGGCGGTTGAATTGGGTGTGGTGGATCGCTGCGAAGAAGACCTGGCCGCTGCATGCCAGGGCGCCGACGTGATTCAGCTGGCCGTACCGATCCTCGCCATGGAAAAAATGCTCAGCCAATTGGCCGGTATGGACCTGGGGCAAGCGATTCTGACCGACGTCGGCAGCGCCAAAGGCAATGTGGTGCGGGCGGCAACCGAGGCGTTTGGTGGCATGCCGGCGCGTTTCGTGCCAGGGCATCCGATCGCCGGTTCCGAGCAGAGCGGGGTGGAAGCCTCTAACTCAGAGCTGTTCCGTCGCCATAAAGTGATTCTGACACCGCTGGATCAGACTGATCCGGCAGCCCTGGCAGTGGTCGACCGGTTGTGGCGCGAATTGGGCGCCGATGTCGAGCACATGCAGGTCGAGCGTCACGACGAAGTGTTGGCGGCGACCAGCCATTTGCCGCACTTGTTGGCGTTCGGTTTGGTCGATTCGTTGGCCAAGCGCAATGAAAACCTTGAGATCTTCCGTTACGCTGCCGGCGGTTTCCGCGATTTCACAAGAATTGCGGGTAGCGACCCGGTCATGTGGCACGACATCTTCCTCGCCAACCGCGAAGCTGTCCTGCGCACACTCGATACATTTCGCAGCGACCTCGACGCCTTGCGCGACGCGGTCGATGCAGGGGATGGGCACCAATTGTTGGGCGTGTTCACTCGCGCCCGGGTTGCCCGCGAACATTTCAGTAAAATCCTGGCCCGCCGGGCTTATGTGGACGCTATGAATTCCAACGACCTGATTTTCCTGGCACAACCTGGTGGCCGCCTGAATGGGCGGATTCGAGTACCGGGCGACAAATCGATTTCCCACCGTTCGATCATGCTCGGCTCCCTGGCTGAAGGCGTTACCGAAGTGGAAGGTTTCCTCGAGGGCGAAGACGCCCTGGCAACCTTGCAAGCCTTCCGTGACATGGGCGTCGTGATCGAAGGTCCGCACCACGGTCGCGTGACCATTCACGGCGTCGGCCTGCATGGCTTGAAGCCTGCACCGGGCCCGATCTATCTGGGCAACTCCGGTACGTCGATGCGTCTGCTGTCTGGCCTGTTGGCTGCGCAGAATTTCGACAGCACCCTGACGGGCGATGCTTCGCTGTCCAAGCGTCCGATGAATCGCGTGGCCAATCCGCTGCGTGAAATGGGCGCCGTGATCGAGACCGCTGCTGAAGGTCGTCCACCGATGACCATTCGTGGCGGCAACAAGCTCAAAGGCCTGACCTACACCATGCCGATGGCCAGTGCCCAGGTTAAATCCTGCCTGCTGCTGGCGGGTTTGTACGCCGAGGGCAAGACCACCGTCACCGAGCCGGCTCCAACCCGCGACCACACCGAGCGCATGCTGCGTGGCTTCGGCTACCCGGTCACCGTCAATGGCGCGACCGCTTCGGTCGAGTCCGGCCACAAGCTGACCGCGACCCACATTGAAGTGCCGGGCGACATCTCGTCGTCGGCGTTCTTCCTGGTGGCTGCGTCGATCGCCGAAGGTTCGGAGCTGGTGCTTGAGCACGTCGGCATCAACCCGACCCGTACCGGTGTGATCGATATTCTGCGTCTGATGGGCGCTGACATCACCCTGGAAAACCAGCGTGAAGTCGGCGGCGAACCAGTAGCTGATCTGCGCGTACGAGCAGCTAAACTCAAAGGTATCGAGATTCCCGAAGCGCTGGTTCCGCTGGCCATCGACGAATTCCCGGTGCTGTTCGTAGCCGCCGCCTGTGCCGAAGGGCGCACCATTCTGCGTGGCGCTGAAGAGCTGCGGGTTAAAGAGTCGGACCGGATTCAGGTCATGGCGGATGGCTTGCTGGCGCTTGGCGTCAAGTGCGAGCCGACCCCGGACGGCATCATCATCGACGGCGGCCAGATCGGCGGCGGCGAAGTGCACGGTCACGGCGATCACCGGATTGCCATGGCCTTCAGCGTGGCTTCGCTGCGCGCGACTGCACCGATCCGCATCCATGATTGCGCCAACGTCGCGACGTCGTTCCCGAACTTCCTCGCGCTGTGTTCGCAGGTCGGTATCCGTGTTGCACAAGAGGCTCAGTCGTGATTATCAAGCCGCCGGTCATCACCATCGACGGGCCTAGCGGTTCGGGCAAGGGCACTATTGCCGGGATTCTGGCCAAGCGTCTGGGCTGGTGCCTGCTGGATTCCGGTGCGCTGTACCGCCTGCTGGCATTCGCCGCGCGTAACCATGGCGTCGATCTGACCAATGAAGAGTCGCTGAAGCTGCTGGCCGCTCATCTGGATGTGCAATTCGTCGGTGCGACCGAAGGTCATCCGCAGCGGATCATTCTCGAAGGTGACGATGTCACTGATGATCTGCGCAACGAACAAGTTGGCGCCTGGGCTTCCCAGGTCGCTGCACTGCCGGCGGTGCGTGATGCGCTGCTCCAGCGCCAGCGGGCGTTTCAGGAGGCTCCGGGTCTGGTGGCCGATGGTCGCGACATGGGCACGGTGGTTTTCCCCGATGCACCGCTGAAGATATTCCTCACTGCCAGTGCCGAGGAGCGTGCGCGCCGTCGATACTTGCAGTTGAAGGGCAAAGTCGATGGTGTTAGTCTGTCGAGTCTGCTAGATGAGATACGTGTCCGCGATGAGCGTGACACCCAGCGAGCGGTAGCCCCGCTCAAACCGGCGGCTGACGCCATACAGCTGGATTCCACGGAATTATCCATCGATCAGGTGCTGGAACGCATCATGAGCGAGATCGCCATTCGCGATATCGCCGGGTGACCAAGAAACTCCGTAGGGGACCAGTCATAGTCTTGCGGTGTTTCTTCTAATGAACATAACCCACGTCGTCTGGGACGTGGAGATGGGCGTATCCTTCGCCCTTATTCAACAGGAATTAAAATGAGCGAAAGCTTTGCGGAACTCTTTGAAGAAAGCCTAAAAACCCTGAACCTTCAGGCAGGCTCCATCATCACCGGTGTTATCGTTGATATCGATTACCAAGCTCGCTGGGTAACCGTTCACGCTGGCCTGAAGTCTGAAGCACTCATCCCGCTTGAGCAGTTCTACAACGATGCTGGCGAACTGACTATCAACGTCGGTGACGAAGTTCACGTTGCTCTGGACTCGGTTGAAGACGGCTTTGGTGAAACCAAGCTGTCCCGTGAAAAAGCCAAGCGCGCTGAATGCTGGATTGTTCTGGAAGCAGCCTTCGCAGCCGAAGAAGTGGTCAAGGGCGTTATCAACGGTAAGGTTAAAGGCGGCTTCACTGTCGACGTTAACGGCATCCGTGCGTTCCTGCCAGGTTCTCTGGTTGACGTCCGTCCTGTGCGCGACACCACGCACCTGGAAGGCAAAGAGCTGGAATTCAAGGTCATCAAGCTTGACCAGAAACGCAACAACGTTGTCGTTTCCCGTCGTAGCGTCCTCGAAGCCGAGAACTCCGCTGAGCGTGAAGCTCTGCTGGAATCCCTGCAGGAAGGTCAACAAGTCAAAGGTATCGTCAAAAACCTCACCGATTACGGCGCATTCGTCGATCTGGGTGGCGTCGATGGCCTGCTGCACATTACCGACATGGCTTGGAAGCGTATCAAGCATCCTTCCGAAATCGTCAACGTTGGCGACGAGATCGATGTCAAGGTTCTGAAGTACGATCGCGAACGCAATCGTGTTTCCCTGGGCCTCAAGCAACTGGGCGAAGATCCATGGGTTGCTATCAAAGCCCGTTACCCAGAAAGCACTCGCGTTACCGCTCGTGTAACCAACCTGACCGACTACGGCTGCTTCGCTGAGCTGGAAGAAGGCGTTGAAGGTCTGGTACACGTTTCCGAAATGGACTGGACCAACAAGAACATCCACCCTTCGAAAGTCGTACAAGTCGGCGACGAAGTGGAAGTTATGGTTCTGGACATCGACGAAGAGCGTCGTCGTATCTCCCTCGGCATCAAACAGTGCAAATCTAACCCATGGGAAGATTTCTCTGGCCAGTTCAACAAGGGCGATAAAATCTCCGGCACCATCAAGTCGATCACCGATTTCGGTATCTTCATTGGTCTGGACGGCGGCATCGACGGTCTGGTTCACCTGTCCGACATCTCCTGGAACGAAGTGGGCGAAGAAGCCGTTCGCCGCTTCAAGAAGGGCGACGAGCTGGACACCGTTATCCTGTCGGTTGACCCAGAGCGCGAGCGCATCTCCCTGGGTATCAAGCAACTGGAAAGCGATCCGTTCTCCGAGTACGTTCAAGAGAACGATAAAGGCGCCATCGTTAAAGGCATCGTGAAAGAAGTTGACGCTAAAGGCGCCATCATCACTCTGGCCGACGATATCGAAGCGACTCTGAAAGCCTCCGAAATCAGCCGTGACCGCGTTGAAGACGCGCGCAACGTTCTGAAAGAAGGCCAGGAAGTAGAAGCCAAGATCATCAGCGTTGACCGCAAGAGCCGCGTAATCCAGCTCTCCATCAAGTCGAAAGACGATGCTGAAGAGAAAGAAGCAATCCAGAGCTTGAAAGACAAGCCTTCGGATAGCATCGCTGCTGGTCCTACCACTCTGGGCGACCTGTTGCGTGCACAAATGGAAAAACAGAACTAAGTTCTGTCAAACCATAGAAAAAGGGCGACTTCGGTCGCCCTTTTTTGTGTCTGCGATTTGGTGATTATGATGGTCACGCAACGCTGCGATTGTTTGCCGTGAAACCAATCGACCCGGCAAGTTGTCTCTTTCTTTAATCGGATTAATCGTTTATTTGCAGCTAGTCTTTAGCCTGAAGCGAGCGGCCGTCGGGCGGCGTGTCCGACCTAAGGAAGCGAATGAACAAGCTCATTGTCGTCATAGCAGTTCTGACACTGGCGGGCTGTACCACTAATGCCAAAACTCATGCAGTGCGTGGGGTCAGTGGCATCGAGATCGATTGTTCGGGATTGGGCTCGGGATGGGAGAAGTGTCGCAAGCGAGCGAACAAGGAGTGCAAGGCAGCGGGCTACAAAGTTGTAGCCAGATCCGATGATGCCAAGGACGAGGATGAGTACCCCTTTGGCTTTAATCCGGCGGGCTATCTGACGCGCACCATGCTGGTGATCTGTAGATGAGTGTGTGAGTGCGGGATCAGTGTTCCGATGCGCTGGAGGAGTGCATCTCATTGCTGGTGGAGTATGTCAAAAACTCGGGCTGTTCAAATTGATCCGGGCGTGCTAAAACCTTTGAAGCGCTGATCTAGCTGCTTGAAAAAGAAGGGAAAAATATGACGAAGTCGGAGTTGATCGAACGAATTGTCACCCATCAAGGGCTACTCTCATCCAAGGATGTGGAGCTGGCCATCAAGACCATGCTCGAACAAATGTCCCAGTGTCTGGCCACCGGTGATCGCATCGAGATCCGTGGGTTTGGCAGCTTCTCCTTGCACTACCGCGCACCGCGCGTAGGTCGCAATCCAAAAACCGGTCAGTCCGTCAGCCTCGATGGCAAGTTCGTTCCGCATTTCAAGCCGGGAAAAGAATTGCGTGATCGAGTCAACGAGGATGAGGAGGAGGTTCTTTGACAGTTGGCGCTCATCAAGGAGCTACTCATGCGTAACCTCAAGCGGGTGCTGCTTGGTGTTTTTATTCTTTTGCTGGTGCTGGCGATCCTGGCATTTGTGCTCGAAAATCAGCAGTCGGTTTCGCTCCTGTTCCTGGGGTGGACTGGGCCGCAGTTGCCGATATCGGTAGTTATGGTCCTGGTCCTGCTAACAGGGATGGTAATTGGTCCGATCCTTGGCTGGTTCGCTCGAAAGGCCAGAATGTCGCGCAAGTACCGTGCTTGACTGCGACCAAGATGGATGGCATCGAATTTGTGCCGCAGTTTGTCTATATTCAATAGTAAAACCTTTATTAAACTGTAAAATGTTGCGGCTGTCCGAATAGCTATTCATCCGCATTCGGTTCAGGCTGACTCTGTCAGAAGCCTTTGCTGAACCAGGCGGCTTCTGCATTTATGGATTAGGCAGTGCTCGCTAGGCAGCCCTGTCAGCAACTCAAGGGTATGTTTTCGCGTGAAAATTCTAGTAACCGGCGGCGCCGGATTTATTGGCTCTGCAGTCATTCGTCACATCATCTCCAATACTGCAGATTCCGTAGTCAATGTGGATAAGCTGACTTACGCCGGCAACCTTGAGTCGTTGGCCGAAGTGGACCAGAGCGCGCGCTATGTGTTCGAGCGCGTCGACATCTGCGATCGCGATCAGGTTGACCGCGTCCTTCGTGACCATCAGCCCGATGCCATCATGCATCTTGCCGCCGAGTCTCATGTAGATCGCTCAATCTCCGGTCCTTCAGAGTTTATCCAGACCAACATCATCGGCACCTATACGCTGCTGGAGGCTGCGCGCAATTATTGGAGCGCGCTGGATGAGGAGCGCAAAGCCAATTTCCGCTTCCACCATATCTCGACTGACGAAGTCTACGGAGACCTCGAAGGTCCGGAAGACCTCTTTACCGAAACCACGCCGTACCAGCCAAGCTCGCCGTACTCGGCCAGCAAGGCCAGTTCCGATCACCTGGTTCGCGCCTGGAGCCGTACCTACGGCCTGCCGACCTTGGTCACCAACTGTTCGAACAACTACGGCCCGTGCCACTTCCCTGAGAAGTTGATCCCGTTGATCATCCTCAATGCGCTGGAAGGCAAGCCGCTGCCGGTCTATGGTAAAGGTAACCAGGTTCGCGACTGGCTCTATGTCGAAGACCACGCCCGTGCTCTGTACAAAGTCGTTACCGAAGGCAGTATCGGTGAGACGTACAACATCGGTGGCCACAACGAAAAGCAAAACATCGAAGTGGTGCACACCCTGTGTGCACTACTCGACGAACTGCGTCCGGACTCCGCTCATCGCCCGCACGCCAGTTTGATCACCTACGTCCAGGATCGCCCGGGCCACGATCAGCGCTACGCAATCGATGCCAGCAAAATTCAGCGCGAATTGGGTTGGGTGCCTGAAGAAACTTTCGAAACCGGTATTCGCAAGACTGTCGAGTGGTACCTGAACAACACTGAGTGGGTAGCGCATGTGAAGAGCGGCAGCTACCAACAGTGGATCGACAAGAACTACACGGATCGCTCGAACAAAGCATGAAAATCCTCTTGCTGGGAAAAAACGGCCAGGTGGGCTGGGAGTTGCAACGCTCCCTGGCAACGCTTGGCGAGTTGATTGCCCTGGATCGTCATACGGTCGATGGTTTGTGTGGTGACCTGTCGGATCTCGACGCGTTGCGCGCCACGATCCGCCTGGTCAAACCCGACGTCATCGTCAACGCTGCGGCCTACACGGCTGTTGATAAAGCTGAGTCCGAGACCGAACTGGCCGACCGTGTGAACGGTCAGGCAAGCCAACTGATGGCCGAAGAGGCCTTGGCTCTGGGTGCTTGGCTGATTCATTACTCCACTGATTACGTCTTCAGTGGCCAGGGTTCTACCCCCTGGCAAGAGTCAGATGAAGTCTCCCCGGTGAATCAATACGGCGCCAGTAAGCTGGCCGGTGAACAGGCAATTACCGCGTCGGGATGCAAGCATCTGATCTTCCGCACCAGCTGGGTCTATGGCGCTCGAGGCAACAACTTCGCCAAAACCATGCTGCGTTTGGCCAAGGATCGCGAAACATTAAGTGTTATAGCCGACCAGATCGGAGCCCCGACGGGGGCAGACCTGATTGCCGACGTAACCGCGTTGGCCATTCAGCAAGTTCTGCAACGTCCCCAGCTTTCTGGCTTGTATCACTTGGCGGCCAGTGGTGATGTGTCCTGGCACGGCTATGCTAGCCATGTGATCGGTTTCGCCCAAGACAACGGCGAGCAGCTCGCCGTAACGGCGGTCAATCCGATTGAAACGACGGCTTATCCAACACCTGCGCGCCGGCCTCTGAATTCGCGTTTGAATACTCAGAAGCTGCGTGACAATTTTTCTCTACACTTGCCGGATTGGCAAAGTGGCGTAACCCGAATGCTTAGGGAAGTTCTGAATAAATGACCACGACAAATCGTAAAGGCATCATCCTCGCCGGCGGCTCAGGTACGCGCCTGCATCCGTTGACCCTTGGCGTGTCCAAGCAGATGCTGCCGATCTACGACAAACCGATGATCTTCTATCCGCTATCGGTGTTGATGCTCGCGGGCATGCGCGAAATTCTGATCATCTCTACTCCGGAAGATTTGCCCTGCTTCCGTAAACTGCTCGGTGACGGAAGCCTGTACGGCATCAAGCTGACTTACGCCGAACAGCCTAGCCCGGACGGCCTGGCGCAAGCGTTCATCATCGGTGAAGAGTTCATTGGTAAGGATCCTTGCTGTCTGATCCTGGGTGACAACATTTTCTACGGTCAGCACTTCTCGGACAACCTGCGCTCCGCCAGCTCTCAACAACATGGCGCTACCGTATTCGGCTACCACGTCTCCGACCCGGAACGCTTCGGTGTTGTCGAGTTCGACAAAACCGGTCGCGCTCTTAGCATTGAAGAGAAACCGCTGAAGCCAAAATCCAACTATGCAGTGACCGGCTTGTACTTCTACGACAACGATGTTGTCGAGATCGCCAAGAACATCAAGCCATCGGAGCGTGGCGAGCTGGAAATCACCGACGTTAACCGCGCCTACCTCGAGCAGAACACCCTCAATGTAGAAATGCTCGGACGCGGTTTTGCCTGGCTGGACACGGGGACTCACGACTCGTTGCTCGAGGCCAGTCACTTCGTGCACACGATCGAGCAGCGTCAAGGCTTGAAAGTGGCCTGCCTGGAGGAGATCGCCTACAACAACGGTTGGATTACCGCTGAACAGTTGGGCGCTCAGGCCGATAAGCTGAAGAAGACTGGCTATGGTCAGTACCTGCAAAAACTGCTGGATTTGGATTCCCTCTGAGTCGAGAGGGTTTACTTTCAAACCTAGCGTTTAATCCGTGCAAGCAGGAATAGCATGCCAGTAAAACATCCCAAGGTTGCAGTTTTGCTGGCTGCGTACAACGGAATGCAGTGGATTGAGGAGCAACTGGTCTCGATTCTCGGCCAGTTATCGGTCGACGTTACCCTGCACATTAGCATCGACCCCTCTACTGACGGCACCGAAGCGTGGTGTAAAGCTTATGCGGCTGAGCATCCAGCAGTTGTAGTGCTTCCGGATGCCAATCGCTTCGGCGGAGCATCGCGCAACTTCTTTCGGTTGATCCGGGACGTTGACTTCGATGGCTACGACTTCGTCGCCTTTGCCGACCAGGACGACATCTGGTATCCCGACAAGCTGCACAGAGCAACCCAGGCGCTGCAGGCGCGAGGAGTAGATGCCTACTCCAGTAACGTGACGGCGTTCTGGCCAAGCGGCAGAACCCAGCTGCTGGACAAGGCGCAGCCTCAGGTCGCCTGGGATTTTTTGTTCGAGGCAGCGGGGCCTGGCTGCACCTATGTCTTTAGAAAAAGCCTGGTAGAAGCCTTGAAAGGCTCGATGCTCGCCAACTGGCAGCAACTGCAAGGTGTAACTTTGCATGACTGGTACTGCTACGCCTTTGCGCGCAGTCATGGTTACCGTTGGTATATCGACCCGTTACCCAGCATGGATTACCGGCAGCACGAGCGTAATCAGGTCGGTGCCAACACAGGTCTGAGTCCGTTGATCGCTCGTTACAAAACCATTCATGACGGTTGGTGGTTCGGTCAGGTTCGCCTGATTGCAGATCTGGTGGGGCAGGGGACGAAGCCCTTAGAAGGCGTCTTGCTACAATTACGGCGAACGGAACTGATGAAACTGTCCTTCAGTGCCTGGCAATGCAGGCGTCGGGTACGGGACAAGATTTTCTTCTTTTTTATCTGTTGGGTCACCGCATTGATAGGAAACAAAGCTCAATGACAGCCCCAAAGGTATTGGTCACGGGGGCAGGCGGTTTCGTGGGTGAGGCGCTGGTTTTCAGGATGTTGGTGGACAAACAGTTCGCTCCGATCGCAGCCGCTCGCGGTCTCACCCGGTTACAGGGTTTATGCCCGGTTGTACCCTTTGATCTGAATGATCCTGAAGCCTTGTCTGAGTTGAAGGATGTAAGTGCGGTCGTCCACGCGGCGGCCAGAGTTCATGTGATGAACGAAATCGCCTCTGATGCCTTGGCCGAGTTTCGCAAGGTCAATGTGGAGGGCACTCTTCGGTTGGCAAAGCGCGCCGCTGAATCGGGAGTCAAACGCTTCATCTTCATCAGTTCGATCAAGGTCAATGGCGAAAGCACCCTGCCAGGCAAGCCGTTCAAGGCTGACGATACTCCGGCTCCGGTGGATCCTTATGGCGTGTCCAAGCACGAGGCTGAACAAGCCCTGAGACAACTTGCTCGTGAAACGGGAATGGAAGTGGTGATTATTCGCCCGCCATTGATCTATGGGCCGGGGGTTAAAGCCAATTTTCTGAGTATGCTGCGCTGGCTCAACAAAGGTATTCCGTTACCGTTGGGAGCGGTCCGGAATCAGCGTAGTCTTGTGGCGATCGGAAACCTGGTGGACCTTGTAATCACCTGTATCGATCATCCTGCCGCAGCGAACCAAACCTTTCTGGTCAGTGATGGCCAGGACTTGTCCACAACTCAAATGCTACGTCGCCTGGGCAATGCGCTCGGGACGAAGGCCTGGCTCTTGCCATTGCCAGAGTGGTTGCTGGTAGTGGCGGCTTCGGCATTGAGAAAGCAATCCGTTGCTCAACGGATCTGCGGGTCATTGCAGGTCGACATCAGCAAAAATCGTGAATTATTGGGGTGGACACCACCCATCAACATGGATGAAGCCATGCGCCAAACCGCAGGTCACTATCTGGACGCGCAGACGAAATGACTTTTTTGTGGCTGCTACTTGCAGTATTCGTTGTTTCCTGGGGGCTGACGCTTGTTTTACGTCGTTATGCTTTGTCCAAAAGCTTGATGGATATACCAAACGAGCGCAGCTCTCACTCTGTGCCTACTCCTCGGGGTGGAGGTGTAGCTATTGTTGTCTCCTTTCTGTTGGCGCTTCTGATCCTTCGCGGTCTTGATTTGATGAGCCTGGCGACGCTCTTTGGTTTGCTGGGGAGCGGCCTGTTGGTCGCGCTTATCGGTTTTGCCGATGATCACGGGCATATCGCTGCAAGGTGGCGCCTGTTAGGCCATTTTGCTGCCTCGATATGGGCGTTATATTGGCTGGGAGGCTCTCCTTGCGTCACGCTCTTTGGCGCTACCCTTGATCCAGGGTGGATTGGGAATATTTTGTTTGTGCTGTATTTGGTCTGGATGCTGAATCTTTACAACTTCATGGATGGCATTGACGGCTTGGCCAGTGCTGAAGCGATCAGTGTCTGCCTCGGAATGTTGCTGGTCTATTGGTTTGGCGCAAACCTCGAACTGGCGTGGGGGCCTCTGGCTCTGGTGGCAGCGGTCGCGGGTTTTCTCTGTTGGAACTATCCGCCGGCGAAAATTTTCATGGGAGACGCAGGCAGTGGTTTTTTGGGGGTTGTATTGGCAGGGATGTCCATTGAGGCAGCCTCCAAGTCGCCTGAGTTGCTCTGGAGCTGGTTGATCATGCTTGGCGTTTTCGTTGTTGATGCGACGTGGACCCTGATGCGCAGGCTTTTGCGAGGTGAAAAAGTATATGAAGCCCACCGCAGCCATGGTTATCAATATGCCTCTCGCAAGCACCGTAGCCATAAAACAGTAGTGCTGGCATCGATCACTATTAATTTTGTATGGCTCATGCCGTTATCGATCGCTGTAGCAAGTGGGTGGATTTCCGGATTTTTTGGTATGGTCGTCGCTTATGCTCCACTGCTATTTATCGCATGCACCTACAAAGCTGGAGAGTCGGAGCAAGTAGTGTAATTAAAAAGCGTCAGAAACACATATCAACACAGGTTTGCATGGTTGCCTCTCTTGTAGAGCGTCTTGGGATGTACCTGCCGCTGATGTTGTGATATTTGCAGGTCGCTAAGTTGCATTGGTTAGGGGGTTCGATTTTAATGAGTGGTTTATTCAGTATGGTTGCTTCAAAGATTTGGCAAGTCGTAACACGTTTTTTTCGAGGGCTGCGCTCTTTTTTGGCCAAGTCTAAAGCGTTCATTCGGCCCTTTTACCAAAAGTTTCCTTTCCTTGTGTGGATTCGTGTTCGTATACATTTGTTTTTCAAGCGTTTGCGCGAGAACATAATGTTAGTGATTTATTCGCGAAATAATACCAAGGCGATACAGGCTATATTGAATCGTCGTTTTTCACGGTTCCAGAACTCGTCGGTCGCCCAGGCGCAACCCGTTATTGATGTGTCGGTGGTGACGTTCAATAGTGGCAAGTGGATTGATGGTTTTTTTGAATCGTTAAGGGCGCAAAGTTACCCGCTCAGCAAATTCAATATGTTCTTTGTTGATAACGGATCTTCGGACAGCACCCTCGAAGCATTGCAGCGTTGGCAGGCATTGCTTGGTCAGGAAGTGGCTGGTTTCGACATTCTGGAAGGCGACAATGTCGGGTTTGGTGCCGGGCATGAAAAGGCAATCCATAAAGGAAGCTCTGAGTATTTTCTTGTTAGTAATGTGGATATCGTTTTTGCCAAAGACTCTATAACCAGAGTGGTGGCCGATGCTTTGGCTGATGCCAAGGCTGAGGTGGCATCCTGGGAGTTGAGGCAGGCACCTTATGAGCATCCTAAATATTACGATCCGGTAACGTTGGAAACCAACTGGTCGTCCCATGCTTGCGTGCTCGTAAGAAGGTCGGCTTACGTTGAAGTCGGTGGATACGAGCGCGAGATCTTCATGTATGGCGAAGATGTCGAGCTTTCCTATCGCTTCAGGTCCTATGGATACCAACTCAAGTATTGCCCGTCCGCCGTCGTCTATCATTATACCTATGAGCATGAGCATCATATAAAACCGATTCAGTATACCGGCAGCACGCTGGCCAATGCTTATATCAGGCTACGCTATGGGAATTTGAGCGATAGAGTGGGTGGCTTTATCTTGCAGTGCCTGCTTTTGCTCCGTCCGGAACCCTATGCTGGTGCCCGTCGCGATGTGTTCAGAAACTTCGGTGTGATATTCAAGAAGGCTCGGTATTTTATGCAGGGCAAGGGGCCGAGTGAAAACTGCTATTTCCCTTTTCGGGGCTTTGATTATGAAATGATCAGGGATGGGGCGTTCTGGGAAGTGGGTGAGCCATTGGCCGATTACCCTCTTGTTACTGTGGTTACTCGAACTTACAAGAATCGAGGAGAGTTTCTCAGGCAGTCCATGATGTCCGTGCTTAATCAGACGTATCCGAATATCGAGTTGATAGTCGTTGAGGATGGCGGTTCTACGATGAGCTCGGTTGTGGCTGATTTCGAGTTTCCGGAGGGAATGAGTGTCAGTTACTACTCCCTCGATAAAGTCGGTCGTTCGGTTACCGGTAATTATGGTCTCGAAAAGGCAGCCGGAAAATATTGCATGTTTCTCGATGATGATGATTTGCTTTTTGCGGATCATGTCGAGGTGCTTGTTGGTGCGTTGGCGAAAAATTCTGATGCGGTAGCGGCCTACTCATTGGCATTGGAAGTCGGCACTGTTGCCAGTGGCGTGGAAGAGCAATACTTTGAGGTTAGCCATGCTGTACCTCCGATTCTCAAGCAAGAATATGACTATGATGTTCTGTTGGATCACAACTTTATAGCGATCCAGTCTCTCCTTTTTCAAAAGGATCTCTACTTGCAGCGAGGTGGATTTCAAACCGATATGAGCAGTCTCGAAGACTGGAATCTTTGGTTGCGCTATGGTTACGGCAATACGTTTGCTTATGTGCCAAAAACAACGTCTTTGTTTAGAACTCCTGGTGACCCCTCTGTACGGGTGGAGCGGCATATGCAGTTGCATGAAGCTTATTATATTGCCAAGAATCACGCAGTGAAAACGTGTAAGAGTTATACCTGAGTTCGTGCTTTAGCAGTTTTTGGTATTGAATTTTGTGAATTGAGTCATTCCGTGTGAGTGGCTCTTTTTTTTGTATTTCTCTACTGATGGAGCTCTGGCTGGTTGGTCGATGTCGTTGGTTTTGTATACAATCTGTTGGCTCTTTATTGGTTTTTTGCTCCTCAATATTCTGGTTTTTTGTCCAGGTGGATGGGGGCAGCCCTTTAAATAAGCAAATCAGGCTGTTTCGGGAGGGGCGCAAGCCTGGGTCAGGATGGTTTCGAGCGGTGCACCGTCCTGTGTCCCGTCAACGATTCGGTCCACCGTGTACGTGCCTGGGTTTGAGGTGATTTTCGCTCTTGGCGGTAGGGGCTTGAGCCTTTTTTGTTGGGCGCTGCGGCTAGGCCATAGGTAAGAACCCCGGTATTTCTGAGCTATTTTGAATGTTAAGACCAAAAAATGTTATAAATCAGTTTTGGTTGGTTTCGCGCTTGTTTGCTCCGGGTCAGTGACCGCGCTTGTGGTTCGCTCGGCCCAAGGGGGCTAACGTCGTCGACGTATAGTCGTCGCTGGAACCAGGGAGTGGTCATTTGCAAGTGTTACCCTTTTATGTAGGGCTATGGTTGTAGCCGTCTTACAGGGTGTTCGGATTAGTGCAGATAATTTACTCGATTGGAAGTGCGTTGCTGAGAGTCAGCATGCCCATAGGATTTTTTGACGCATATGCTAAATATTAGTGATTTGTCATCAGTGGACAAACAAAAAGTCTTTGACTATCTCAAGTGGAACAGTTTCCGTTCCGAAAAGTACAAGGTTTTATACGTTAGTACCCCCAAGGTTGCGAGTACTTCCCTGAAGTGGTGGTTTGCGTCGCTGGAAGGTTGTTCGCAGGCCTTGCGTGGCGTCGGTGAGGCTGCGGGTAGCAATTCTGATCAAGTTGTTCACGAGTTTCACAAGGTTGCGCCCCATGTCAGCGGGCTGGAAATAGACGACCTTTTGGAACCTCTTCTTTCTGATACATATTTTCGATTTGCCGCCGTACGAAACCCTTATGAGCGCATCTTCTCTGCATGGCAGTCGAAAATACTGTTGCAAGATCCGCAGCAGGTCGCATCGTATCCAAAGTTTGAGTTGTTACAGCAGCCGGTAAAAAGCGCAGCGGATATTGCTTCGGCTTTTGAGGCGTTTCTGGAGTATCTCGCTAGTAATAGCGCATCTTCACCTGAAAAAGATTTTTGGGCGCCTCAAGCCACGCTATTGCGTCCGGATCTGATCAATTATTCCTTGTTGGTCAAAATTGAAAGTTCCCCTGAACTCCATAAAGCATTATCGGAGCACTTCGGTGAGCAGGCCGCCGATCCTTTTGCAGAGCCTTCACCAAGTGAAAATGTCATTCCCTTCCTTCCTGATTTTATAACGGAACGAAGTGCGAATTTTATTAAAGGGTTGTATGCCGAAGATTTTGATGTCTTCGGATATGACAGGCAGGTACCAGAACGTACAGAAGCGTTTACGGTAGAGCAGTTGGATCTCGCGTTTGACGCGGCCAGGCTGATTCGGGAAAGTCGTCAACAAATAGGTGCGCGCGCCCTTCAAATCCAGGACTTGACTCAACAGATCGAGGATTTGAATCAGCGAATTGCGTCATTGAATCCGACTCTGTTCGAACGTGAATCGCAGTTAAAAGAGCTCATGGGTTCTTTGGTTAAGCGTGACCGGCATATCGCCAGTCTTGAGCAATCTGTGGGTGTGCTCAACAGGCAGTTAGTCGATCTCAAAGCCGTTTTGGTTGATCACGAAAAAGAGAATGTCAGTCTGAAGGCTGATCTGCTCAAGACGCAGCAGGAACTCCAGGCATTACTCTCTTCGCATTCCTGGCGTTTAATGTCGTCTGTGCGCATGGTTTCAGGGTTTGTGCGAGAGTCTGTCCATAACGTCAGAACGCTGACATGGAGTAAAGTTGTCGACTCGTTAAGGCGTCGTCGAGAGCTTTATAACGAAAACACTCTTCGTGAGATTCAAGAAAGCGGGTTGTTTGATCCGGAATATTACCTGGCCAATAATGCAGATGTGCGGGCAAAAAGCACTGATCCACTCAAGCACTACATGCTCAAGGGCTGGATAGAAAATCGCAATCCTTGCGCCGCTTTCAGTCCTTCGGATTATCTGTTGGCTAACCCTGATGTTGCCGAGGCTCAGGTTCATCCGCTGCTTCACTACATTCAATGCGGACAGCTCGAAGGTCGTCCAATCAGATTGCCAGTTCGCATTTGCGAAATGACGGCGGTCAAGCGTCGTCCCGTCGGGCGCAATGCGGTTTTCAATCCGTATGGTGAATATACACCGATACCGGTCCTAAAGGCTGTGCTCGAGGCACAGATCGAAGCCGTCAAAAAGTCAGGATTGTTCGACGAGAAGTACTACCTTGCGATGTACAGCGATGTACCGGAGGTCTCGGTAGATCCGCTCAGGCACTACTGTGAACAGGGCTGGCGCGAAGGTAAAAATCCTTCCATGGACTTTGATACGCGCGCCTACCTGGCACTTTACAAAGACATTCAACACATTGGTCTCAACCCGCTTTGGCATTACATTGTCACTGGCGCGGCGGAGCATAGAATAGCGGTACCGGACGCACTCATTAATCACGAAAACGACATCCGTTTTGGTGAAGTTAACAGCGACATCAAGTTGCTCGCGTTCTATGTATCGCCTGACTGGGAGGCGTTGCGTAGTGCCAGATTCGCTGCCAAAGGCAATTCGCAGCGACCACGCCCTGACAAGATGCTTGGGTTGTATGATTCGTTGGATGGGCGTGTGCTCACCCAGCAGGCACTCAGTGCCAAGAGCCATGGCTTGTTTGGCTTTTGCTTCAAACTGAGCGCAGATTCGGTTGTGCAAGCGTCGCCACAGCCTCTGGACATTTTTCTTGCCCATACAGAAATCGACTTTAATTTCTGCGTTCAAATAGATTTGCATCAGGAAGGCCTGGCGAATAACTTGATTACGCCTGTTGTTGCAGTTCTAGCTGATAAGCGATGTGTGCAGGTTGATGAGCGACCCGTCATCGTGGTTAAGCTCAATGAGTATGACGAAGACATCGTTGATTCAATTCGCAAGCTACGTGAGCGTTTGAATGAACTGTGTGACGGCGTGTACTTGATTGCTCAGTTTGGCTTCGCGGGTTCGGAAGAGTTGGCGCAGGACCTGGATGGTTTGTGTGACGCCGCGCTTGATCTTTCTGCAGATCCTGTGCCGGGCGAAACTGGCGTATTTACACCGCAAAACAAGAATGGAATAGATACCGTTCCGTATAACCTTGTTGCTTCGCAAGGGATCGTGCGAGCGCAGAAAACACATCTTCGTACTACTCCGGTTTTCCACGCGATTTCATTGGGGCGTGATGAAACTGCGCTTAAGCAATATTCTCCTCTGGTGTATTCGCGCTTTCACATTCGTGACTATGGACGTTGGCTTGACGCGGCGATCAGAGGCGCGAGAAAAGTTCTCCCCGAGGATCGCCGTCTACTGTTCGTGAATGCCTGGAACAATTGGCAGGAAGGACTTTTCCTTGAGCCAGACAGTATCACCGGTTTTGGTCGGTTGAACGAAACAACACGCGCTTTGCTGGATATTGACTCCAGTATCATTATGCCAAAAGTTTCGGTAATTGTTCCAAACTATAATCATGAAAGCTACCTTGCTCGTCGGCTGGATAGTATTTATGGGCAGACTTACAAAAATATAGAAGTTATCCTGATGGATGACTGTTCGACTGATGATAGCCGTTCGGTGTTAACTGGTTATGCGGAAAAGTACCCTGATGTAACGCGCTTGTTATTCAATGAGACGAATTCGGGTGGCGTTTTTCATCAGTGGGCTAAGGGGATCAAGGCGGCCACAGGTGACCTGGTGTGGGTCGCTGAAAGCGATGACTACTGTGATGAGCGTTTTCTGGAGGCGCTTGTCAGTTGTTTTGATGATGAAGCGGTCATGCTTGCGTACTCGAAATGTGAGTTCGTAACCACCGACGAAGTTGTTATGCCGGACCAGTTCCTTAACTATGTAAGTGATCTGGAGTGTGCGAATAAATGGGCGGGTTCCTATGTAAGCACGGCGCATAACGAAGTGCGCGCGGCGTTGGGTATTAAAAATACAATACCTAATGCCAGTGGCGTGCTTTTCAAGCGTCCCGTTGATATGCCTCTGCTGGATGATCAGTCGTGGTTGTCAATGAAAGTTGCCGGTGACTGGGTCTTCTATTTGCACATCCTGCGCGGCGGAAAAATTGCTTACTCCACTGAGGGTACAAACTTCTTCCGTCGACATTATGCAAGTACTGCCAACACCACTTATCGCAAAGAGGTCTTTTATCGCGAGCTCGGGGTGGCCAACAGAACGGTTCAGTCCCTCTACAATGTTCCGATGTCGGTGCTTGAGGCTTGCGAGGAATCCAGCAAGAAGCTGTATGACCACTATGTCGGGGGCTCCGCAGAAGAGTTTCTACGCTGGTATGACCATGATTCGATTGTTCGTGCAAGGGCTGACCGACTGCCGAACGTGATGGTTTCCACCATCGGCTTCTATCCGGGCGGTGCCGAAATTCTTCCGATTCGACTTGCAAACGAGTTTAAACGCCAGGGTATTTCCGTTTCCTTGTTTAGCGCCGGTATACCAAAACGCGAAGACGGTGTTCGCAAGATGCTGAGAAACGACGTGCCGGTGATCGAGACGTCGAATATCGAATCAGTGAAAGAGATCATTCATGATTTCGGAATTGAAGCACTTAATAGCCACCAGTGGTACGTTCAGAAGTACCCGGTCGATGTCCCGGATGTTTTTTCCGAGCTCGGCGCCCACGTGGCTGCTCTGCACGGGATGATTGAACATGGCAATGGAGTGACTGATGAACAGTTGCGCATTGCTGACAAAGGTGTCAGTACATGGGTCTATACCGCTGAGAAGAATCTTGTTCCTTTCTCGGACATCTCGCTGTACGACAAGTCTTCTCCCCGTTTCGTCAAGGTTCCTAACGGGTTGCAGCCGCCGGAAATCGTTCCAATCTCGCGCGTGCAGATGGGTATACCGGAGGATGCTTTTGTATTGTGTTGTGTCAGTCGGGCAATTCCCGATAAAGGCTGGGGCGAAGCTATCCAGGCGGTAGAACTTGCGCGATCACTTTCCGGTCGGGACATCCGTATTATATTGGTCGGTAATGGCCTGGTGTACGATGAGTACTGTCAAGCAGGTGCGCCGGACTTCGTTTACCTGGCTGGCTTTAGTGATAACTCCGTAGGCCATTATGCTGCCGCGGACATGGGCATCATGTTATCGACCTTCAGGTCCGAGAGTTTCCCTCTGACCATTGTCGATTGCCTGTTTGCCGGCAAGCCATACATTGCCACCGACGTTGGCGACATCAAAAACATGTTGACGATAGAGAGCGGTGTTGCAGGGGAGATTATCGAGTTGGAAGATTGGGTAGTCCCAATCGAGAGCACGGCCCGCGTGATTGCAGCGTTCGCGACAGATGAACGGAAATACCAGGAAGCCGTCGGCTTGGTGAAAGGCGTTTCCAGTCGATATCGAATTGACGCCGTTGCCTCTCAATATCTTCGTTTGTTCGAGCGTGACATTCAGCAGCACAGGGCGGAGTCGGCGAAGGCCGAAGGCTCTGGCATGACTGTTAAAGACCTGTAGCCGGACTTGCTGTAAGCAGGACAGCTAGCGTTAAGGGGAGGGCTCACAGGGCAGGTCCGGCTGATTGCCAGGCCTGCACTGAGAGCGAGACGGGCGTCTCCGGCAATTTGGTAAGCCGCCTCTCTTGACGTATCATTAGCTGTCACAGTGTGTTCCGTTAAAAATTAAAGTGTAGGTCGTTGCAATGGTTGCTAAGGATGGGGAAGGTCACGCCCGCCTTGTCTGCTGCTGCATAAGGCGGCAGTCCAACCATTTCAAGCGCTGGAGGGCAACGTTGAACAATTCCGAGAACACTTCCCCTAATCCCGTTAAGCGGTCCCTGGTTTTGGGGGGGCGTGGTTTCATAGGCACCCACTTGATAGACGCATTGCTCGATCAGGGGCATTTGGTGCGCTGTTTCGATCGTCCCAATGTGGTGCCGTTGGGTGAATCCCACTCCAATCATCCTAATTTCGAGCTTTGCGAAGGAGACTTCACCAGTGAGGCCGAAGTCGCCAAGGCATTGGAAGGTTGCGATGTTTGCTATCACCTTGTGTCTACTACACTCCCCAAGTCTTCAAATGCTGATCCCGTCTTCGATGTGGAGAGCAATGTCGTTGCGACCATCCGCCTGCTAAACCTCGCGGTGAAGTCCGGCCTGAGGAAGATTATTTTTATCTCCTCCGGTGGTACGGTGTATGGAGAGCCTACGCAAGTACCTATTCCAGAAACCCATGCTACTGACCCGGCCTGTTCCTATGGAATTGCCAAGTTGGCGATCGAGAAGTATTTGGCGCTTTTCCATCGCTTATACGGCCTTGACTATACTGTTCTACGTCTTGCAAACCCCTTTGGTGAGGGGCAGCGCACCTATGCTAGCCAAGGCGCGGTTGCCGTATTCCTTGGCAAAGTCCTGCGTGGCGAGACGGTTGAGATTTGGGGCGATGGCACGATTGTACGCGACTACATTCATGTCTCTGATGTGGTGAGAGCGTTGTTGGCATCGTCAGCGCGATCCGGTGAAGAGCATGTGTTCAATATAGGTTCAGGGCGCGGACATAGTCTCAATGAGGTTCTTGACGCGATCGAGAGGGTCGCGGGGCGAAATGCAAGGCGTCAGTACTTGTCGGGTCGCGGATTTGACGTACCTGTCAGTGTCCTGGATATCGAGCGCGCCAAACAGTCTTTGGGGTGGGTCCCTTTCGTGAGTTTCGATCATGGATTGGAGCGCTTTGCCGCTTGGTTATTGGATAATCCGGAGTCAACACATTGATTTAACGATGGGGCTGCAATTATAAGCCCGGTCAGATAATTCTCAGGTGCGCAGCTCAAAATTTCCGGTTGGGGCATCCGCCATGGAATTGAGAGGCGCGTGAGGATTAAGAATGGCACATGCTGTGCTATTCAATATATTGAAGGTAGGCCATAAACAAGAGCGCCGATTTGTTAGATATGTTTGTACTCACGAACATATCTAACAAATCGGCGTTCTTGTTTCTTTTAGCTTAATGAAGGTTACAGGCACGGAGGAAAATATTAGTTACCAAAATAAGCTCGGGTAACTGTTTCCGGATCTGAATCCATTTTTATTCTGCCGTGCTCCAGCCAAATGACCCGATTGCATGTATGCATCACCAGGTCACGGGAGTGGCTGGCTATCACCAAAATGCTGGTGGCTTGGACCAGTTCGTTCATCCGAGCTTCTGCTTTGTGCTTGAAGCCTTCGTCCCCTACCGACAGCCATTCATCCATGATCAATATTTCAGGTCTGATGGTCGTCGATACCGCAAAGGCCAAGCGCAAGTGCATGCCGGAAGAGTACGTGCGTACCGGCATGTCAATGAAGTCGCCCAGTTCTGAAAACTCAATGATTTCGTCGAGTTTTTCTGCAATATCGCTTTTTGTCATCCCAAGCAGGATGCCGCGCATGAAGATGTTTTCCCTGCCGGATGCCTCCGGGTCTATCCCTAATGAAATATCAATGAGGGAAGCGACTTCGCCGCTGATACTGGCGGTGCCAGCGGAGGGGGCGTATACACCGCTCAGCAGTCTGAGCAATGTGCTTTTGCCAGCGCCGTTATGACCGAGCAATCCAACCCGCTCTCCGTCATTGAGGGAAAAAGTAAGGTCTTCCAGTGCTCTGACGATCACTCGACCTTGATCGTTGGCACTGAGTTTGCCGCCTGTAGCGACTTGAATCAGCCGCTTTTTCAGAGAGCGAGCACTTGCGTTATAGATAGGGAAATCAACGCATGCGTTATGAAATTCAATAGAAGCCATAATAGTTTTCTTCTTAGAGCCAATAAGCAATGCGACGTTTATAGAGGCCATAGATGATGATCGCTATGCACCAGCCAAACAGAGCCATGCCCCCGGCCACGCACCAGCTAACAGTGCTCACATCCTGTCCGAGCAAGGGGGCCCTGACTATTTGAACGAGGTGATAGATGGGGTTCAAATCCAGTAAATAGGTGCCGGCTCGTCCTGGTAGCAGGCTTGGAAGCCACATGATTGGCGTCAAATAAAAGGCAATTTGCAAGACGCTCGCAATGATCTGCGGGAGGTCGCGATATCGAGCGCATAAAAGGCTCAATATCAAGCTGATCCATGCCAGATTGAGAACAAGCAGCGCAAAGCCCGGGACACTCAACAGTGCTCCAAGACCCAATGGTTTCTGAACAGCCAGCAGCACAAGCGGGAAAATGACGATGTTGTGCGCGAGGATCAAAGTATTGCGCCATATCGTGCGTAAAATATGCACGAATAATGGGATGGGGAGTTGTTTGATAATGCTTTCTGCGGCAATGAGGCTGGTGCAGCCCTCTAACACGCAGGTAGAAATAAAACTCCAGAGAATCATACCTGCTGCAAGAAATGGCAGAAAGTCTTTCATGGGGGAGTTAAATATTTGGCCAAATACGAGGCCAATAGTACCAATCATAACGCCCATGCTGATGGTTAGCCAAAACGGTCCGACAGCAGAGCGCCTATACCGTTGACGTACATCCTGCCATCCGAGCATGCCTACCAGAGAATAGCGCTTTACAGCCGTCGCTATGTCTGCCATGGCAGCGGCAATTGAGTTGTTTAGCATTCGAAATACCGGGTTGTCAAAACAGTCGATGATTGTAATCTTGTAGGAGGGTGTAGTGTCACTTTTTCCATCCCGTCTAGTTTCCAGTTTTTTACGATCGCGGGATCTACTCCACGTAGAATGCCCCCGCTGCAAGGAGGGGGGTAAAGTCTGAAGCGGTTTCGTATGGCGTGCGCGTACTCGGTGTGCTCGCTACCATGACAAGCTTGAGCTATTCGTTCAGAAAACAGTGCATGTGTCGAGCGATTCAGGTGTGCTAATGCTCAGAAATAAAGTTCCTGCCGGATGATTTGCACTTTTTCTATCATCCCACGGTCAGAGGTTAACTCCCAAGAAATTTCCTACATTCCAGATACGCATATTGAGCCAGGTCGCAGCGTCTGGTCGTAAGTGCCCCACGTAAATCGCCTGCTCGAAAGGGGTCAGAGAGATTGGCTGATGGTTGCCGACGAGCAGCTCCACAGCCGCAACGTGTCCTGGTTTTCGACCGGGTTTCGCGTCCTCGCGTTGTCTGTCCGGCAGACCGGTCAGAGGGGCGAATTATAGCGGCGCTTTGAGTAAAATGCTCGTTCCTGGGTCCTGCCCTGTGCAAGTATTGGGCGATCTCGTCCTCATTGTGGTTACAATGCCGATCGACGACCGCGTAAAAGGAGGGGGCTACGGGCTCGAAAGCTTGAATGGATAAAATACGCAGAGTGTTGCTTGGTTTGCCTCGCAGGCAAAAAAGACTGATACAGGTCGCCACCGATGTGGTTTTGGTGTGGGTTGCTTTGTGGCTGGCCTTTATCGTCCGCCTCGGCATCGACGACATGTACAATCCGCTAAAGTCGCATTTCTGGCTGTTCGTCAGTGCCTCGATTATTGCCATTCCCCTTTTCGTACGCTTTGGCATGTACCGCGCCGTCATGCGCTACTTCGGCAATGATGCGCTGATTGCCATCGTCAAGGCGGTCAGTCTGTCCTCGCTGATCCTCGCCGTGGTGGTCTACTGGTACAGCAATCACCAGGCCGTGGTGCCGCGCTCCATCATCTTCAATTACTGGTGGCTAAGCCTGGTAATCATTGGCGGCCTGCGTCTGTGCATGCGTCAATACTTCATGGGTGATTGGTTCACCGCTGCGCAGCATGTACCGTTTGTCAATCGAGACGATGGTTTGACCAAGGTCGCCATTTACGGCGCAGGCGTGGCAGGCAATCAGTTGGTTGCAGCGTTGCGCATGGGCCGCGTGATGCGCCCTGTGGCGTTCATCGATGACGATTCCTCTATCGCGGATCGTTCGATTGCCGGGTTGCGGGTCTATAAGCCCAAGCATATTCAGCAGATGATCGACATGACCGGGGCTCAGGAAATTCTTCTGGCGTTGCCGTCTTCGACCCGTGCGCGGCGCAGGGAGATTCTCAATTTTCTGGAGGGTTTCCCGCTCCATGTGCGCAGTGTTCCGAACTTCACTGATCTGGCCAGTGGTCGGGTCAAGGTGGATAACATTCAGGAAGTCGACATTGCTGACCTGCTGGGGCGGGATTCGGTACCGGCTCAGCCTGATTTGTTGGCTCGATGTGTCAAGGGCAAGACGGTTTTGGTGACGGGGGCGGGCGGTTCGATCGGTTCCGAGCTTTGTCGGCAGATTTTCTCCCTTGGACCGACCACGCTGTTGTTGTTCGATCATAGCGAATTCAATCTTTACAGCATTTTGTCTGAGCTCGAGCATCGTATTGCTCGTGAGTCGTTGCCTGTCCGGTTGTTACCGATACTGGGGTCGATTCGCCATCCCCATAAACTTCTGGATGTAATGAAGACCTGGAGCGTGGACACGGTTTATCACGCGGCGGCCTATAAGCACGTGCCGATGGTTGAGCACAATATTGCCGAAGGTGTGCTCAACAACGTGATCGGGACGCTCAATACCGCTCAGGCTGCATTGGAGGCTGGTGTTGCAAACTTTGTGCTGATCTCGACCGATAAGGCCGTACGCCCGACCAATGTCATGGGTAGCACCAAACGGCTGGCCGAGTTGACCTTGCAGGCCCTCAGTCGTGAGTTGGCGCCGGTGTTGTTCGGGGACAAGTCCAATGTGTCCCGGGTCAACAAGACCCGTTTCACCATGGTGCGGTTCGGTAATGTGTTGGGCTCGTCTGGCTCGGTTATTCCGCGCTTTCACAGCCAAATCAAATCGGGCGGGCCCTTGACGGTTACCCATCCGAAGATTACCCGTTACTTCATGACCATTCCCGAGGCGGCACAGCTGGTAATACAGGCCGGCTCAATGGGGCAGGGTGGTGATGTGTTTGTGCTGGACATGGGCGAGCCGGTCAAGATCATCGAGCTGGCGGAGAAGATGATTCACCTGTCTGGCTTGAGCATTCGCTCGGAGAAAAATCCGCAAGGCGATATTGCCATCGAGTTTACTGGGCTGCGTCCCGGGGAAAAGCTTTACGAAGAGTTGCTGATCGGCGACAACGTGTCCGCTACCCAGCACCCGATGATCATGAGTGCCAAGGAGGACCATTTGCCTTGGGAAGTGCTCCAGCGCAACTTGATAGAGTTGCTGTCTGCCGTTGAGCGGGATGATTATTCGCGGGTTCGCCAACTTCTGCGTGACACTGTCAGTGGTTACGCCCCGGATGGTGAAATCGTCGACTTGATTTACCAGCAGCGTCGCCTCGAACCTTGATTGTTACACGCTCTGTAACAGACACATTTTTGACAGAGTTGCCCATGACCCAGATTTGGGGGCAGCTTCGCAATAGCTGTTCTTCTTATCGATGTCATGGAGCGTCACTTACGTATAAAGGCTGCTTCTACTCTCTGGTTTTTGCCTTGATGACTAGCGCTTCTATTGCCCAAGACACCGGCAAGGCGATTCCGGGGAAAAGCGTGACAGGCTTGAGGTGAGTTGATTCGTAGGCGCGAGTGCCCGAGTCCGTTTATTGGGCAACGTTTTTTGTTTGTGCTTGTCCTTGTTCCATTGGGCTTTGTCAGGTGTGATGGTTTTGCCCCCTCCCATGCAAATGCTGCGTAGTCTGATGATCAGTGGCGACGGTCTATTTTGGTCGTACTGGAGTAGAGCGTGGCTGTCACCGCTTTAACCTGCACCACGAGGACAGCTTTCGCGGCCTGCCCGCGATGGCGTCCTGCGTCCCCTTCATCACCGAATACCTCGGACGACTTCTTGAAACCACTCAGCTAGCGCTGAGCCATCATCTCCAGGTGTTCGCTGTAGTTTTCGATCTGTGCTTTGCAGATGACTACCTACCGGCATTCGATTATCTGCGTAAGAATGTTTGGCAGTAACCCGCCGGTCAGCACGTCCAGGAAAACTGCGAATGAGTCTCCGGATGTGCTTGAATACGCCCTGACTACCTGATCTGAGCCCCATATGAGCCTGATGAGCTTTTCCAGGGAGCGTTGCGCGAGTAATGCAGAAATTGGCTTTCGTGAGGTGTTCGCGGCGGCTAAAAACACTAGAATGAGCGGCTGGAATGATCGTTTTTGATCGATCCGCTGTTTTTTTTGAATTAAATATTTATTTGAAAGGAATGTCTGGTGCTGAATTTTTATCGAGTTAATAAGTTTTTTTTATTGTGGCAGGTTTTTTGCGGGGATTAAAGGGTTCGCTTTCTTTTGGCGGGTTCTAAATATTCTATTAAAGTAAGTATGATTAGGGTTTATTGAAATGTGGCGCAATCCAAAATACTGGCTGGATGGTGAGCCAATTCAAAATTTCGGCGATTTTTTGTCGGATTTTTTTATGCAAAAACTTTTTTACAGTGCGGGCATGCAGGCAGACTCCATTAGGATTGTCGGTAGCTGTATGGATGACGAGTTGTTGAAGAGTGAATCAGAGTTTGATACTCAGCAGGGTATCCGAACTATTTATTGGGGATGTGGGCTTCGGCACGAAAATAGTTTAACCGACAAGAGTCGTGGGCTTGTCGATATTCTGGCCGTTCGAGGCCCTTTGTCACGATCAGCATTGCGGTTGGGGATAGAAACTCCAATGGGGGATCCGGGGTTGCTTCTCCCTGCGCTTTACACCCCAAGCTCTTTGCCTGGAATTAAGGGTGAGACCCTCTTGGTTCCTCATTTTCACGATATCAGAACGGACGATGAGCTCCTTGCATTAAGTGGATGTAGTGCGATCCTTAGGCCAAATATAAATAATGATACTCTTTGTATTTTTGAATTTATTGATCGTTTAACGACTGCAGAATTTGTTTTGTGCGGATCATTGCATGCGGCGATTGTAGCGGCGGCATATGGGCGTCGTTTTGGGTTCTGGAACAGCGATTGTGTTGATCTGCCTTTTAAATGGCAGGATTTTGCGGCCTCGATTTCCATGTCTTGCGTTTTTCACGATAATGTTGAGCAGGCGCGATCTCATTTCATTAGCGAAATAGAACCGAAAATATCGATCCCGGTCCTTTGGCCGCTGCTGGCTGTTGCGCCATTTGCTGTGCGTCCAGAAGCCATGGTAAAGGTTATGGAGTTCGATGTAAGAAGGCATGGAGTGTCCGCTCTTCAGGTTGCAGCTCCATCGCTTGCCGCAAATAAGGTACAGTCCGCAATTCTTCAGGTTAACTCGCTTTCAGCTAATTCTCTAGTTGCGCTGCAGAAAGCGCAGGGTGATTTGCTGGAGTTAAGCGCTGCTCGCGAAGATGCCTTGCATGAGTTAGAGAGAGTTCGTGCAGAGGCTGCTAATGCTACATTTGAAAGGGATCTCGTTGTCAGTAGTACAAGTTGGCAGATTACGGCGCCTCTTCGTAAAGTTGGGGTGCGTTACCCGGTGGTGGGTCGCACGTTTCGTCGTTCACTCAAGATTCTCTGGTGGACGCTCACGATGCAAATTGGCCATAAATATCTTTTGTGGAAAAGAAAACGCACCGTGGTGCCAGTGATTTCTGCGGATGCTGACACTGCCCAAGTACAGCAAGTGGTTGCTGCCAAGTCAGATTTTAACTTGGAAAGTGCATTTGTGTGCATGTATGGGGAAGCGCCAATTTACTTCCCGCCGGTAGAGGCTCCTGTAGTATCGATAGTGATACCCGTTTATCGAGAGCTAGGTGTTCTCAAAAATTGCCTTCGCTCAATTTCCATTGGTCTTGAGGGTGAACCGTCTTTTGAAGTTATTCTCGTCGACGATTGTCCAGAAGAGCAAGTTCTGTGGGGCATACCGGATAGCGGGGGGTTATTTAAGATTTCAAATTCGGAAAACTTGGGTTTCTCGCTTGCATGTAATCGAGGCGCCGAAGTGGCGCGCGGGCGCTTCATCTGTTTTTTAAATAGCGATACAATCGTATATTCTGGATGGCTTCGTCATTTAGTTGATGCGCTCGAGGATGTCCCGAACGCAGGGCTTGTTGGTGGAATGCTATTGAATGTTGATGGTTCTATTCAAGATGCCGGTTGGCGAATGCTTCAAAGCGGTCAGGGTTATCCTATTGGCCGTAACAAAGATGCCAGAAACGGAGCCTTTACCTATCGTAGGGAGGTGGACTGTGTTGCTGGCACATGCTTTTTGATGAAGACATCTTTATTTCTAGGCATGGGGGGGCTCGATGCTCGTTACGCTCCTGCATCTTATGTAGATTTTGATCTTGCGTTCCGTGTGCAAGAGCGCGGGTTGAAGGTTATTTGCGAGCCAAAAAGCCGTATCGTCCATCTCGGCGGCGCATCATATGGGGATGCGAAGGAGAGACAAAATCAGATAAGTACCATCAATCAGGCGAAGTTCTCTGAGCGTTTTGCAACTGTTTTACCCATGCAGCCGAGCGGATCGGAGGATGAGTTTTTACTGCAGCAGGTGTCTGATGAGCGGCCAGTCTTTCTAGTTGTTGAATATAGTGTACCGCAGCCGAATCGTCATGCAGGCGATGTCACCATGAGTAGCTATTTATCCTTATTGGCGTCAACTGGATGGCGGGTCGTCTTCTGCCCTGTGGAAGGAAGGGCAGAAGGCCCTTCAGCCGATAATCTTGAGCGTCAAGGTGTCATGTTGATTCGATCACCTCAGACCCTTGAATCATGGTTAATGGAAAATGGCAAATACGTGAAGGAAGTGTGGTTGGCACGACCTGAAATTGCTGAAAATATCATTAATCCGTTACGAAATTTAACTTCTGCTCGTTTGACATATTACACTCATGATTTGCATCACGTGAGGCTTGAAAGAGAGGCGGAGTTATATGCTGACCCTGATAAATTTGCTGACGCAAATCGGATGAAGGAAGCAGAACTCTCGGTGTTTTCGAGTGTAGATAAAATTATATCGCCAAGTGCCGATGAGGCTGAGGTGATACGACGTTTAGTTCCTGATAAGCCTGTTTTCGTACTGCCGCCATATTATTATGAGGCTCATGAAATTTGTCGTCGCGACGCTGCTCATTTCGAAGGGTTGACAGACATAGTTTTTGTCGGGGGGTTCCCTCACGCTCCGAACGTGGATGCAGCGCTATATATAGTAAATGAAGTAATGCCGCGTGTATGGGAGAAGCGCCCAGATGCCCGCGTGGTCCTTGTTGGTTATGCGCCCCCAGCTGAAATTCTTGCTCTCGCTGGTTCTCGTGTCGTAGTGACAGGCCAGGTACCAGACGTCAAACCCTATCTCGATCGTGCGCGTATGGTGCTTGTAGCGCTTCGTTATGGTGCAGGAGTAAAAGGTAAGACAGTGGATGCTTTGCGTGAGGGAATTCCAGTGGTTTCGACTCAGGTTGGCGTTGAGGGGGTTGGTGTGACATCTGGCCTTGACGCCATAGTAAGCGAGAGTGCGAATGGCCTTGCAGAAGGTGTTCTGGATTTACTGTCCGATACCGCGCGCTGCGCTGAATTGTCTGCTGCGGGAGCTGATCTGATTATGAAGGGGTTCTCCCGTGCCGCTGCGTGTCTTGCAATTGACGAGGTGTTTCGGGCGTGATGGCATGCTTCGGCTTTTTGAAAAAGTTGAAGCGGGCGCATAAAAAAATATTGCTTCACCCTCGGGGGTGAAGCTCTTGGGTTGCTTAAATGAACCGAGCAAGGGTATTGGAATCAACAATATGATAATTCGCGCACGTGCACCTTTGCGTCTAGGGCTTGCAGGTGGTGGTACGGATGTTTCTCCGTTTTGTGATATCTACGGCGGTTACGTACTCAATGCAGCAATAGATCGTTACGCTTATGCGGTGATTGAAACTTTGGAGGAACCACTGGTTCGCTTCATCGCAACCGATCAACAGGTGGAGAAGGTAATGCCTTGCGCTGCCTCGTATGTGCTGGATGGTAAGCTTGACCTGCATGCGGCGGTTTACAATCATATGATCGAGCATTACAACGGTGGCCGCGCCATTGCGATGCAGTTCAGCACTTTATGCGACGCGCCTGTGGGGTCTGGCCTGGGTTCTTCCTCCACGCTAGTGGTTGCCATGATTCGTGCGTTTGTGGAGCTGCTGAATCTGCCACTTGATGATTATACAATTGCGCTCTTGGCTTTTCGTATTGAGCGAGTGGAATGTGGATTGCAGGGCGGCAGGCAGGACCAGTATTCCGCTACATTTGGTGGCTTCAACTTCATGGAGTTTTATGCTGATGATCGGGCAGTAATCAATCCATTACGTATCAAGAGTTGGATTATCTGCGAGTTGGAAGCTTCACTTGTGTTGTTCTTTACCGGGGTATCACGAGAGTCGGCGAAGATCATTGCCGATCAGAGTGGTAACGTGAAGGCGGGGGTGGTTGGCGCCGTGCAGGCCATGCACGGTATTAAGCACGAAGCGCTGGTAATGAAGGAGTGTCTGCTGCGCGGAGATTTTTCTGGCTTCGTAGAATCAATGCGCCAAGGTTGGGAAAATAAGAAATGCTCGGCCAAGTCGGTATCGAATCCGTATCTAGATGAGATATATGACGCCGCCATTGCCTCAGGCGCTCTTGCTGGTAAGATTTCGGGGGCGGGTGGAGGTGGCTTTATGTTGTTCTTTGTGCCTACAGAGCGACGCATGGAAGTAATTCGGACCTTAAGCTCCTTCGACGGTCAGATTAGTAATTGTCACTTCACCAAATATGGCACGCAGGCATGGAGAATCAATTGAGGAAATACATTGAGGCGCAGATAGTCGATTCACAGGCAATCATGAATGCTATGTTGGCTGATAGTAACCTTATCGACCGTGTTGAGGCTGCAGCATTATCCTGTATACACTGCATGAAACAAGGAGGAAAGATTCTTTTGGCAGGTAATGGGGGCAGTGCAGCTGATGCTCAGCATATTGCGGGTGAGTTTGTCAGCCGTTTTGCCTTTGACCGGCCTGGATTACCAGCAATCGCGTTGACCACGGACAGTTCTATCCTCACTGCAATTGGTAATGACTACGGCTACGAAAAATTGTTTGCCAGGCAGGTGCAAGCACTTGGCCAAAAAGGCGATGTGTTCATTGCTTATTCAACCTCTGGTAAGTCCCCCAATATTCTACTCGCTCTGCAAGAGGCTCGGGCGCGTGGTTTAGTGTGTGTTGGACTGACCGGCAACCTCGGTGGGCCAATGAGCGAGATTTGTGATCATTTGCTTGCGGTCCCCTCACCAGATACACCAAAAATTCAGGAGGGCCACCTGATATTGGGTCATATCTTGTGCGGCTTGGTAGAAAACGCAATTTTCAAGGGTAACGCCTGATGGAAGCCATTGTTCTGGCGGGGGGATTTGGCACTCGGTTACGTCAGTTGGTGCCCGATCTACCTAAGCCCATGGCACCTATTGCTGGCAGGCCGTTTCTGGAAATTTTGCTCAGTGCCTTGGCTCGTAAGGGCTTTAAGCGCGTGACATTGTCAACAGGTTATATGGCTGAAAAAATATCTAACCATTTTGGCGAGCAATATGCGGGAATGGAGCTGAGCTATGTGGTTGAAGAGGAGCCTTTGGGTACGGGGGGGGCTGTTCGATTGGCCTTGGCGCAGTGTCATGAGGATCATGTGTATGTGTTTAACGGTGATACGTATCTAGACCTCGAGGTTGATCCAGTCGAAAGGCTTTGGCAGTTGCATCGGCGCCCAATCATCGTCGGGCGCGAAGTGCCGGATACTGCACGATATGGCCGTTTGCTTACAGACGAAGGGAAGGTAAGCGGTTTTACGGAAAAAGGCGTTTCTGGGGCGGGATTAATTAATGCTGGTTGTTACGTTTTCTGTCGGCATCAACTGGATTCATTTGAACCTTATATTGCCTTTTCGCTGGAAGCAGACTACTTGGCAACAGAGGTAAAACACACATTTTTTGATGTATTTGTAACGGAAGGTCAGTTTATCGATATCGGTATTCCTCAAGATTTCCAGCTTGCGCAAACTTTGCTGGCTAGTGTTCCGTGAAACATTCAGGATTGTTTCTTGAACGAGATGGCCTGATTCATTCTGGTCGTGAGTTTAAGAGGGGAGATGTTTAGTTTGCAGGCGGCGTATTTTAACTACCCAAGCCAGTAGACTTTCGAAAAACGGCTGCCAAAGCGTGCCAGCGACCGCCGGCAGTCCGGCACCGCTGATCTAAAAAAGCATGGCCAACCCAGCGCTACAGCTCGAAGTTGGACGGTGCATAGGCTGATTGAGCTGCAGAGGACCAAGTGGCGTTGTATGATCCTCACAGCGTCACCAATGACGGCACGGGAATACGTGTGATCCAGGTCTGCAGCGAAGACATCGGTCCCGGCCTGACGAAGTGCCGGGCTATTGCCCTACGCGAGCTGTTGGAAGAATAGAAGTTTCTTATTACTTTTAATTAAAATCAGGGCGGAAATACATGCTGCACAAGGATAATAACTTGAACTTGTTACGGTTGGTTGCCGCGCTGATGGTGCTATATGCTCATTCATTCGATATTTACGGTAATTCCCCGGAGATCTTTATTGGTCTTGATTCCTACGGCGGGCTCGGGATTGCGATATTTTTTATCGTTAGTGGTTACTTGATTGCAAAAAGTTGGAGTTTTGATCCTTCGGTCATTAGTTTTTTAGTTAAGCGATCGCTGCGAATATTTCCAGCCCTGATTGTTGTTGTCGTAGTAACTTCGTTTTTGCTTGGTCCCATTTTTTCCACTTTGACAGTCAAACAGTATTTCTTGAATCTGGCATTTATTATGTACTTAAAGAATATAATTTTAAGTCCAGTATTCTATTTGCCGGGCGTGCTGGAGCACGCCAGAGTTGCCAATGTGATCAATGGTTCTCTATGGAGTTTGCCTATCGAGTTTTTTATGTATTTGGTAGTCGTGGCGCTTGGGTTTCTATTCAAAGGCGGTCGTCTTGTATACACAGTTACCACAGTATTGTTTGCGCTGATTGTGGTTTTTTGGTGCTGGCGAGATGCGCCTTTGCTGGTGGTTTACGATACTGATGTAAGAAACATTCCGTTGATAGGCATCTATTTCATGATTGGGGCATGTTATGCGAAGTGGGGGCTCGAACGGTGGTTCAGTCTTTCCGGCGTAACTGTCATGGTGATGATAACCCTTCTTCTGGCACCGTATTCATCGATTTCGAAGCCCCTGCTATGGCTTACGTTACCGTATGTCGTCTTGGCATACGGACTTTCCAGAAGTTGGTTGGGAAGCTTGGTTAATAAAGTGGGTGACTGCTCTTACGGTGTTTATATCTATGCTTTTCCGGTTCAGCAGTTTGTTTTGCTCAAATTCCCCGGCATTGCCTATTCAACCTACCTTATTGTTACAGTGGTCATTACTCTGGTTTTGGGATACGGCTCTTGGCATTTGATAGAGAAAAGGGTTCTCAAATTCAAGCCAAAAAATAAAGTCAGGCCTGTATCGAATGGTGGTGATGCCGATTCGGCGTTCAATCCTGTTGTGGGTGAGAAGCTCAATTCAGGGGCTTGAGCAAGTGTATGTATTTATGATGTAACAGTCACTCAGGTCACCTATGAAGAGCTACAGGGGCTGCTGCGACAGCGCAGACGCCTGACGATCCTAAAATCCCCAGGGTTTCATAATGCCCGGTTTATGGATCAGTTTCTTCACCAGGCTGGAGAACCGTAAGCGCTCCATGAACCCCACATTCAAAGCACTTAACTGATCCGCGATGCTGTACTCCCGATTTCTTTCCGGAGCCAGCACCTCATGATGCGTCCCGACGCAATAGTCGAAAAGTCTATCTCGACCCAAGCCTGTAGACTTCCGAAGATCTATTGAAGGCCTTCCGCGTTTATGCTGCATCAAGCGCATTTCTACGCGTCAGTGGATTAGTGGAAATGCGCCGTCCAAGTTCATGGAAGGGCACTTCAACAACTCTATGAAGGATATCTGCTGCCGCGATTGATGCCACCACCCCTATCACGGGAATGGCTACGATGCGGGCACTTTCGGACAATTCCAGTGTGTTACTCAGCCACATGGATGCGAATAGAACTTGCATATGTATCATGTAAAGCGGGTAGCTTATTCGCCCAAGGTACGTAACGATTCTTGTTGATAATATTGAACCGATCACGTTGCTGCTTCCGGAAAACTTGGCCGAGACAATGCTGAGGAACGTAATGATCCAGATTATTAATGGTGCCGAAAATTCGCGAAGAAAAACCAATGTAAACGCGATAGATAATACGGCAACGGATATTAACTCTTGTTGTGATAGTTTTTGTAAAAAGTTCTTGAACGCAAAATAGCTGAGGAAACCTGCGCAGAACATGGGTAAGTTATTCCCGAGGAATCCGCTTTCCATGTAAGGGCTGACAATCCAGCATACTGCTGCAATCGAGATAACTGCGATACGCGCCGAAACCCGCCCAAGGGATGTGAGCATCAGAAACAGCAGCGGCGCGACTAAATAAAACTGCCACTCTACGGTAAGGCTCCATGCTTGTCCGACGAGTGTAAGGGAAGCATAGGGCAAGACGGATGTCGGCAAAACTCCTTGTAGAAGTGGTATATGGGCCAAGACGTGAAAAAACAGATTGCTTTGAGCAATTTCAATAATCTGAATTCGTCCGTCTGTTGCAACTCCATGTGGCGACGCATGCAAGATTTCCGTGGCTATAGGCAACGAGGCTATTGAAATAAGCAATGCCACCCAGTATACCGGTAATATGCGAAACGCCCGCCCTATTATATAGCGCGGGTATGATTGGGGGCCGCGATCAAGCATCGAGAAAATCACGAAGCCACTAAGTATGATGAATACCTGCACGGGATATGAGTTATACAAGTTGTTGGGGAATGAGCCAAAAAGCGGGGGCAGTGCAGCAAGCACATGCCCCAAAACCACCCACAACGCCATAACTCCGCGTAAGCCTTCGAGTTCGCGAATATATTTCATTAGGCCAGTGACACCTTAATAGTCAAGATTTATATTCTATCCGGGCAATGCTAGGTTTAAATTTGAATAGCTGGTAATGTCAATCCCTTCAAGATGCTCTGGAGGAATTAAAAATTCGTTTAATTCGAAGCGATCTCTAAATTCAGAGAGTAACTGCTCCTTTGTCTTGATGCTTGAGGCTAGATGCAGAAGACGATGTTCGTTCGGCGCGTCGCGATAATGAAACTCTCGGCTATTGAACTCGGTATATTCAAGCCGGGTAAAAAAATCTCCTTCGCGGAAGCGACTGTCCGTGCTTAATACATAAACCATCGCATCCTGGTCGCCATTTGTATACATTCCGTATTTCTCTTGGTCCCACCACTTCTTCACATCGTCTAACTTTACATTGCGCACTGCATCCAGGAACTGAGCTGAGCGACGTGTAGATTTTAAGAAAAATTGTCCCGATGAAATAAATGTCCATGCGCCTTGATTAACGGGACTCTTGCATATAACGAGATCGAACTTCGCGAAACGCTCAACATATGGAATGAGTCTCCAGGAGAAGTCCGTAAAGTAGGCATCATCATCAAGCCAGAAGACCCACTCGTCCGCACCGAGAGCTGCCTGGATGATCTCGATTTTCCTGAGATACGGGTTCATACCTTCTCGCCGAAGCATAAACGACCATACGTAATTCGCTCCATTGACATCTGCAAAAAGCTTGTGGTTCACGAATGACTTAAATCTGATTCGATCACATCCGCTGACGATCGTGATGCCCGAGCGACGGGGAGAAAGTAGGCGCTTTGAAAATAGCATGGTGCATAGCTCCACTTGGCTATGAGGGGAAATAATGGACGCCATTCTACACGTAGGCGACACTCTGACGAGTGTTGCCAATTACTCCGCCTGACTCTTGCATTCAGGTGCGTCTCTCTGCCGGGCTGGAATATCATGAAGAAGTTCGGCCGGGAGTTGTCCCGGATTACCGGTTGATAGCAATACGGTCGAGCGTGCCATGCGGCCCTTCGACTGTATCTACCAGCAACGTCTCCTCAAACCCTGATGATTTCACATCCTGTAACGGACACATTTTTGACAGGCTCCAGACATCGCCTAAGTTTGGGAGGCAGCTTCGGAAAAGCTGCTTTCCCAATTGATGTCATGGAGCGTCATTTATGCGTACTGGCTATTTCTACTCTCTGGTTTTTGCCCTGCTCACCAGCGCCTCTATTGCTGCCATTGCTGCGCCGACGGCCAAGCCTGAGGCTGGCAATGCACCCCTGGTGCTGGAGGTTTCTCCCAAGGCGCAGTCCGGCAAGGTCGATCTGAATCAGGCCGATGCGCCAACCCTTCAGCGCGAGTTGTCCGGTGTGGGCGAGGCTAAGGCCAAGGCGATTGTTGCTTATCGTGAGGGTAATGGGCCGTTTGCGTCGGTGGACGAGTTACTCGAAGTGAAGGGGATCGGTAAAGCCATTCTGGATAAGAATCGCGAGAAGCTTGAGGTGAACTAAGCTTATACGTCAGCGCCAGGGGCCGGTCATTGATCGGCCTTTTTGCTATCTGGCGAATGCTGTGATGGTGTGCCTTTCGTCGTGATGAGAAAAATTACGTCTATCATATGCGAATAAGATTATGCCTATAATAAAAGACTTTTCCGCCAAGGCATCCGAGCCTCAGGCGCTTGTCTTTCCTTTAGGCGTCTCCCAGGAGCACAGTCATGAATTCTGTCCAGTCCCAAGGTACGGCCCTCGTCACCGGTGCTTCTTCCGGTATCGGTGCAATTTACGCGCAGCGGTTGGCGGCGCGTGGTTTTGATTTGTTATTGGTTGCCCGTGATCAAGAGCGGCTGGAAGCGGCGGCTACCCAGTTGCGCGCCGAGCATGGCGTTCAGGTCGAGGTGCTCAAGGCGGATCTGACGCAGAAGGATGAGGTGCTGAAGCTTGAGCAGCGTCTTCGCAGCGATTCGAGTATCAGCCTGTTACTGAACAACGCCGGTGTTGCAACGGATGGTTTGTTGGCCAATGCAGACATGGATCAGCTGGAACGCTTGATTCAATTAAATGTTACGACGGTCACGCGACTGGCCTCGGCAGCGGCCGCCAGTTTTGCCAAGGCGGGTCGGGGGACGATCATCAATATTGCGTCAGTGGTGGCGTTGTTTCCCGAGCGCTTCAACGCAACTTACAGCGCCAGCAAGGCCTATGTGTTAAGTCTGACGCAGTCGTTGAACGCCGAGCTGGAGGGCACCGGGATCAAGGTGCAGGCGGTGTTGCCAGGTGTAACACGCACCGAAATCTTCGAGCGCTCCGGTATCGATGCTACCCAGATTCCGGAGGATATGGTTATGGACGCCGGGGAGATGGTCGATGCCGCGTTGTCGGGTCTGGACCAGGGTGAGTTGATCACCATTCCTTCGTTGCCGGATGCGGCCGACTGGGATGCCTTCGTTGCGGCGCGTCATGTATTGGCGCCGAATCTTTCCAAAAGTAAGGCTGCCGCGCGTTACACGTGAGGCGTCATCAATCGGCTTGAGGTATTTGCGGTATGAGTGATCGTCGAGTAGTTGTAACGGGCATGGGCCTGGTGTCGCCATTGGGTTCTGGCGTCGAAGCCGTTTGGTCGCGTCTGTTGGCCGGGCGTTCCGGGTTGCGCAATTTGCCGGACGAGGTGGTTGCCGATTTGCCGGCGAAGGTCGGGGGCGCTGTGCCGACGCTGTCTGAGGATCCCGAGGCGGGGTTTGACCCGGACCGGGCGACGGCGCCTAAAGAGCAGAAGAAGATGGACCGCTTCATTATGTTCGCCATGGAAGCGGCGCGTCAGGCGCTGGAGCAGGCTGGTTGGCAAGCGGCGGACGCCAATGCCCAGGAGCGTACGGCAACCATTATCGGTTCCGGCGTGGGTGGTTTCGGTGCGATTGCCGATGCGGTGCGCACCACGGACAGCCGTGGGCCGCGACGTTTGTCGCCATTCACTATTCCTTCATTTCTGGTCAACCTCGCCGCGGGTCATGTGTCGATCCAGCACGGTTTCAAGGGGCCATTGGGTGCGCCGGTGACAGCTTGCGCGGCCGGGGTGCAGGCGATTGGTGATGCGGCGCGGTTGATTCGTTGTGGCGAGGCAGACATTGCAGTATGTGGCGGCGCGGAAGCGGCGATCGATCGCGTCAGTCTCGCCGGGTTTGCTGCTGCTCGCGCGTTGTCCAGCGGTTACAACGACACCCCGGAACGTGCCTCGCGGCCGTTCGACAGTGACCGGGATGGCTTCGTCATGGGGGAGGGCGCTGGCCTTCTGGTGATCGAATCCCTGGAACATGCCCTGGCCCGTGGTGCTCAACCGTTGGCAGAATTGGTCGGTTACGGCACCAGTGCCGACGCCTATCACCTGACGGCAGGTCCCGAGGATGGCAGCGGTGCGCGACGGGCGATGTCGCTGGCGTTGGCTCAAGCGGGCATTTCGCCGGCGCAGGTGCAGCATCTCAACGCTCACGCAACCTCGACCCCGGTCGGGGACTTGGGAGAGTTGGCAGCCATCAAGGCGTTGTTCGGCACGGATAACAAAATCGCCGTGACGTCGACCAAATCCGCCACCGGGCATTTGCTCGGCGCGGCGGGCGGTATCGAGGCGATCTTCACGCTGTTGGCAATTCGCGATCAGGTCGTGCCGGCCACCCTCAACTTCGACAACCCGGACCCCGCCGCCCAAGGCGTGGACATCGTCCACGGTAAAGCGCGGCCGATGGCCATCGAATACGCGTTGTCCAACGGCTTCGGGTTTGGTGGCGTGAATGCCAGCGTGCTGTTCAAGCGTTGGGAGGGTTAGTCCCGGGGCTGTTTGAGATAGGCGCGAGTCACGTCGAGAATCTGCTGCGCCAGGTCGGGATTCTCGACACTGCGTGACAGCAGTAAAGCCCCGACCAGTGTCGACATGATGACGATGCTTTGGTCGGCGGCGTCCTCGTCTTCAAGAGTGCCTTGCACTTGTTCGAGCCGTGCGTTGAGCACCACATCAGTGGTCGGGCTTTGCTGCCCGCGCAGGCCGAGTTCCGATGACATGGTCGGCAATGGGCAACCTTCATCGGGTGAAGTCTGGTGCCATTCGGACAAATAGGCGTCGATGAACGCTTCCAGCGGACGATCTTGAGCGAAAAGCTCGGCGCAAATCACATCGACCTGCTCGCCCGCGGCTTGCAAAGCCTTTTCCACCAGTTCGTCCTTGGACTTGAAATGCGAGTAGAAACCGCCGTGAGTCAAGCCCAGTGCTTTCATCAGCGGTTGCAGACCTGTCGCGCCAATGCCATCGCGGCGAAAGCGCGCTGACGCTTCCTTGATGATGCGTTGGTGGGTCTGGGCTTTATGGTCCTGCGAGTAACGCATCGGGTATCTCCGCAACAATGCGCCATATTAACCAATGAAAATGGGATGGTGATTGTACTTCTACTTCTAAAAAGCATGCAGATGAGTCCAACGCCGTCCTGCTGTCTAGAATGAACTGGCACGAATAGTGATTACTCATTAACTGACGATTGTTGAACAATCACGAGGCAATGAGTATGAACAGCGGACTGTCCCTGGCCGACCACATCACACTTGAATTGCGCGCCGACATCATTGGCGGCCGTTTGCTGCCCGGCATGGCGTTGGTGGAAAACGATCTGGTGTCTGCCTACAACGCATCCCGCAATACCATTCGCGAAGCGCTGCATCGCCTGGGACAGGAAGGCCTGACCCGTTATGTGCGCAACAAGGGCGTGATGGTGCGCAGGCTGGGCGTCGAGGACGTGCGGGATCTGTTCAAGGTCAGGCGCACCCTGGAGTTGCAGGCCATCAGCGCGAGTCAGCCGCTGCGCGACTATCAATCCGACCGGATGCTCGAAGCCCTGGAAGCCACCGAGCTTGCCCGGGAGCGCGAAGACTGGCGCGCTGTCGGCACCCACAGCCTGGCTTTTCATCAACACATCGTCGGATTGCTGCGCAGTCCGTTGTTCGATGAGTTCTTCACCAACGTCGTCGCGCAATTGCGCCTGGTGTTCTGCACCGCTCCCGATGAGTCTCGTTTTCAGGCGCCCTGGCTGGCGCGCGACCGGCAGATCCATGAGTTGTTGGCCGAGGGCGACAAACGAGCGGCCGAGGACGCCATGAGCCTTTATCTCGACGATTCCGAACACCTCCTGTTGCAAATGCTTACCCCAGTTTCCCATCACTGATCGAGGATTCGTGCCATGTACAAAGACTATCCGGCGGCCTATCAAGTCAGCAAAGGCTCAGCCTTGCAGGTGGACAAAGCCTTCTACGAACGGATTCGCGACAAGAAGGACGGGCGCACGCTGATCGAAGAATTCGAGGTGCCGATCCGCACCGGTCGTGCCTGGAAAGTGCCGGCCGGGCATGTGTTTCGCGTGACCACGCCGGTCGGGCCGCAAGTCGGGGATTTCAACGTCTGGAATGCCAACGATCCCCGGGAGCGTTTGTGGGCGGCACGGACCCGGCAGTTACAGGGCGCACACGTCAGCACCCATGACCGGCTCTGGTCGAACCTGCCTTTTTTGCGGCCGCTGGTGACCATCACCGATGACAGCCTGGCCGGTTACGGCATCGACGAACATGGCGGTCGCTTGCATGATTTGCTCGGCACCCGCTGCGATCCTTATGTGAACAAAATGCTCACCGGTGAAGATTTCCATCATCACTGCCACTCGAACCTGACCCGTGCGGTGCTGCCTCACGGGCTGACCGAGTTTGACGTGCATGACGTGCTGAATATTTTCCAGTGCACGGGCCTGAACCACGACGACATGTACTTCATGAAAGCCTGTCCGGCGCAGAAGGGCGATTACCTGGAATTCTTTGCCGAAATCGATCTGCTGTGTGCGCTCTCGACCTGCCCGGGAGGTGATCTGTCACTGGCCATGTGGGGGCCGGATGCGCAGGATCCGCTGAGCGTTTGTCGCCCGCTCGGGGTAGAGATTTATCGTTTGGAGGATTCGTTGCTTGAGGGCTGGAGCCAGCCGGAACGCGCTGCATACAAAGGGCTGCACGGCCTGCACATCGCCAAGGCCGATTGGGAAAAATAAATCGAAAAATCGCAGCCTCCGACCCCCGTAGGAGCTGCCGAAGGCTGCGATCTTTTGATCTTTTGAACTAGCGGTCCTGCGCATCCTTGGCGTCCGCTTCCGCGTTGCGTTCAGCGACGCGTTTGCGTTGCTCTTCGGTCAGTTCGACCTTGTTGGCGGTGTCACGCAACATCATCAAACCACCAACGATCGAGCCGATTGCAACGATCAGAATCAACCAGGCATACCAGGGCATAGGGCTCTCCTTGAGGGCAGGCCGATTGGCGGGTTTTGCCAACCGATCGTGCATACCACTTTGAGCGATTAATTTTCGCAGTGGTTCCATTCTATGCCTGTTACGTCTTACACATTCCTCGTAGGAGCTACCGAAGGCTGCGATCTTTTGATTTTGGCGTCATTACGATCGCTAAAGATCGCAGCCTTCGGCAGCTCCTACGCGGATCGTGTCTTTATAAGCCAGTCAGCATCGCGTCCGCCGGCGCATCGGCACGCAATTGCGCCGTGAGCATGAAATACACGAACCCCACCGCCATGAAGCCCAGGAAGATCAACCCGATCAGCGTGTTGAACCAGGCCATCGCCACCAGGCAGACCACCGCCAGCACCAGCGCAATGAACGGCACCAATGGATAGCACGGCGCGCGAAAGGTGCGTTCCAGATTCGGTTCGGTTTTGCGCAGTTTGAACAGGCTGAGCATGCTCATGATGTACATCACGATCGCCCCGAATACTGCCATTGTGATCATCGCCGCCGTCAGCGTCATGCCGCCCAGGTTGATCAAACCATCACTGTAAATCGCGGCGATACCGATCACGCCGCCAGCGATGATTGCTCTGTGCGGAGTCTGGAAACGTGACAATTTGGCCAGGGACGCCGGTAGGTAACCGGCGCGGGCGAGGGCGAAGAACTGCCGCGAGTAGCCGAGGATGATTCCGTGGAAACTCGCCACCAGGCCGAACAGGCCGATCCACACCAGCATGTGCAGCCAGCCCGAACTTTCGCCCACCACGGTTTTCATCGCTTGCGGCAGCGGGTCGTTGATGTTCGACAGGGTGCGCCAGTCACCGACGCCGCCGGCAAAGAACATCACACCCATCGCCAGCAATACCAACGTCAGAATGCCGCTGATGTAGGCCTTCGGAATGGTGCGTTTCGGATCCTTGGCTTCTTCGGCGGCCATGGCGGCGCCTTCGATGGCCAGGAAAAACCAGATCGCGAACGGGATCGCCGCGAACATCCCGGCAATCGCCGGCGCGCCGAACACATCGGAACCGGCCCAGCCGTTCAGCGCGAAATTGCTGAAGCTGAACGCCGGAGCGACCACGCCCATGAACACCAGCAGTTCGGCCACTGCGAGTACGCAGACCACCAGTTCGAAGGTCGCCGCCAGTTTCACCCCGAGAATGTTCAGGCCCATGAACACGATGTAGGCACCGACCGCTGCGTGTTTCGGATCAAGCGCTGGAAATTGCACGTTCAGATACGCACCGATCGCCAGAGCGATGGCCGGCGGGGCAAAGACAAATTCAATCAGTGTCGCCAGCCCCGCGATCAATCCGCCTTTCTCGCCAAAGGCGCGGCGGCTGTAGGCAAAGGGACCACCAGCGTGAGGAATCGCGGTGGTCAGCTCGGTGAAACTGAAGATGAAGCAGGTGTACATCGTGGCGACCATAAAGGACGTCACCAGAAAACCGAGTGTGCCAGCCACGCCCCAGCCGTAGCTCCAGCCAAAGTATTCACCGGAAATCACCAGCCCGACCGCAATGCCCCACAGGTGCAGCGTGCCCAGCGTGGGTTTGAGTTGTGTGTTCATGCGTTGCTCCCTGAACGGTTTGGAAAGCTCGGAGGAGGGCGTTTGCAGTGGGCGTGCCAGTGTTGTGATGGCGGTCGTAAAGTGCAGAAAGGCGTCGTATCGGGGATGTTCGGTGCTGGATGTGCATTTTTTGTGCGTCAGTTGAGGGCGTTGTTGTCTGTTGTGCCGCTATCGCGGGCAGGCTTTGAATAGTTGTCGGGTTTGAAAGCCACCCCTCACCCCAGCCCTCTCCCCAATGGGGAGAGGGGGAAAGGGAGCCGATCTTCATCGCTTTCGAAACCTGATTCGCTCGCGATCGCGAATCGACACTTGAGTTCGACTCGGTATTTCAGGTCGATGTAAATCCAAGAACACCTCGGTCAGTCCCCTCTACCTCTGGGCGGTCCGACGTTTCGGGAGGGCTAGGGTGAGGGGCGGTTATCCCTGACACACCGGCAAAGCCCGCTGTAACGCCGGCATAAATCGACTCTTTACGCTTTCTTTATGCCCAGCCAACACCCTCGATCTCGTTCCTTTACAGCCTCCCTGCCGACAATGGCTCCACACGCGGCAATACGCCGTAACACGGAGAACTTCCATGAGCGTTCTGGACGGGGTGTCACTGCTACTGGCAGTGGGGCTGTTCATTTATCTGTTGGTTGCGCTGTTGCGCGCGGACCGGAACTAGGAGCGGCTATGCACAGTTATGACTATTGGCTGATCCTCGCCTTCTTCGCCCTGGTGCTGATTCCGGCACCGTTTCTGGGGCGCTTCTACTACAAGGTGATGGAAGGTCAGCGCACTTGGCTTTCGCCGATTCTCGGACCGGTGGAACGCGGGTGTTATCGGGTGGCCGGCGTTGATCCGCAGGCCGAACAGAGCTGGCAGAAATACACCCTGGCCTTGCTCGCCTTCAACCTCGCGGGCTTTTTGCTGTTGTTCGCGATCTTGCTGTTTCAGGATCACCTGCCGCTGAATCCGCAAAACTTGCCGGGCCAGGAGTGGACGCAAGCGTTCAATACTGCCGTCAGCTTCATGACCAATACCAACTGGCAGTCCTACAGCGGCGAAGCGACCTTGAGCTACCTGAGTCAGATGGTCGGCCTCACCGTGCAGAACTTCGTCAGCGCCGCCACCGGCCTCGCTGTGCTGGTTGCCCTGTGTCGCGGTATCGGTCGCAAGTCGAGTAAAACCCTCGGCAACTTCTGGGTCGACATGACCCGCGCCACCCTCTACGGCTTGCTGCCGCTGTGCCTGCTGCTGGCGTTGTATCTGGTCTGGCAGGGCGTGCCGCAAACATTCGCTCAGTACGTGAATGCGGTGACGATGCAAGGCGTCGATCAGGTGATTCCGCTCGGCCCGGCCGCCAGCCAGATTGCGATCAAGCAACTGGGCACCAACGGCGGTGGCTTTTTCGGCGTCAACTCGGCGCACCCGTTCGAGAACCCGACGGCGTGGAGCAACCTGTTTGAGGTCGGCTCGATCATTCTGATCCCGGTGGCGCTGGTGTTCACCTTCGGCCACTACGTGAAAGACCTGCGTCAGAGCCGCGCGATCATCGCCTGCATGCTGGCGCTGTTCCTGATCGGCGGCGCGACGTCGCTGTGGGCTGAATACCAGCCGAACCCGACCCTGAACAATGTCGCCGTCGAACAGACTGCGCCGCTGGAAGGCAAGGAAGCACGCTTCGGCACGACCGCCACGGTGCTGTGGTCGGTGACCACCACCGCGGCGTCCAACGGTTCGGTCAACGGCATGCACGACAGCCTCAACCCGCTGAGCGGCATGGTCGCGATGGTCAACATGATGGTCGGCGAAGTGATCTTCGGCGGCGTCGGTGCCGGGCTCTACGGCATGTTGCTGAACGTGTTGATCGCGGTGTTCCTCGCCGGGCTGATGATCGGCCGCACCCCGGAATACCTCGGCAAGAAACTGCAGGCGAAGGAAGTCCAGTTGCTGGTGGTGACCTTGCTGGTCATGCCGGTCGGTGTGCTGGTGCTCGGCGCGATTGCCGCGAGCCTGCCGGGCCCGGTCGCGGCGGTGAGCAACCCCGGTCCTCACGGTTTCAGTCAGTTGCTTTATGCCTACACCTCGGCCAGTGCCAACAACGGTTCGGCGTTTGCTGGATTTGGGGCGAACACCGCGTTCCACAACCTGATGCTGGGCCTTGGCATGTTGATCGGTCGCTTCGGTTACATCCTTCCGGTTCTGGCCCTGGCCGGCAGCCTGGCGATGAAGAAAACCGCCCCGATCGGCCAGAACAGCTTCCCGACCCATGGCCCGCTGTTCGTGACCTTGCTGACCGTGACCATTTTGCTGGTGGGTGGTTTGACCTTCCTGCCGACATTGGCGCTGGGTCCTATTGCTGAACATTTGAGCTTGGGCTTCTGAGGAATCAATGATGAATATGCCCGCAACTAAAGCCGCCGCCGTCAAGGCGCCGGAACAACCGAAAACCGCGATCTCGGCCCTCTGGCGTCCGGCGCTGGTGCAAGCCTTCGTCAAGCTCGATCCTCGGCAATTGCAACGTGCGCCAGTGATGCTGGTGGTCGAACTGACCGCGATCCTGACCACCGTGCTGTGCTTCATTCCCGACAGCAGCGTGCCGACTTTTGTCGCCGCGCAAATCGCCTTGTGGTTGTGGTTCACCGTGCTGTTTGCCAACTTCGCCGAAGCACTGGCCGAAGGTCGCGGCAAGGCCCGCGCCGACAGCCTCAAGGCCGGTAGCGAAGGCCTGAGTGCTCGGCGCAAAACCAGCACCGGCGCCTTTCAAGTGGTGCCGGCCACCAGCCTGCGCAAGGGCGATGTGGTCCGCGTTGAGGCGGGGGAAATGATCCCCGGTGACGGCGAGGTAGTCGAAGGTATCGCAGCGGTCAACGAAGCGGCGATTACCGGTGAGTCCGCGCCGGTGATTCGCGAATCCGGCGGCGACCGTTCTGCCGTCACCGGCAATACTCGCTTGGTGTCCGACTGGCTGTTGGTGCGCATCACCGCCAACCCGGGTGAGTCGACACTCGATCGCATGATCGCTTTGGTCGAAGGTGCCAAACGCCAGAAAACCCCGAATGAAGTGGCGCTCGACATCCTGCTGATCGGCTTGACCCTGATCTTCCTGCTGGTGGTCGTCACCTTGCAACCGTTCGCCCACTTCGCCAACGGCAGCCTGCCGCTGGTGTTCCTGGTGGCGTTATTGGTCACGCTGATTCCGACCACCATTGGCGGTTTGTTGTCGGCCATCGGTATCGCCGGGATGGACCGTCTGGTGCGCCTGAATGTGATCGCCAAATCCGGTCGTGCGGTGGAAGCGGCGGGGGACGTACACGTCTTGCTGCTGGACAAGACCGGCACCATCACCTTCGGTAACCGTCGTTGCACTGCGGTATACGCGGCACCTGGCGTCACCGCCAAGGAACTCGCCGAGGGCGCATTGTTCGCCTCGCTGGCCGATGACACGGCTGAAGGTAAATCCATCGTCGAGTACCTGCGCGGCACTCAGCCGCAACCTGAGCCGGCCACCGAGTTGCTCACCGCCGTACCGTTCAGCGCCGAGACGCGTCTGTCTGGCGTCGACTATAGGGGCCGTGTTTATCGCAAAGGCGCGGTGGATTCGTTGCTGGCCTTCGTTGGCCTGAAACGTGCCGATCTGGCCGCGCCGCTGTCCCGGGAAATCGACAAGATCGCCCAGAGCGGAGGCACGCCGTTGCTGGTCTGTGCCGACGGTAAATTGCTCGGCGCGATTCACCTCAAGGACGTGGTCAAACCCGGTATTCGCGAGCGATTCGCCGAGTTGCGCAAACTGGGCATCCGCACCGTCATGGTGACCGGCGACAACCCGCTGACCGCTGCGGCGATTGCGGCCGAGGCGGGTGTCGATGACGTGCTGGCTGAAGCGACTCCAGAGAAAAAACTGGCGCGTATTCGCCACGAGCAGAACGACGGGCGCCTGGTCGCCATGTGCGGCGACGGCGCCAACGACGCTCCGGCCCTGGCCCAGGCGGACGTGGGCATGGCGATGAACGACGGGACGCAAGCGGCACGCGAGGCGGCGAACATGGTCGACCTCGACAGCGATCCAACCAAACTGCTGGACGTGGTGCAGATCGGCAAGGAATTGCTGGTGACCCGCGGTGCGCTGACGACGTTTTCCATCGCCAACGACGTGGCCAAGTACTTTGCGATTTTGCCGGCGTTGTTCGCCTCGATCTATCCGCAACTGGGCGTGCTGAACGTCATGCACCTGAGCAGTCCGCAGAGCGCGATTCTCTCGGCGATCGTGTTCAACGCCTTGATCATCGTGGTGCTGATTCCATTGGCATTGCGCGGCGTGCGCGTGCAGGCGGCCAGTGCGGCGGCGTTGCTGCGACGCAATCTGCTGATCTATGGATTGGGCGGGATTGTGGTGCCGTTTGTGGGGATCAAGGCGATCGACATGCTGTTGACGGCGTTGCATTTGGTTTGAGGCTGAAATCGACCCCCTCACCCTAACCCTCTCCCGGGGGGAGAGGGGACTGACCGAGGTGTTCTTGGAGCTACATCGACCTGAAATATTGAGTCGAACTCAGGTCTTCAAAAGCTTGAAGATCTGCTCCCTTTCCCCCTCTCCCCTATGTGGAGAGGGCTGGGGTGAGGGGTGGATTTCCCTGACACCCCACTACTTCTCCAATTTCGAGGATTTTGAAATGTCCACAATGATACGCCCGGCCCTGAGCCTGCTCGTCCTGATGACCCTGATCACCGGCGTCGCCTATCCACTGGTGGTCACCGGTGTCGCCCAAGTCGCATTCCCGGACCAGGCCAATGGCAGCCTCATACACGACGCCGATGGCAAGGTCCGCGGTTCCTCACTGATTGCCCAGGATTTCGTCGGCGACGCCTGGTTCCATCCACGGCCATCCGCCGGCGCATTTGCCACTGTGTCGAGCAGTGCCAGCAACCTTTCGCCGAGCAACCCGGCCCTGGCCACTCGGGTGATCGACGATGCCAACAAACTGCTGGTGCCGGGACAGGGGCCAGTGCCCTTGGCGATGGTTACCACCTCGGGCAGCGGTCTCGATCCACACTTGCCACCGGCCGCGATTGCCTATCAACTGGCGCGTGTTGCCGCGGCGCGCAATCTGCCGGTGGCGACCCTGCAACAATTGATGGATGCGCACATCGAGCAGCCACTCGTTGGCCCGCCGGTGGTGAATGTATTGGCGTTGAACATCGCGCTGGAAAACCTGTAGATCTGCGGTGGGGCCATTCGCGAGCAAGTCGAATCGTCGCACCGCCGCTCCCACATTGGAATGCGATCAAATGTGGGAGCGGGCTTGCTCGCGAAGACGGCCTCACAGACACCACATCAACATCTGAAAAAAGAGACCCCCGAACATGAGTGACTCCGGCCGCGCCGACGCGCTGTTAGCAGACCTGCCCCGCGACGGCCGTGGCCGGCTCAAGGTTTTTCTCGGCGCCGCACCCGGTGTCGGCAAGACCTACGCCATGCTGCAAGCGGCCCACACCCAATTGCGCCAGGGTGTGAAAGTCATTGCCGGCGTGGTCGAAACCCACGGTCGCGCCGAGACCGAAGCGCTGCTCGGCGGCTTGCCGCAGCAGCCGTTGGTGCGCTCGGAATACCGTGGCGTGATGCTCGAAGAAATGGACCTCGACGGCCTGCTCGCCGCCAAACCGAAACTGGTGCTGGTGGACGAACTGGCCCACAGCAACGCGCCCGGCAGTCGTCACACCAAACGCTGGCAAGACATTCAGGAACTGCTCGCTGCAGGCATCGACGTGTTCACCACGGTCAACGTCCAGCACCTGGAAAGTCTTAACGACAAAGTGCGTGGCATCACGGGTGTGCAGGTCCGCGAAACCCTGCCGGACTGGGTGCTGCAAGAAGCCTACGAACTGCTGCTGATCGACCTGCCGCCGCGCGAGCTGCTCGAGCGTCTGCGCGATGGCAAGGTCTACGTGCCGGAGCAGGCGAGGGCGGCGATCGACGCCTTTTTCACCCAGACCAACCTCACGGCGCTGCGGGAACTGGCGATGCAAACCGCCGCGGCTCAGGTCGATGATGATTTGGCCCAGGGCTATCGCCAACTCGGCCAAGCGGCGCCGGCGGTGCGCGGTCGCCTGTTGGTTGGCGTCGATGGCGATGCACAGGCTGAGCGGCTGGTGCGTCACGCCAGTCGCGTCGCCCAGCGTCGGCATTTGCCGTGGAGCCTGGTGCATGTGGACAACGGCAGTGTGCGCGACGAGCAGTCGCGCTTGCGTCTGCAAAGTGCTCAGCAATTGGCCGAACGCCTCGGCGGCGAAGTGGTGCTGCTGCGCGCCGGTGAGGTGGCGAAAACCCTGATTCAGCACGCCGCCGAACGCCGCGCGAGTCTGGTGTTGGTCGGTCAGTCCCGGCAGCGTTTGCGTCGGCGGTTGTTCGGCGGCGGTCTGGCGTCACGTTTGTTGCGCGATGCGCGCGGGCTGGAAATCAACGTCCTCGACAGCGATCACGAACAGTATCAGCCGCGTCAGCGTTCGGCGCAGGCACTGCTGTGGTTCGACTACGCGCTGGCGCTGGTGGCGACGGTGCTCGCCAGTGCGTTGGCCTGGGCGGTGGCAAGTGTCTTGCCGCTGCCCAATATCTCGCTGGTGTTCCTCGCCGCGGTGTTGCTGGTGGCGGTGCGCAGCAGCCTCGGCCCGGCGCTGGCCTGTGCGGCGCTGTCGTTTCTGACCTATGACTTTCTGTTCATCCCGCCGAATTTTTCCTTCCGCATCCAGCGCGAAGAAGACGTGCTGACCTTGCTGTTCTTCCTGCTGATGGCGGCGCTGACCGGTAACCTCGCGGCCCGACAACGGCGCCAATTGCAGGCGCTTCGCGACACTCAGGAAGAGACCACCGAACTGCTCGACCTGTCGCGCAAACTCACGGCCGCCACCGACCGCCAGGCGGTGGTCAGCGCAGCGGCCCAGCACCTCGATGGCTGGAGTGATCTGCAACTCTGCCTGCTCAATCGAGACGGGCAGGGCGGCTGGAAAGTCGAAACCGGTGGCCCGCTGGAATTTTCCGAAGCCGAGCGCGCTGCCGCCGATTGGGCCTGGCAACACGATCAACCGGCCGGCGCGGGCACCGGCACGCTGCCGTTCGGGCGTTGGTGGTGGTGGCCGTTGTCGGTGGAAGACGGGCCGCTGGCATTGCTCGGTGTGTGTGCCAAAGAGGGCCAGACCTTGAGCGGTCAGCGTCGGCGTTTGTTGACCGCGCTGAGCCAGCCGCTGGCCCAGGCGCTGGCCCGGGCGCAATTGGCCGAAGACCTGGAAGCCGCTCGGCTGCACGGCGAAACCGAGCAACTGCGCAGTGCCTTGCTGGCCTCGGTGTCCCATGATTTGCGCACACCGCTGACCTCCATGCGCGGTAGCATCGACAGCCTGTTGGCCCTCGGTGAGGCGATCCCGCTGGAGGATCGCCGCGAACTGCTTGAAGGCACTCGCGATGAAGCCGAGCGCCTCGATCGCTACATCCAGAACCTGCTGGACATGACCCGCCTCGGGCATGGCGCCCTGAAGCTGGCGCGGGACTGGGTATCGCCGGCCGATATCGTCGGCAGTTCGCTCAATCGTCTGCGGGCGGTGCTGGCGCCGTTGCAAGTGACCACCGAAGTGCCGCCGCAGTTGCCGCTGCTTTACGTCCACGCCGCGCTGATCGAACAGGCGCTGGTCAACGTGCTGGAAAACGCCGCGCGCTTTTCACCGTCTCATGGCCGTCTGCAACTGCGCGCCGGGGCCGATGACAGCGAGCTGTTTTTTTCGGTGAGTGATGAAGGACCGGGGATTCCGCAGGAAGAGCGGGCGAAGATTTTCGACATGTTCTACACCGCCGCGCGCGGTGATCGTGGCGGGCAAGGCACCGGGCTGGGCCTGGCGATCTGTCAGGGCATGGTCGGTGCTCACGGCGGGCGGATCAGCGTCGCCGATGGCATCGAAGGGCGCGGCACCTGCATCACCTTGCACCTGCCGTTGCAGGCTCAGCCGGCCTTTGAAAATTAAGAGCCGAAAGTGAAGCCTGATCCTGCTTGCGCTACTCTCCTGCCACTTCTTTGTGTTGATGTGAATTCATGAGCCAGACCGCGACCATTTTGGTCATCGATGACGAACCGCAGATCCGTAAATTTCTGCGCATCAGCCTCGTCTCCCAGGGCTACAAAGTGCTGGAGGCCGGCACCGGCAGCGAGGGCCTGGCCCAGGCTGCACTGAATAAACCGGACCTGCTGGTACTCGACCTCGGCCTGCCGGACATGGACGGCCAGCAAGTGCTGCGCGAGTTTCGCGAGTGGTCGACAGTGCCGGTGCTGGTGCTCTCGGTGCGCGCCAGTGAAGGGCAGAAAGTCGAAGCGCTCGACAACGGCGCCAACGACTACGTAACCAAGCCGTTTGGCATTCAGGAATTTCTTGCGCGGGTGCGTGCGTTGTTGCGTCAGGCTCCGGCGGGAGAAGCTCAACAAGCGGCGCTGACGTTCGGCCCGTTGACCGTCGATCTGGCGTATCGCCGGGTGTTGCTCGACGGCACCGAAGTCGCGCTGACCCGCAAGGAATACGCGGTACTGGCGCAACTGGCGCGGCATCCGGGGCGGGTCATCACCCAGCAGCAATTACTCAAGGATATTTGGGGGCCGACTCATACCGAGGACACTCACTACCTACGGATTGTGGTCGGGCACCTGCGCCAGAAACTGGCTGATGACCCGACTCAGCCGCGGTTTATCGTCACCGAGGCGGGAGTCGGGTATCGGTTGTTGAGTGAGGACAGTCTTTAGTTTTGTATTGAATGATCCGGCCCCATCGCGAGCAGGCTCGCGAAGGGGCCTTATCATTCACTCGAGAAGTTCAGGAATCCCGCTCATTCTCATACCGATCCAGCGTATCCCGCGCAATCTCCCGCCCTAGCGCGATCAGTTCCGGTGCCTTGTAAAACTCGAAAAACCGGCACACACGTTTCGGCACGTTGATCAAAATATCCGGCGGATAACCGGCGATCTTGTACTGCGCCAATGAGGTTTGCATCACCTCGAAACTCTGGTTGATCAGGTCCAGCAAAGATGCCGGCCCAACGTTGTCGATGATGAACGAGCCGGTGGCGGACTTCGGCGCGCCGGCGCGTTCGGGGGCGGCCGCCGGTTGCTGGGCTTCGGGTTCGGCGGATTCGATCCACGGGTTGATCTCGGCCGCTTCCGCCATCAACGCTTCCTTTTCCAGCAGCAACAATTGTTCCGCCTGTTTGCGGCGGAAGGGCAATTTTGAACCGAGCGAGTTGATCAGGCTGTCGAAACGGGTCTTGAATGCCGCCGGGCGCTGGATCACCGGCAGTTGATAGTGGCGCTGGTTGGTGGAGTTGAGGTTGACCGCGATGATCAGGTCGCAATGACTCGACACCACCGGCACGATTGGTAAAGGGTTGAGGATGCCGCCGTCCACCAGCATGCGGTTGCCCTGCATCACCGGGGTGAACAGGCTGGGAATCGCTGCCGAGGCGCGCATGGCCTGGTGCAGGCAGCCTTCCTGAAACCAGATTTCCTGCTGGTTGGTCAGGTCGGTGGCCACCGCCGTGTAGGGGATGCGCAAGTCTTCAATATTGATCTCGCCGACGATCTTGCGGATCTGCCCGAAAACCTTCTCCCCGCGAATCGCGCCCAGACGAAAACTGACGTCCACCAGGCGCAAGACATCGAGGTAATCGAGGCTTTCGATCCAGTTGCGATATTCGTCGAGTTTACCGGCAGCATAGATCCCGCCAACGACCGCGCCCATGGAACAACCGGCGATGCAGGCGATGTCGTAGCCACGCCGTTCGATCTCTTCAATGACCCCGATATGGGCGTAGCCCCGGGCCCCACCTGAGCCCAGCACCAGCGCGACACGCTTTTTCATGAATCGCCCTCGTCTGACAAGGTTCAACAATGCACCCATCGAGGGGCGCGCTTCAATCGCTAAGGTCGCTCCGCGAGGCGAGGGCGTCGTTTTTTCGATACTCTTTGGCGGCAGATGGGTATTCTCGCGAGCACTTGAGTTTCCGCGGCGGGACCAAGGCACTTTTCACGCGCCAGACCGTCTTAACTGCACGACTGTTTACCTATCTTTGAGGTGTGAATAATGAAAGCCTGGATCTGTGTGCCTTTGATTGCCCTGGCACTCGCCGGTTGCGCCGGCAAAACCGCTTACCGTGACAGCTGCGGCAACGGGATCGATGCCGCGTGGCGTGAACTGGATCTGGCCAAGGCCGAAGGTTTTGCCGGAACTGTCAGCTATTCCAAGGCCCTGTCGTTGCTGACCGGCGCCAAGACCCAGCAGCAATTCGAAGCGTTCGAAGGCTGCGCCAAGAAGGCCGAGAAGGCGCGTTTTTATATTCGTGAATCGCGCGCGGGGCGCTGAAAGCAGCTCTAAGCTCTAAGCTGCAAGCAATAAATCGGTCGCCCCGGATTTCGGCTGGCGGCTTGCAGCTGTTTACGGAGTAAAACCCCATGATTAACCGGTTGGTGGCTCATGTACTGGGCCTGGAAGTCCGTTTGCTGGCCTGTCAGGCACGCTTGAGTGCGCGCACCGACCCTGAAGCGCTGCACGATCTGCGCACCACGGTTCGCCGTTTGCGCAGTCTGCTGCGGCCATTGCGCGGCTTGCCCGGAGTCGAACAGCTGGAAGCGGCGGCGTCCCGGGTCGGCGACCTGACCACGCCGTTGCGCGATCGCGAGGTGCTGGCGGCGTACCTGCTTGAGCATGATCAACCCGAGGCGGCCCATCGGCGCATGGCACAGATGTCCGAGGCTTACCCGGCGGTCGCGACGAGTCCTGAAGTGGCGCAGTTGCTGATGATCCTCGACGCCTTTCCGCGTTTTCTGCGGGCCTCCCAGCGTCAGGGCTTGCTCAAGGGCTTATGCCCGCGCATCGAAAAACGTTTGGCCAAACAATGGAAGAAACTCGATCAGGCCCTGCACGATCCGGCGCATGATCGCCACCGTTTGCGCCTGCTGATCAAGCGCGTGCGCTATGGCATCGAAGCCTATCCCGAACTGGATCGACTGCCGAAAGCCGCGATGCCGCGCTTGAAGTCCGCGCAAGGTGCCTTGGGCGATTGGCACGACTGCTTGCAATGGCTGGCCATAGCTGAGAAGGAAACCGATTTGCAGCCCTGCGTCGCGGCCTGGAAAACTGCCATGGCCAAAGCCGAAGGCCGCGCCGACCGGGTCCTCGACAAATTCAGCGCTGCCTGTTTCAAATCCTGATACCACCACCGATCAAATGTGGGAGCGGGCTTGCTCGCGAAGGGGGCCTAACATTCAACGTAAATGTTGATTGTCAGACCGCTTTCGCGAGCAAGCCCGCTCCCACATTTGATCGGTGTTGAACATTGAATGAGTGTTCGTATCGAGTGCGGCTCATCTGTCAGTGCTTTTGGCCGGTATAAGCGCTGTGTCGCCCCCGCAGGCTGGTTAAGATCCCTTCATCCTTTTCCCGCACCGAGGTTTCCATGCGCTTTTCCGATCTGCTCGACGCTGTCCGCCGCCAGCCGCTGGAGCTGTCTATTCCGGCCAAATGGGCTCAGGGGCGTGCCAGTTTCGGTGGCCTGGTGGCCGCCTTGCAGTACGAAGCCATGCGCGCGAAGGTCCCGGCGGATCGTCCGGTGCGCTCGTTGGCGATCACCTTTGTCGGCCCGGTCGAGCCTGAAGTGCCGGTCAGTTTTGAAGTCGATGTGTTGCGCGAAGGGAAGGCTGTCAGCCAGGTGCTGGGTCGGGCGATGCAGAAGGGCCAGGTGGTGACGTTGGTCCAGGGCAGCTTCGGCGCCTCGCGACCGTCGGAAGTGGCGGTGATCGCCGAACCGGCGCCCGAGATGAAGCACTGGGACGATTGTCAGGAACTGCCGTTCATCAAAGGCGTACTCCCGGAGTTCATGCAGCATCTGGCGATGCGCTGGAGTGTTGGCGGTCTGCCGTTCACGGGCAACAAATCCCGCGAGATGGGCGGCTGGGTGCGCTTGCGTGGGGACGTGAAGGAAGAAGCGGTCAGCGAAGCGCATATTTTGGCGCTGGTCGACGCCTGGCCACCGGCCCTGATGCCGCACCTGAATAAACCGGCGATGGGCAGCACGCTGACCTGGACCGTTGAATTCGTCCAGCCGTTGCTTGAACTGAGCACGCTGGACTGGTGCAAATACCTGGTTGAGACCGAACATGCCGCTGACGGCTACGGTCATGCCGCCGCGAAATTGTGGAACGCAGACGGTCAGTTGATTGCCATGAGCCGGCAGACGGTGACGATTTTCGCCTGATCAGTGACGACGGTGGCGCTCACGCCAGGCGCGCCACCAGCCGCCGCTCAGGAAGAACCGAGGGAAGGTCAGAAACTGCTCGACCAGCAAGCGCGACACGGCATCTTTGCGATCGCTGAACGGCTCGGAGGCTTGCACCTCCAGGCTGTGACCGTGGCGTTGCAGGCCGAGTGCGGCGAACAGGCCGATGACGCCAATCGCGACATTCGCGAAACTCAGACTGAACACTCCCGAGACAATCAGCAGAAACGCCACGATGAACAGCGGCACGGCAATCAGGTGCAGCACCAGATTGGTCGGGTGCTGGTGATTGTTCGGGTACGCTCGCCATTGCCAGGCGGGAAGGTTGGGATGACGTTTGCCCATGATGGTAATCCTTGGTTCGTTGAGGCTCTTGAACAAAGAATAGGCCGGGGCAAACCAGTCGGCGAATCAAGGCTGGCTATCGGAGTGATAGGTGTCATGTTTGGAATTGATGTTGATTGAGCTGACGCCATCGCGAGCAGGCTCGCGATGGGGGCCTTACAGTTTGAGCTGACCGATAGCCTTGCTCAATTCTCCCGCCAACGCCGCCAGTTCATGGCTGGTGGTCGCTGAATCCACGGTCTGCTGCACAGTGTTCTCGGTCACATCCCGAATGCTCACCACCGCCCGATTCATCTCTTCCGCCACGTGGCTCTGCTGCTCGGCCGCCACCGCGATCTGCGTGTTGCTTTCACGCATCTGTGCCACGGCGCTGGTGATTTCCGCCAAGGCTGCGCCGGCCTCCTGAGCCTGCTGCACGCAATCGTCGGCCTTGAACGAACTTTCCTGCATGAAATCCACCGCGTCCCGAGTCCCGGCCTGCAACGCCGAAACCATGATCGTGATCTCGTCAGTGGAGATCTGGACACGCTTGGCCAGGTTGCGCACTTCATCGGCGACCACCGCAAAACCGCGCCCCATTTCACCGGCTCGGGCCGCTTCAATCGCTGCGTTCAGCGCCAGCAGATTGGTCTGCTCGGCGATGCTATGAATCACACTGACCACGCCATTGATCTTCTGACTGTCCTCAGCCAGACGCTGAATCATCTCGGCAGTCTGCTGCACCCCGCTGGACAGGCCGGCAATCGACTTCTGCACCCGACTGACCACTTCCTGCCCGCTGCCGGCCAGGGTGTCGGCGGTTTGCGAGAGATCGCGGGTGGCGCCGGCGTGCTGGGCAATGTGATAAACCGTGGCGGTCATTTCGTTGATCGCCGTGGCGGCCTGATCGGTTTCGCTTTGCTGGCCGAGCATGCCGTGACGCACCTCGTTCATGCTCGACGCCAGCCGCGCCGCGCCGACATCCAGTTGCCGGGCGGTGCTGGCGACGGTGTTGACCACCCGCTGGTAACCGGCCTGCATGGCGTTGAAGGCATTGGCCATCTGCCCGACTTCGTCAGTGCAGGCCAGCGGCACACGGGCCGACAGGTCACCGGTTTTCTCGACGTGGAGCATCACGTCCTTCAGCGTATTGAGCTGGCTGAGCAGGAAGCGGATCAACAACTGCGAAGCGCCGAGCATCGCCAGCATCAGGATCGCCACCGCCACGGCATAGTTGGGGAAGCGCTCGCGAAAGACCTGGGCCAGGCTCGGGCCATGGGCAATTACCGCGACCTGATTGCCATCCGTGCGCGTAAACACTTCAGCGCCCATCAACGGGTTGTTGCCGAACAGCGGCGTGGCATTGATTCCGACCCAGCCGTTGGTATCGGCCAGTTCCAGTACCGGCTGCCCGTTCAGCAACGGTGCTTGCCCGCGACTGAACGTCAGCACGTTTTCGGCTTTGGGGAGCGGTTGCCCGGCGGGCCAGGCGTTGAGCAGTCGCGCCTGGGCTTGTGCCGATGCCTGATAAGCATGGCTGCGGGCCTGTTGTTCGAGTTGTACGGCGTACAACACCAGCAGCAAAGTGGTGACGAAGGCGACGGCGTTGACCGCCCAGAATTTATATTTCAGCGAGATATTGCTAAGCCAGGCACCCATGGAGGTCTTCTCTGATAGCGGAAACAGTTTCGGCAAGGTGCCAGTATTGTGCCGCTACTCAGGGGGCTGGATCTTGATGTGGGTCAACAATCCCGGCCATGCTCGCGCACAGGAATTGCGGGGCGTAATGCGCTATCCTTCGCGCCTTCAAAATTCCCTCGCTACAGGATTCCGCCCCATGAAAGCCGCACTCGTCGAACTCATCAGCAAAATCAGCTCCGGGTGCATGAGCGATGACGAAATCCTGAAAGTCGCTGACGAAGCGGCCCAGGCCTACGCCGATCCCGAGGCTTTTCTGACAGCGAATCCGGATATCAACTACGACGAAACGTTTCCGATTCCGCTGGGCGAGTGGATGGTGGTTGGCAGTTTGCCGGAGACCGTGCTGTTCCAGGCCGACACCTACATGGACCTGTTCGCCCAGATCGTTTCCTCGTTCGGGCCCGGCGTTGATTTCAATATCAAACCCAAGCAACTGGCCAAGACTGAAGCCTTGACAGCGCTCAATCGCATTCAGGTGCAGATGGGCAGCATGAACAAGGAAAACGGCGGTTACACGCTGATGAACTTCAGTCAGTTGCTCGACGACGAACTGCAAGTGGTGCTGGTCTACGGCAACGACGTGCCGCGCGTGCTCGAGTTGTGCGCCAAAGTCGGCATCGCTGCCGCACCTTCGCTGGAAGCCCTCAGAATTGCCGTCCACGTTTAAAAAGCGGAACCCTCGCAAGGCCCGGCTATCCTAAGAGTGCACACCACTCTTAGGGAGCAACACCATGGGTTCCACGTTCAACGGTCTGATTGGCCTGATTATTCTTGCCCTGGATATCTGGGCAATCATCAACGTGCTCAAAAGTGGTGCCGACACAGGGATGAAAATCATCTGGGTGCTGCTGATCCTGCTGCTGCCGGTGCTGGGCCTGATCATCTGGGCCATTGCCGGGCCAAGGGGCAACGTAAGGATTTGACAGACCGCTGGACGGTTCGATCTGTCATGTTCCGCAACGTAGAATTCTCGCCTTTCCCGGGGCAATCGAGCTGATCGATTGGCCATCATGGGCGGGGAACCGTCCGTTGCCACCCGCATTCATCGGAGCACTTCCCATGAGCAACACCCCGACCAGCGAGTACCTGGAAACCCTCTACGAAGGCTACGGCCAGCGTTTTCGCATGGAAAAACTGTTGCACGAAGTGCGCACCGAACACCAACACCTGGTGATTTTCGAAAACCCGCGCATGGGCCGCGTCATGGCGCTGGACGGCGTGATCCAGACCACCGAAGCCGACGAATTCATCTATCACGAGATGTTGACCCACGTGCCGATCCTGGCGCATGGCACCGCCAAGCGCGTGCTGATCATCGGTGGTGGCGACGGCGGCATGCTGCGTGAAGTGGCCAAGCACCGAAGCATCGAGCACATCACCATGGTCGAGATCGACGGCACCGTGGTCGACATGTGCAAGGAATTTCTGCCAAACCACTCCAAGGGGGCGTTCGCTGATCCACGCCTGAACCTGGTGATCGACGACGGCATGCGTTTCGTCGCCACCACCACCGAAAAATTCGACGTGATCATTTCCGATTCCACCGACCCGATCGGCCCGGGCGAAGTGCTGTTCTCGGAAAACTTCTACCAGGCCTGCCGTCGTTGCCTGAACGAAGGCGGCATCCTGGTGACCCAGAACGGCACGCCGTTCATGCAAATCGAAGAAGTCAAAACCACCGCCGGGCGCCTGCGCAGCCTGTTCCCGGACTGGCACTTCTATCAGGCGGCCGTGCCGACCTACATCGGCGGCGCCATGACCTTCGCCTGGGGCGCGACCAATACCGCCTATCGCAAATTGTCCCGCGAAACCCTGCAGCAGCGCTTCGCCGGCAGCGGCATCATCACCCGCTACTACAACCCGGAAATCCACATCGGTGCGTTCGCCTTGCCGCAATATGTCCTGCAGGCTGTGAACAAGCCTAGCAACGACTGATATCGGGCAAGCCAGAAAGGGCCCTCTCAGGTTGTGTGAAAACACACCGGAGACGGCCCTTTTTTCATGCTTCACTTAAAGATGTAGAAGGTCCGGTTGAACGATTGGCCGGGGACGAATGTCGAGATACATGTAAGCCCATCCATGGGTTTTATCGAGGAGGCACCTGATGCAAAAGTGGAAAGTCACTTTCGTTGATGATCACGGTGAACAAGTTGACGAGGTGTTCGAGAGCGATGAATGCCCGAACAACGAGCAAGCTGCGAAGCTCATTCGCGCCCGGTGTCTGCCTGTGGCTGCCGAACTGGACCTCAACGATCTGGAAGGGCGCGCCGATGATCCGACTGTCAAAAGTCTGAAAACCCAGAACAGCATTGAAATCCTCAGCATCACGCCAATCTGAACATCTCCTGTCACATTCCTAACCAGGCCTTGGCAGCGGCTCAATCTTGAGGCTACTCTGCAATCGAGATCAGCGAACGGATCGCTAAGGTCTGGTCTTGTCAGCTACATGCTTGCTTCCCACCGGCAACGTTGTTGCCGCATCGCTCGCCCCTTTCGGTTGCGAGTGCCGGGAATACGGAAAGTCTATCCATCAGTCTGAGGGGGACGTTTCATGAGCACAGCCTATCAAGAAGACATCAGCACCAGCGTCTTGCGCCGCATGAAAGAAGGCGGTTTTGACTTTTCACGATTCCATCCCATCGAGTTCTACGCCATTTTCCCGGACGAGGAGCGGGCACGCAGGGCGGCAGGGCATTACTGTGGTGAATCCTTGAATGCGCAAATCAGCGTGCGCGATGACGGCGCGTGGTACCTGGAACTGAGCAAAGTGATGTACGCCACTTATGACGGCATCGGCGATTTTGAGCAGGATTTCGAGGCGGTGGTCGAGCCTTTGGGCGGCATCATCGAAGGATGGGGCGTCAAGCAGGAGGTACGAGGGCGACTCGCATAACTTATGAACAGTGACAACACTCAGCAACGGCTGACCTCAGGGTTGGCCGTTTTCGTTTGTGGGGTTTGGAAAGATCTTGATCGTGTTTTTGATTCATAACGTTTCAAAAACGCAAAAAAAAACCGCCTAAACAGGCGGCTAAAGGGAAGTTCGTCAAGATTTTCAGCGAATGCGCGGATTATCCGCATCGACTCCCGGGCAGTGAAATCAACTCTGGCTATGCTGGTGATAGGCGACAACATTGCTTCGCAATGAAGCGGGGGCGATCGGGTGGGGGCATTTACCGCACAGGATTGGTGCGGTGCGTGCAGTGCGATTATCCAACTGATTGATATCAAAGCGTTTATGCCGATGGCACGGGCTTTGCGAAGCCCAGATGTCCGGGTGACAAGGAGTACGGCATGATCCGCACCTATTTTGATGAGATGTACGATGCCGGCGGCCAGGTCCGCCCGCATTATCGGGAGTTTGCCCGTTGGCTGGCCGAAACGCCTGACGAGCTTTTGGCACAACGGCGACGCGAGGCCGATCTGTTATTTCATCGCGCCGGGATTACATTCACGCTCTATGGTGATGAGCAAGGGACAGAGCGCCTGATTCCCTTCGACACCATCCCCCGCAGCATCCCCGCCAGTGAATGGCGAGTTGTCGAGCGCGGCTGCATTCAGCGGGTCAAGGCGTTGAACATGTTCCTCGCCGACCTCTATCACGAGCAACGCATCATCAAGGCCGGCATCATCCCGGCCGAGCAAGTGCTGGCCAACGAGCAATACCAGTTGGCGATGCAAGGGCTGGATTTGCACCGCGATATCTATTCCCACATCTCCGGGGTCGATCTGGTACGCGATGGCGACGGTACGTACTACGTGCTTGAAGACAACCTTCGTACACCGAGCGGCGTCAGCTACATGCTGGAAGACCGCAAGATGATGATGCGGTTGTTCCCCGAGCTGTTCGCGGCCCAGCGCATTGCCCCTATCGACCACTATCCGAACCTGTTGCTCGACACCCTGAAAAGCTCCAGCCCGATTGATAACCCGAGCGTGGTGGTACTGACGCCGGGTCGTTTCAACAGCGCGTTCTTTGAACATGCGTTTCTGGCGCGGGAAATGGGCGTTGAACTGGTGGAAGGCGCGGACCTGTTCGTGCGGGATGACAAGGTGTTCATGCGCACCACGGACGGACCGAAAGCCGTCGACGTGATCTACCGTCGCCTCGACGACGCATTCCTCGATCCGCTGGCGTTCAACCCGGACTCGATGCTTGGCGTGCCAGGGCTGCTGTCGTCGTACCGCTCCGGCAACGTGGTGCTGGCAAATGCCATCGGCACTGGGGTCGCGGACGACAAGTCGGTGTATCCATTCGTCACGGACATGATCCGTTTCTATCTGGATGAAGAGCCGATTCTGAAGAATGTGCCGACGTGGCAGTGTCGTAATCCCTCTGAACTGTCCCACGTACTGGCCAATCTTCCGGAACTGGTGGTCAAGGAAACCCAGGGCTCCGGCGGTTACGGAATGCTGGTGGGGCCGGCGGCGACGGCGGCGGAAATCGAGTCTTTCCGCGCGCGGATCAAAGCCAAGCCCCACGCGTACATCGCGCAACCGACGTTGTCCCTGTCGACCTGTCCGACCTTTGTCGAAAACGGCATTGCTCCACGCCACATCGACCTGCGTCCGTTTGTATTGTCTGGCCGCGAAACCCGGGTTGTGCCCGGCGGTTTGACCCGTGTTGCCCTGCGCGAAGGCTCTCTGGTGGTGAATTCATCCCAGGGCGGTGGAACCAAGGACACCTGGGTGGTCGAGGATTGAAGGAAGCCTGCCATGTTAAGTAGAACTGCCTCGGATTTGTATTGGATGTCGCGTTACCTGGAGCGGGCGGAAAACCTCGCACGGATGCTCGACATCAGTTATTCGCTGTCGCTGATGCCACAGGATGGCCGTGGTGACGGCCTGCATGAACTCGCCATGCCGTTGTTGATCACCGGCACCCTGGACGATTACCTGGAGCGCCACGGCGAATTGCACGCCGAACGGCTGCTGCATTTCTTCGCCCTGGACGCGGCCAATCCGGCGAGCATCTACAGCTGCCTCGGCGCCGCGCGGGCCAGTGCCCATGCGGTACGTGGGCGAATCACCGCCGACATGTGGGAAAACATCAATGCCACCTGGCTGGAAATCCGCGGGATTGCCGATCAGGGCTTGAGTCGATACGGCATGAGCCGTTTCTGCGAGTGGATCAAGGAACGTTCCCACCTGTTCCGCGGCGCGTCCTACGGCACGATCATGCGTAACGACGCGTTCCGCTTTATTCGTCTGGGGACGTTTATCGAAAGGGCCGACAACACGTTGCGCCTGCTCGACGCCCGCTACGAAATGGCTGGTGATCAGGCCGAAGCGGTCAGCGATGGCACCGCTCACGCCTATTACCAGTGGAGTGCTTTGCTGCGGGCGTTGTCCTCGTTCGAGGCCTACACCGAGATCTACCGCGACGCACCCGGCGCCCGGCATGTGGCTGAGTTGCTGTTGTTGCGCGCAGACGTTCCGCGTTCGCTGCGGGCCTGCACCGAAGAAATCGACCAGATCCTTGCCCAGCTGCCGGGGGCCAACGGCCGTCCCGCGCAACGTCTGGCAGCGGAAATTGACGCGCGCCTGCGTTACACCGGCATCACCGAAATTCTCGACGAAGGCCTGCACGCCTGGCTGACCGAGTTCATCCCGCTGGTGCGCCAGTTGGGTAACGCCATACACAGTTCCTACCTGGAGGCTGCATGAGACTTTCCATTAGCCACGAGACCACCTATCACTATGAAGATCAGGTGCGGGCGAGCATCCAGTACCTGCGACTGACACCCCACGACAGCGAGCGCCAGCACGTGCTCAGCTGGCAGCTCGACTTGCCGCGCCCGGTGCGTGCGCAACTCGATCCGTTCGGCAACATCCTGCACGTGCTGACCATGGACGAGCCCCACGAGGCGATCATCATCGGCGCCCGGGGCCAGGTGGACATCGACGAATTGCGCGAGGCGGAGCATGAAAGCCAGTCGGCGCTGCCGTTCTTGCGTTTTACGCGCCTGACCGAAGCCGACGAAGCCCTGCGTGCGTTCGCCGAGAAGGAGTGCAAGCAACGCCGGGATCGCACGGCGCTGATCGACTTGATGCATGGCCTGAACCAGCACATGACCTACACGCCGGGCTCCACCGAAGTGGACACCAGCGCCGCCCAGGCCTTCGCCGGGCGTTCGGGCGTCTGCCAGGACCACACCCACGCGTTTCTCGCCTGCGCCCGTAGCCTGGGCATTCCGTCGCGTTATGTGTCGGGTTATTTGTACAGCGAGAACAGCGAACACCTGGCCAGTCACGCCTGGGCGGAAGCCTGGCTCGATGACGCCTGGTACAGCTTTGACGTGACCAATGAATTGGCGCGGCCTGAGCGTCATCTGAAACTGGCGGTGGGCCTGGATTACCTGGATGCCTGCCCGGTGCGCGGCATGCGACGTGGCGGTGGTTGCGAGCAGATGCATGCGAAGGTGTTTGTGTCACCGACACCGGTGCCAGTTATCTCCGTACAACAACAGTAGGATCGGGGATACCGCTTCGCGAGCAAGCCCGCTCCCACATTTAATCCTTGTCGGGCACAAATCCCGTGTTCGCAGAAGATCCAATGTGGGAGCGGGCTTGCTCGCGAAGAGGCCAGTCCAGGCAACACAAGGCTAGGGTTTAACCTTGCGCCCAGCCATGTGCTTCAAATACCCCACCAACCTCTCCAGGTCCCCGTCCGGCAGCACCGTCGCCGAAAATCCGGGCATCTTCGCCTGTGGCCACTGGCGCAAGCTCTGCGGATCACGAATGTAGCGTTTGAGGAAATCCGCGCCGAAGTACTCGGTCGGGTTAAACGGAATATTCAGGTCCGGTCCAAACTGCGCATCCCCGGCGCCGTTCAATCGATGGCACGCCAGGCAATTCTTCTGAAACAGCGCAAAGCCCTTGTTCACCGGGTCGTCAGCCTTCAACGCCGGATCGGGCAGCAGGGCAGGGAAGCGCTCGGCCACTGGGGCCATGCGCTTGATGCTCGCTACTTCGAATGGCCATTGCTCGGGGCTGATATTGCCCGCTTGTGGATCGGTCCAGACCAGATAGAACGGTCCCGCACTGTGCTTTCCCTCTGACAGCGGCGGCCACGGCTTGGCCGGGTCTTCAATCGCCAGCCAGGCCCGCGCACCTTGGGTATTGAGCAACGGCGCGGCTGACAGTTCTGCGGCAAAACCATCCAGGGCTACCGCTTGTAAATGGTCTTCAGGCTTGATGCCCGTCAACAACGCAGCCACCGGAACAGCGCGATAGCTCATGTCCCGTTTGTAGGAAACGTCGTTGCTAATGGTGATGGTCTGAACCTGAGGATGCTTGAGCAACTCCTCGGTTTGCCAGGTGCGACTGCTCGCGCCGAGCTCAAGGTTCAGCTGTGCGGCAGACAGAGGCGTGCTGAGCAGCAAGGCCCCAAACAGAATGAGCGTTTTCAAGTGATCGCCGTCCATGTCGTGAAAGTGCCGCAAAGGTTGGCACACCCACGCGGGCCCGGGTAGCGAACCCGTCATATTTTTAGAGGGCGATATAAAACCTGGCGCCGAATTTTTTATTGACCGACTAGCCGATCACCTTGGTCAGGTTCGGCAAAATCAACAACAGCGTAGTGGCGAAAAGAATGAGCCCGGCTTGACGTACTTTCGATTGTTTGAACATGGCTTGACCGCCTTTATTGTTATTTCCTGATGCCTGCCTGCATTTCTCCATGACGGCAGAGCGTTGCACTTCCTGTTTGACGAGCGCCTCGGCAAAACCCGACGACAACTTCGTACAAGTTCACCTTAGAGCCCGCGTCACGCTTGGTTTAGATCCATTTCGTATGGGCTTCACATAAATTGCTCTTAAAAAGGCATGAGGCCTATTGCCAGCTTCTTGGGCGCCCGTTTGCTAGACAGCTTGGTGTCCTGAATCGGTTAATCCGGTGGTTGCCTACCGTCCGTCTGAGCGTGACCGTCAACATCTGTGAGCACTGCGGTCATTGAATCCAGGCCTGCTCGGCCTAAGGTGGGAACTCTGAATTTACTCCCCTGCCCAGGTTCGAGAACGTCATGACCCACGCTTTTATTTTCGACGCGTTACGCACGCCCCGCGGCAAAGGCAAGGCCAATGGCGCCTTGCACAGCGTCAAACCGGTGAACCTGGTAGCCGGGCTGCTCACGGCGCTGCAACAGCGTACATCCCTCGACACCAGTCAGGTCGACGATGTGGTACTGGGCTGCGTGACGCCCATCGGCGACCAGGGTTCCGACATCGCCAAAACCGCGACTCAGGTGGCGGATTGGGACGTCAGCGTGGCGGGTTTGCAGATCAACCGCTTCTGCGCCTCGGGGTTGGAGGCGGTGAACCTCGGCGCGATGAAAGTGCGTTCCGGCTTCGAAGACCTGGTGGTGGTCGGCGGCGTCGAGTCCATGTCTCGCGTGCCGATGGGCAGCGATGGCGGCGCTTGGGCGCAGGACCCGGAAACCAGTTTTCACAGCCATTTCGCCCCTCAAGGCGTGGGCGCTGACCTGATCGCCACGATTGAAGGCTTCAGCCGTCAAGACGTCGATGCCTATGCGCTGCACTCCCAGCAAAAGGCTGCGCGGGCAAGGGCCGATGGTTCGTTCAACAAATCGCTGGTGCCGGTGCAGGACCAGAACGGCATCATCCTGCTCGATCACGATGAATTTATCCGCGCCGGATCGACCCTGGAAGGCTTGGGCCAGCTCAAGCCGAGCTTCGAGATGATCGGGCAAATGGGCTTCGATGCCACCGCGCTTCGGGTCTTCAGCCATGTTGAGCGGATCAACCACGTGCACACGGCGGGTAACAGTTCCGGGATCGTCGATGGCGCGGCGCTGATGCTGATCGGCTCCGAAGCCAAGGGCCGGGCGCTGGGCTTGCAACCACGGGCGCGGATCGTCGCCACCGCGGTCACCAGCACCGATCCGACCATCATGCTCACCGGCCCTGCGCCGGCCACCCGTAAGGCACTGGCCAAAGCCGGGCTGCGGGTCGAAGACATCGACCTGTTCGAGGTCAACGAAGCCTTTGCCTCGGTGGTGCTGAAATTCATCAAGGACATGGCGATCGATCCGGACAAGGTCAACGTCAACGGTGGCTCCATCGCCATGGGCCACCCGCTGGGTGCCACTGGCTGCGCGATCCTCGGCACGTTGCTCGATGAACTGGAAACCCGGCGCCTGCGCTATGGCCTCGCGACGCTGTGTGTCGGCGGCGGCATGGGCATCGCCACCATCATCGAACGCCTCTGAGCCCCGACCGATTTCAAGGAAACCCTTTCATGACCGAAGCCATCCGTTACGAAAAAGGTCAGGACCAGATCGTCGTCCTGACCATCGACATGCCGGGCCAGAGCGCCAACACCATGAACGCGGTCTACCGCGAAGCCATGGCCGCGTGTGTTGCCAGACTCGTTGCTGACAAAGACACCATCGCCGGCGTGATCATTACCTCGGCCAAGAAAACCTTCTTCGCCGGCGGCGACCTCAACGAACTGATCAAGGTCGGCAAGCCCGAAGCCAAAGCCTTTTACGACATGGTGCTGACACTCAAAGGGCAGCTGCGTACCCTGGAAACCCTCGGTAAACCGGTGGTCGCCGCGATCAACGGCGCCGCGTTGGGCGGCGGTTGGGAAATCTGCCTGGCGTGCCATCACCGGGTTGCGCTGGACGATTCTTCGGTGCAACTCGGCTTGCCGGAAGTGACCCTCGGCCTGTTGCCGGGCGGCGGCGGGGTGGTGCGCATGGTGCGGATGCTCGGTATTGAAAAAGCCTTGCCGTACCTGCTCGAGGGCAAGAAAGTCCGGCCGCAGCAGGCGTTGCGGGCGGGTTTGATTGATGAGTTGGCGGCGGATCGTGATGAACTGCTGGCCAAGGCTCGCGCCTGGATTATCGCCAATCCTTCGGTTGTGCAGCGCTGGGACGTAAAGGGTTACCAGATTCCCGGTGGTACGCCGTCGGACCCGAAAGTCGCGCAAATGCTGGCCATCACGCCGTCGATACTGCGCAGCAAAACCCAGGGCTGCCTGCCCGCGCCAGAGAAAATCCTCTGCGCTGCGGTAGAAGGTGCCCAGGTGGATTTCGACACCGCGCACTTGATCGAAACCCGCTACTTCACCGAATTGACCACCGGCCAGGTGTCGAAAAACCTGATCGGCACGTTCTGGTTCCAGCTTAACGAAATCAATGCCGGTAGCTCACGGCCTCAGGGCTTTTCGCCCTACGTGACGCGTCGCGTGGGTGTGCTGGGCGCAGGCATGATGGGCGCCGGAATCGCTTTTGTCAGCGCGTCGGCCGGCATCGACGTGGTGCTCAAGGACATCAATCTTGCGGCTGCACAGAAGGGCAAGACTCATTCGGCTGCGCTGCTGGACAAGAAGGTTGCGCGTGGCCAATTGAGTGCCGATCAGCGCGATGCAACCCTGGCGCGAATTCACCCTACTGAAAGCGACGCCGATCTGGCCGGTTGCGATCTGATCATTGAAGCGGTATTTGAAGATCGCGATCTGAAAGCCAAGGTCTCTTCGGCGGCGCAAAAAGTCGTTGGCCCGGATGCGGTGATTGCTTCCAATACGTCGACCTTGCCGATCAGCGGCCTCGCGACCGCCGTGCCGGATCAGAGCAAGTTCATCGGCCTGCATTTCTTCAGCCCCGTGGAGAAAATGCCCTTGGTGGAAATCATCAAAGGCGCCCACACCAGTGACGAAACCCTGGCTCGCGGGTTCGATTTCGTCCTGCAAATCAAGAAAACGCCGATTGTGGTCAACGACAGTCGCGGTTTCTTCACCTCGCGGGTGTTCGGCACATTCACCAACGAAGGCATCGCCATGCTGGGCGAAGGCGTGAGCGCGCCGATGATCGAGACCGAAGCGCGCAAGGCCGGCATGCCGATCGGACCTCTGGCGATCTCCGACGAAGTTTCCCTCAGCTTGATGAGCCATATCCGCCGGCAAACCGCCAAAGACCTGCAAGCAGAAGGGAAACCGCTGATTGAGCATCCGGCGTTCGCTGTGATTGACTTGCTGCTCTACGAATACAAGCGTCCGGGCAAGGCTGCTGGTGGTGGTTTCTACGATTATCCGGCCCGTGGGCAGAAGCAACTGTGGCCAGAGCTGAAAAGCTGTTTCGAGAAGGCTGACGGGCAGATTTCGCCGAAGGACGTGCGTGATCGACTGCTGTTCGTGCAAGCCATCGAAACCGTGCGCTGTGTGGAGGAGGGTGTGTTGACCTCGACGGCGGACGCCAACGTCGGATCGGTCTTCGGCATCGGCTTCGCCGCCTGGACCGGTGGCGCGCTGCAGTTCATCAACCAGTACGGCGTGAAAGATTTCGTCGCCCGCGCCCAGTACCTGGCTGAGCAGTATGGCGAGCGATTCGCACCTCCTGCGCTACTGCTGGAGAAAGCGGCTAAAGGGGAGGCGTTTTAGGGGACGGATGACGCATTCCGGGGCTTGCCTTGCCACTGTGTTTCAAGGCAGGCTCAGGGGTGTGCATTATTCCCATCAAGTGTCAGGTATTTTTTATGTCGTTACGCATCTGCATTCTGGAAACCGACATCCTGCGTCCGGAACTGGTCGATCAATATCAGGGTTACGGGCAGATGTTCCAGCGTCTGTTTTCGCAGCAACCCATCGCTGCCGAGTTCACCGTGTACAACGTGATGCAGGGCGAATATCCCAGCAATGAGCTGACGTTCGATGCCTATCTGGTCACCGGCAGCAAGGCCGATTCTTTCGGCGCCGACCCGTGGATTGAAACCCTCAGGGCTTACCTGCTGACCCGCTACGAGCGCGGCGACAAACTGCTGGGCGTGTGCTTCGGCCATCAACTGTTGGCGCTGCTGCTGGGTGGTAAGAGTGAACGCGCGACCCAAGGCTGGGGCGTCGGCACCCACAACTACAAACTCGCCGCCAAGGCGCCGTGGATGAGCCCGGTGAGGGAGGAGCTGACCTTGTTGATCAGCCATCAGGACCAGGTCACCGCGCTCCCGGAAAACGCCACGGTCATTGCTTCCAGCGATTTCTGCCCGTTCGCTGCGTACCACATCAACGATCAGGTGCTGTGCTTCCAGGGGCATCCGGAATTCATTCACGATTACTCGCGCGCGCTGTTGGATATTCGTCAGGAAGCGCTGGGCGAGCAGATTTATTCGAAAGGTATGGCGAGCCTTGAGCACGAGCATCACGGCACTACCGTTGCGGAGTGGATGATGCGGTTTGTGGCGCACAAGCCAGAAGCCGGGGCGGTTTAAAAGATAAAAGCTTCGCGAGCAAGCCCGCTCCCACAGTGGATCTCTGGTGTTGCAGAGATCATTGTGGGAGCGGGCTTGCTCGCGAATGTCACAGGCTCCTCGGTAATGGCTACAACCACCCCGACTTCTTGAAACTCGCCCACAAACCCACGCAACCCACTGCAATAAACCCCAACACCCCGAAATACCCGTAATGCCAACTCAACTCCGGCATGTTCTGGAAGTTCATCCCGTAAATCCCCGCCACCGCCGTCGGGAACGCCAGAATCGCCGCCCACGCCGCAAATTTGCGCTGCACCACGCTTTGGCGTGACGCCTCCAGCAACACCCCAACCTCAATGGTCTGGCTGGCAATGTCCGCCAGGGTCGTCAAGTCTTCCATCTGCCGCGTGACGTGGATCTGCACATCGCGAAAGTAAGGCCGCATGTTCTTGTCGATAAACGGGAAGCTCAGCTTCTGCAATTCCTCACCGATCTCCACCATCGGCGCCGCAAACCGGCGCAAGCGCAATACATCGCGGCGCAGGCTGTGGAGTTTTTGAATGTCGCGCTCGTTCAGGGAGCTACACATGACATTGCGTTCCAGTTCATCGATCTCAGCGTGGATCGCCTCGCCCACGGGCTGGTAGTTTTCGATCACGAAGTCGAGGATGGCATAGAGTACGAAATCTTCCCCGTGCTCCAGCAACAGCGGACGCGCCTCACAGCGCTGTCGGACATGGGCGTAGGACGCCGAGTGACCATTGCGTGCGGTAATGATGTAACCGTTGCCGGCAAAGATATGCGTCTCGATGAACTGCAGTTTGCCTTCATGCCGGATCGGCGAATACGTGACGATGAACAGCGCGTCGCCGAAGGTTTCCAGTTTCGGTCGACTGTGTTTTTCCAGGGCGTCTTCGATGGCCAGTTCGTGCAGGTTGAACTGACGTTGCAGATTGAACAGCTCTTGGGCGTTTGGCTCTTCAAGGCCGATCCAGACAAAGTGGCCAGGCTTTGCCGCCCAGGCAGCGCCTTCGTCGAGGGTGATATTGGTGACTTTCTTACCGGCGCTATAAACCGCAGCAGCAACAACTCTACCCATGATAGTGATTCACTTCTTATTGGCAGCTTTCTATTAGCAAAGATGGCAGTGGCAGGCAGTCTCCAGCTTAGCCCTGTCTGCTGCTTGAGAGTCAGTGAAATCTGCGGAGTTCGTAGGCAAAAGCTCGCAGACAAAAGAAAACCCGCACAAGGCGGGTTTCTTTTACGCGGCTTGCAGTTGCCGATCCATCGAAGCGATGCACTCGCGCATCTGCTCGCGGCACTGGGCAATCAGCAGCGGCATGTCATCCAGGCTCAATCCAGCTGTAGGAATCGCCGGTAACGAGCGGATCAGAATCTTCCCACTGCGCCAACGGTTCAATCGCATGTGTTTAACGTAACTGCTGACACACACCGGAACAATCGGCACTCCGGCGGCAATGGCCATTTGAAAGGCGCCTTTCTTGAACGGCAGCAACTCTTCGCCCAGGTTGCGTGTGCCTTCCGGGAAGACCCAGATCGACGTGTCTTCATTCTGCAGCGTGTGGGTAGTGGTCAGCATCGACTGACGCGCTTTCTGCGCATTGCCGCGATCGATCAGCACATTGCCCGCCAGCCAGAACAACTGACCAAACAGCGGTACCCATTTCAGACTCTTCTTGCCAATACACACGGTGCGGCGGGGCACCACGTTGCCGAACACAAACAGATCGTAGTTGGACTGGTGATTGGCAATGATCACACAGCTGTCGGGTTTATCCATCAGAGGTCCGACGTCGGCCTTCACCCGCAGACGCAAAATGCACATCGCCGGCCATGCATAAAGACGCGCGCACAAACGGCTGTTATCCGGATTGAAAGGTCGGCACAGACCGAGAATCACCCCGAGCACACCAGCCAGAATAAAGTGCAGGCCCATCAATAACATACGAAACACAAACAGCATTTACAGGCCCACCGGGACAAAAGGTGGCGCAGTGTACGGATGTGCACTGTTTTCGGCAATTGCCGCTATAGAGGTGGGAGATAGGCGATGTTTGAGCGCATGTTTCCGACTTATGGGTCAGACGCGATCTAGAGCGGTTGTAGGCTTTTCAACGGAGCGCGTAAGAAAAAGCCCGACACGATGGTCGGGCTTTTCGGTGCGGCACGTTTGGGTTTAACCCAAAACCTCCTGATCCTGGATGATCGCGTTGTCCAGCGTCTCCAGCAGTGCTTTGCGTACTTTGAGCTTGGTGTGCTTGTGAGCGGTCATGTTGATCTTCTTCAACTGACGAGCCGCTGCCAGCGCCGCGCCTTGCAGCTCTTCCGCCGACACCACCAGGTCGAAGAAACCGGCATCCACGGCGCTCTGCGGATTAAACATCTCAGCGTTGATCACAGAGCGATGGAATGCCGACTTGCGCAGACGATCACGGGCCAGCTCGATACCGGCGTGGTGCATGGTCATGCCGATCTGCACTTCGTTCAAACCAATGGTGAACGGGCCGTCGACACCAATGCGGTAATCCACCGACAACAGCAGGAACGCGCCCTTGGCCACCGCATGCCCAGGGCATGCCACGATCACCGGGAACGGGTGCGCCAACAGACGACGGGCCAGGGTTGAACCGGCAGTCACCAGCGCCACGGCTTCTTTAGGACCGGAGGTCATCACCTTCAAGTCATAACCGCCCGACAGCATCCCGGGCGTACCGGTAATGATCACCACCGCACGATCAGTCACCGCCCGATCCAGCGCGGCGTTAAACGCAGCAATCACGTCTGGAGAGATGGCATTGACCTTGCCATTGCTCAAGGTCAGGGTCGCGATACCGTCTTCGAGATGGTAAGAAATCAACTCACTCATGACGCTATTCCTTTCAATAAAGTAGGGCAGACGTTACCCACCGCCGCAGGTCAGGTAAAGCGCTGTGACTGACCGCCCAGTCACCCTTTCCCCGCCCGGCAAGCGTCGCCCGCCACGCCAGCCGCGCATTCCCCTCTATATAGAGGAGGGCGCGAAGCCGGAGATTGGCGGGTTTGCCATGGACTGGAACCTGCTCGAACGACTAAAACGCTAAGCGCATGAAAATTCTGCAAAAAAAGTTTGCCATCGGAAAAGCTTTCGACTACATTAGCGCGCCTCGACAGACAGAACTTGTTTGAAGAGATACGGTGAAGTGTCCGAGTGGCTTAAGGAGCACGCCTGGAAAGTGTGTATACAAGAAATTGTATCGAGAGTTCGAATCTCTCCTTCACCGCCAAATTCGATGTAACCAAAACCCCTGATTTCGAGAGAAGTCAGGGGTTTTGTGGTTTCTGGCGTCTGGATTTTGTGGATGGCAATGTTATTGACCCACGCTCATCGGCGAAGGCGCTTCCGAAATTCATGTAGGACGGGTGATAGGCATGTGGGAAGTAATGCTGGAAAGCCAGGTAGCTGGGTGCTTTCATAGGTTTCGGCACCTGACTCGAGCCGTTTCGTGAGGGGTATTCGCTATGCGCCTTAAGGGGGCAAAATGAATCAACGGCAAGGCACGTGACGCGGCCTATTATCTGGAAGGACGAACGCACGTTATGCAGGAATTCACCATGAAACAGGCCGAACTGGAAAAGGTTCACGTGGAGATCGTCAAGCTGATGGCTGAGCAGCGCAAGCTGAACGCCGAGGCCGGGAAGATGACCCGTGAGACTTTTTGGTATCCGGTGGCTGTAGCGACTGGGTTGATTGGCACGGTGGCCACTGTCACCGCAACTGTCACCGCAGTGTTGGTCAAGCTGCTCTAACCTGTTGGACTGCCCTAAGCCCCTCGAATGGAATCGACACTATGTCTCACCCTCGCGCCGCTTCCCGCGCCATAGCTATTTCCCTCACCGCCGTGTTGATGAGTACCGTCTCCTTATTCGCCACCGCATCTACAACCAAGACTTTCCCCGACGCCATAGCCAGCGACCCCGCAAAACTAGGCTGGATGGTCGGCTCGCCACCACCTGCAGATCGCACCGTACGTTTCGAAGATGGCAGCTATTTCCAGTTCCCGGCGATGCGCTGGAGTGTCTCGAACTTCCGTCAACTGATGCCTACGATCAACGTTTCACGGGGGCTCGGTGCACCGCTTCCATTGGTATCTGCACTGCGCAAAGACATCGATGCGATCAGCTTCGTCCCGCTGGGCGCGAAGGCTCCGATGACCTGGGATCAATCTCTCGCGGCCACCTACACCGACGGGATTGTGGTGATGCATCGCGGGAAAGTTGTCTACGAGCGTTACTTTGGCGTGCTGAAGCCTGTCGGAGCGGATCTGGAGCCGTTTGGGTACTGAGCAGGACGCCTATTTCACGGTGGACTCCATTGGCACCCCATTTGCCGGCGGCGGCTTGAACACCGGCTTGCGTGACCTGGCACGATTTGGCGAGATGTTGCGTAATGACGGCCAGTTCAACGGTCAGCAAATCGTGCCCAAAGCAGTGGTCGACGACATACGTCGCGGCGGTGACAAGCAGGCATTCGCCCAGGCGGGTTACGATTTGTTGAAGGGTTGGAGCTACCGTTCAATGTGGTGGGTGACCAAAAAAGAGGGCGGCGCCTTCATGGCGCGCGGGGTTCATGGGCAGCGCATTTATGTCGATCCGAAAGCCGAGATGGTGATTGTTCGCTACGCCTCCCACCCGGTCGCCAGTAACTCGGCTAATGATCCGGTCACCTTGCCGGCGTTTGATGCGTTGGCTCAACATCTGTCCAGGTTGCCTTGAGTAATTATCCCCGGGCTATGAAGAAGGAAATTTAATGATCACCACCACAACCCACACCATCGAAGGCCGACAAATCACCGCCTATCTGGACATCGTCAGTGCCGAGTCGGTGCAGGGTGTCAACGTGATCCGCGATATGTTCGCCGGGATGCGGGATTTTTTCGGTGGGCGCTCTCAGACATTGGAGCGGGCGTTGAAGGAAGCACGGATTCAGGCAACCGACGAGTTGAAGGAACGGGCGCGGGCACTTCAGGCTGATGCGGTGGTGGGGCTTGATTATGAGATCAGCATGCCGGCCGGGAAGGGCGGAATGGTAGTGGTGTTCGTGACCGGGACGGCGGTCAAGTTGAGGTGATTGAGTCGCGAGGCCGTTCGTCGGGGACGCAATAATCCGAACTACAAGTCCAGTAATGACTGGCTAGTCTCAAAAGCGTTGAAGGTCGACATTTTTCAGGCAAATAGGGCTTGCCGGTGTCGACCCTTTTTTGAGAGGGGAAAGGTATGGCTGATTCGTATATCGAAGACGACGGGTCTGAGTTTCCGATCAATAATTGCGTGCAGTGTGGTCAAGCGGAGTATATGGCGGGCTTTGGTGAAAACCGGACCCGGGTCGCCAAATTGAAATCCAAGGTGCCCCGATCCGAAAAGGCGAATTTCTTGCCCAAGAGGATGCCGTCTTCCAGGAAGTAACCGTCAAACGGACAGCCCCCGCCATTGAGCGGGGTTTTCATTTTCACAAGGTCGGTTGTTGGGATTTGGACTACAGATACATAACTCGCTGTCGGTGTTTTTTTTCACAAACTTTTCACACCTACCTACGTAGGCTCAACTCATCCGTTAGAAAGCAGTACCTGGCCCGTTCCCCAGCGGGCTTTTTTTTGCCTGTCATAAAACCTTTTCTAAAAACGCTGTCCAACCGTCGCCTATTGCGAGGTTGTGCCCGTGCGTGTCTGGACTTTGTCTCCTCTAAAGCATTCAATCTCGCCCCTTTCGGTTACCCCTTTTTTTGAGGTTTTTGTCATGCGTTTAACTCTGCCTGCTCTGGTTCTGGGGCTTTTGGTTGCTCAAGGTGCAATGGCTGCGGGTGACGGCACTGCCGCCATCGGTGGTGGTTTGGGTGGCGCGCTGGGTAATGTGATCGGCCAGAGCATGGGCGGCAGCACCGGTGCAGCGATTGGTGCTGGTGTCGCGGGCGCGGCCGGCAGTGCTGTTGGAGCACGCAAAGGCAGCCGCACTAAAGCCGCCATTGGTGGTGGTGTTGGTGCGGCCGGCGGTTCGATAATCGGCAACAGCCTGGGCGGCAAGACCGGTTCCACCATTGGCGCAGGCTTGGGCGGTGCATTGGGCGGCGGCGTAGGCAGCAACCTGGCCAAAGGGCACAAGCGTCACTGATCCTGATTGATCAGCTCAAAAAGCCCGGCTTGATGCCGGGCTTTTTGTATCTGGATATTTCTTCTTCGCGCTCTTCTAATTTACAGCTGTCCAACGATCAGGGTTGGCGTGATGAAAAAGCTAGACTCACGCCATCCGTAACGAGTTCTCTTACCCCCGATACGGAATTTAGAGGTTCATATCATGCGTTTGACATTGTCCACGTTGGTTCTGGGACTTTTGGTCGCTCAAGGTGCAATGGCAGCCGGTGACGGCACCGCTGCAGTTGGCGGTGGTATTGGCGGTGCACTAGGTGACGTGGTCGGCCGGCAAATGGGCGGCAGCACGGGTGCCGCGATTGGCGCCGGTGTAGGCGGCGCGGCGGGTAGCGCGGTTGGCGCGAACAAAGGCAGTCGCACAGAAGCGGCTATTGGTGGTGGCCTGGGGTCGGCCGGTGGCTCGGTGATCGGCAATAGCGTCGGTGGTTCGACCGGTTCGACCATTGGCGCAGGCCTGGGCGGCGCGGCGGGTGGGGCGGTAGGCAACAACTTGGGTAACGATAACGACAGTTCGCACTCCGGTAGCGGCTACAAGCATAAGCATAAAAACAAGCACAAGAACAAACATCACTGATTCGACATTGAGCTACAGCAGAAACCCGGCCAAGCGCCGGGTTTTTCATTTCTGGACCAAGACTCTGGAACGTTTGGTCGTGGGCCGCCTCGAACTTCATACACCCTGGAACGTTGTGAGGCATGCCATGACTCCTGAAACCGAAGGCAAGGAAGAAAAAGGCCCTAGCGGGCTTCCGTTTATTAACGATCCGGGAAACGAAGACCCAGGCTCGTTGATGGATGATGCAACAGTGCCGCTCAATGATTCCGATGATGCGGGCGATGTCGGAAATATCGAGTTCGAAGACGAAGAAGAGGATGAGGACGAAGATTGACCCTGCTTTGCGACGGACTCGACCGATCGTCTCTCTGATCGAACGCAATGCATGGCGCAATCCTCGAAACTTCAGGGCCTGCTTTTCAGGCCCCAAGAGAGGTGCCTTATGAACGCTGATCCGAAAGACTCCGACATCGACGATACCCCCGAATATCCGCTGCCTTCACCGACCGATCCCCTGAGTCGTGATCAACGTCCGCCTGATGACGACACGGCTGTAGAGCAATTACCGTCTGATGAAGTGAAGCGCGGGGATGTGGAAGCTCTACCTGACGACCCGGACATTGCCGGTGAAGACGGCTCAAACGAACCGAGCTGAACATACACTGTGGCTCAGCGCCGCTCGTCGATTGTGCGGCATCTTTGAAAAGCGATGGCTGCCAGAAATCAGGTACGCACCTTTTAAAGGAGATACACCATGATCAGGTCAAAATTGACGGCCCTGACGATGATCGGCGTGTTGTCGGCCGGCTCAATGTCGGCGTTTGCCCAGTCCTCCGGCAATGATGCACCTGTGGATAAGGGCGGGATGCCGCCGTACTCCGAAATGAATGCGGGCTCCGCGGACGAGAAGGCGTTGCCGCCTGGCGCTATTAAGGGTGGGAATGGTGGTGATGCAAATGGAAGTAGCACCAGCCCGGAGAAGGGAAGCGGGGCGATGAGCGGTGGAGGTTCGAGTGGGAGCGGTTCTGGGAGTGGGTCTGGAGAGTCCGGTAGTTCTGGGAATTCCGGGAGGAGTGGGAGTGGAGCGGGGGGAACGGGTGGTGGAGCTAGTGGCACAGGCGGTTAAAATCCAAATATTTCGGATAGAGTCGAGCCCGGCATTGAGCTGGGCTTTGTAACTTCAAGAGATCAAGGACATTTCTCGGCCACGTAGCCACTTGCAACTATAGTCAAAATTACGTTGTTATCTCTGGCAGCAGCGAAGCAATAACTCGTACCGATTTCCGATGCATCCAATGCTCTTACTTCCTCAGATAACGATGTGACATCTTCCTCATACATCTCTGACACCTCGCAACCGACGGCGCCAACTGCCTTGAATGCTAAGACATTCTGAAAAGTAACCATCCAAAGCTGTTCCTGCCAATCTAGAAACTCAACAAACAAGTTTTCATGCTCACACGTGATGCTTTCGATGGTGCCGTCTGAAACCGGAAATACAGTCATTTTAAGTACCTGGATGCTTTTCACCGACGAGAAAGCCGGTTCCATGGCCAAGCTGATAATTCTGTGGCTTGACCTTTATGATGGCCTTTTTCCTCTCCGCTTGTTTCCAGCTCAAATGGCTAGGCTTGAGCTCAATATGATAATGCTCACCGTGGTGCCTTTCGTTAAATGGACCTGCATCTCCAGGGTGGCTTTCGAATCTGATGCTTGTATCAGCGTTCGGTTGCCACTCCATCCTTTTACTTCCATGTTTGGTTTGCGAAATTTTAGGTTCTACACCGAGAACTTTTGTCAGTTCATTCGGGTCGCTTGGAAATTGGGTATAAGCGGTCGGTAGTTGAGCCTCACCCTCATCAACCTTCGCCGTCCCCGCCGGATCCTCATCCCCAAACGCCGGCCGCTTACACCCATCCCCACCCGGACACTCACTCAACCCCAGCGGATCAACCCACCCTGTCGGGTTCCGCGTGTACTGATACCCGTTTAACCCACCCGCCAACTTGCTCGGATCCGGCGTCAAATATCGTCCAACATCCGGATTGTAGTAGCGATGCCGGTTGTAATGCAGACCCGTTTCCGCATCGAAATACTGCCCCTGAAACCTCAACGGCTGATCCAGTACCTGATGGGTGTCGCGGTTGAGGCGAGTCAGGCGGCCATAGGCTGTGTATCGGGCGGCCCAGATGATATCGCCGCTGTAGTCGGTGAGTTCTTGCGGTGTGCCGAGGTGGTCGAGTTGGTAGTAGAACGGGCAGGCCTTGTGCGGCCCTTTGCCATCGAGCATGGCCAGCGGGCGGAAGCTGCCCGGTTCGTAGAGGTAGCTGCGGTAGTGCTCGCAGCTACTTTCGGCGACGAGGTGGTCGCCCTGCCAGAAGAACTCGGTGGTTTTGCCGTCGACGGTTTTGCTGATGCGGCGGCCGAAGGCGTCGTAGCGGTAGGTCGCCTGGCTGCCGTTGGGCAGGGTGGCGCCGATCAGCCGATGTTGGCAGTCGTAGCGGTACTCGGTGACCAGTTTTTGCCCGGTGCCGCGGAGTTCGCGGATGAGGTTGCCAAAGGCGTCGTAGTCGTAATGGCGGTCGCCTTGCATCAGCAGGCGATTGCCTTTGACGGTGGTCGGGCCAGGACGATCCTGCATCAGCAGGTTGCCCGCCGGGTCGTGGGCGAAGCTTTCCGGTTGTTGATCGCGGGAATGTCGGACGCGGATCAGGCGGTCGAGTGGATCGTATTGGTAGCTGCGTTGGCCGTGTCGGGTGTCGGCAATGTAGTCGAGGTTGCCCTTGGCGCTGTAGGCATAGTCGCGGCGATACAGCGGTTGGAGGTGTTGGCTGACAGCGTGGGCTTTCAGACGGCCTTGGTCGTCATACTGATAATCGCTGAGCAACAGGCCTTGTTGGCGGTTTAGTTCGCGACCGGCGAAGAAAGTATGTGACGTCAATCGCGCGCCGTTGAGGTCGATGGCCGTCAGCGCGCCACCCTTGGCGTGGTGGTAATCGAGTTTGCTGCCGTCCGGCAGGCGCAGGCGATTCAGCTGACCGCAGGTGTCGTAGCCATAACGCAAGGTGCCCCAGCCCTGATGTTCGGTGATGAGGCGATCCTGTTGGTCGTACTCAAACTCCAGCGGATGGTCGTGGCCGTCGTCGACGCTGACCAGTCGGCCGAGGCTGTCGTAGCAGTATTCAACCTTGATGCCATCGGGCAAGGTTTTGACCTGCAACCTTCCCGCCGAATCCCGCTGATAAGCCGTCACCGGCTGCGAGCCGTCCTCACCGAACTCGGTTTTCTCCAACAGCTGGCCGTTGAGGTCGTAGGCGTACGCCGTGCGTTGGCCGTCGAATCCGGTTTCCTGTCGGATCAGGCCATTCGGCGTGTAGTCCAGCTGATATTTTTCACCGGATTCGTTTTCTATCTCTGTGAGTAACAGCTGGGCATTGTCGTAGCGGTACTTCAGCTGGGTGCCGTCGGCATTGATGCGGCGGCTGACCAGGTGCAAGTCGTCGATGTATTCATAGCGGGTGACGCGGCCCAGTTCATCGCGTTCGGCGGTGATTTTTCCGTAGGCGTTGTAGCTGAACGTGCGATTGGCACCGGTAGGCAAAGTCGCCTGGATCAGTCGTCCAACGGCATCCCATTGATACTGGGTAACGGCACCGTGTTCGTCCTGGCGGGTAATCTGCTGCCCCAACGCATCGTAGGAAAACCGCCGCACACCACCATCCGGCAAGGTCTCTTCAAGCAGTTGCCCCAAAGCGTTCCAGACGAACACATGCCGACTGTTGTCCGGGTAGCGGATCGACAGCAGCTGCCCTCGTTCGTCGTAGTGATAGTGGCTGACATGGCCGTCAGGGTCGGTCGCTTCGGTGATGTCGCCTTGCGCATTGCGCTGATATTTCCACACGGCTTTGCCGCGAAACCGCGCGTGCAGGAAACCGTTGCGATACTCGTAGGTCGTCGGCTCGTCTTCCGGCGGAATCAGCGCGATAAGCCGTCCGACCTCGTCGTAACGGTATTCGGTGACGGCGCCGAGCGGATCCTGCTCGGCAAGCAGCCGGCCTTGATCGTCATAGGCCTTGAGGTGTTCGCCGCCGTCCAGCTCGACCTTGCGCACCAGTCGCGCCCGGTCGTCGTGCTCGTAAATCTCTTCGCTACCGTCGGCGTTTTTAACCAGCACACGGCCGTTGTCGTCCCAGACGTAACGCGTGTCCATCTGCGAAAAAGTCGCCCAATGCCGCACGCACCGGGCCGCTTTGCCGGCACGCTCCCACTCCCAGTAGAAACTCGCCCCACCGGCCAACTGCCGCTGCAGAATCACGTGCTGATCGTCGTAGTCGTAGCGTTCGCTTTCGCCGGCGGCATTGGTCGCTTCGATCAAGCGATGACGAGCGTCATAGCGGTAGGCAACCAGTGTTTGCTCGGTACGCCAGGCGTCTTCCAAAGTGTCGGCCGGCTGAAAACGCTGATACTCGACGGCGACGATGTGCCGGCGCTCATAGCGCAGTAGAAGGGAACGCCCTACGCCGTTATCGAGGCGTTTGATCCTGTCAGAAGTGTCCCGCTGCACAGTCAGCCGATTGCCGTAGGCATCGCTGATAGCCGTCAGACGTCCTGCACGAAAGTGGAAAAACCGCGCTTTTTCGCCAGCCAGGGCGAGGATCAGTTCTTCCGGCTCGTCACCTAGATAAATCGCCGCCCGCGACAGGCTGTTGTGAATCGTCGGGCGCTCGATATTCGGTAGCGGAAACGTGGTGCGACGGTTTTCGTGGTCGATCCAGATGACGGTGTCGCCATCGATTTCCAGGTGATGGGCGAGGCTGTGACTCCAGCCGAATCCAAGCCCGCAATCGATCTCCACCGCACTGGTACGATAGAGCCGGGTGAAGTCGAACGGCAAAATCCCGTCCAGTGAACCATCGGTCAGCGTGAGCAGTTCCTCGCCCGTGACCATCGATACCGGACAGCCATTGGTACAGGTCAACGGTCCGCAATCGGCGCTGTCACCGTTGGGGTTTCGCGCTTGATCCGGAGCATCGTCGCGATGTTCCAGCCTGCCAATCCTGGTCATGGCTTCAGACTTGTCGCGAGCAATGGCCACCGGATTCTTCACCAACAAAACCGGCGCAACACCTGCGCTGATTTGCAACGGCACGGCGGGCGCAGGTTTGATCGGTGCATTCCGGGCATTGACCATCAGCGGTTTGAGCGCGCCAGCGTGGGCTGTCAGGTCGGACCTGGCGGTGAGCTCAGCCAATCGCAAACTGGCGGCCGCCAGCCATTGCCGGGTCTGCGGGGACTTGATCCCGGACAGCACCTTCTCACTCAGGCGCAACTCCAGTCCCGCAGGACCGGTGAGGCACATGAGCAGGAAACTGATCAATATCTCCGTACGAATTTCCGCCACGACCTCGGCGATGTACTGCGGCGGCAGCATCCTCAACCAACTGGTGAACGCCGCGAGATGAATGAACATCAACGGTTCGTCGCTCAGCATCAGCAACACCTTGGCGATGGACTCCGCCGAGGCGTTCAGCAGCGTTTCAAGCTCGGATTGGGTCAGGTATTCGAGGAGTTTTTCGCTGTTGGCCTGCAGGTCCGCGATCAGGGCGTAAATCTGTTTCACGTCATCCCACAAACCGTTCAGCGAGTTCTCGAAGCCGCGCCAATCGGCCTGTTGCAGCATGCCGTAGCGCTTGATGAAATTCGCTTGGGAGAACCCGGCCCACGCGGGTTCGAACTCGGTCGTCCACTCGTTGCGCAACCAGCCTTCCAACTCGCCGATGACGCCCTGATAGGAGGCGTAAAGTGCTTTGACGTGATCAGCGGATACATCGGGAAAGAAGGTGATGCGATAACCCTGGCCGCGCTGGCAATCGGGGATTTCCAGGATGCCGCTGGGGCCGATCTCGTTGTAGATCGGCTCGCCAAACGTCTGCTCACCCGCCACCTCGGAAAGCAAAGGTTCAAGCATCACCGGCGTATTGCCAATCGGCACGAAACGCGCTGCCTCAAACATATGCACCAGGGTCAACGGACCGCTGTCCGGGCACGCGGCGACTGTCGAACTGACAGATGTGGTGGAATGCATCGGCGCGCTTAGACGGACTTCATTGCCGACCTTGAATACTTGCTCGACATCCAGGGCCTTGCCGGTCCAGAAACTTTCAGCCCAGACATCGTAGTCATTGAGGCACAGCCGAAAGTCATCGAGCAGCGCTTCGACATCCGGCTGCTCAGGGTCCATGGCGGCGACCACCAGCAGCCCGATGGTATTGTTCAAGGCCAGGAGGTTGTCAGGTATGAACATTCGCAGTCCCTCGCGCGGATCAATTCAGAGCGCGAGACTTTGCGGGGGATCGGCGGGGAAAGAAGTCGGGAAAGTAAGTGTTTGGTGTAGGGGAAATCGCTAAATGACGAAGAGCACTTCGGCGCAGGTTTTAGTACCGATCAGGCATTGCCCGTTGCCCTATGCCCGCCGCGCTCGCTATGCTGCTGAATCCTTTAATCGATCGCGGACCCGGCCGTACCTGAGCCGCCTCTGGGATGTCATTAGAAAACGGATCAGATGCGATGAATGCACCGCTGAATCAATTCGGCCCGATCAAGGCCGTGATTTTCGATATGGACGGCTTGTTGCTGGACACCGAGGGCATTTACACCGAGGTCACGTCCATGATTGCCGCGCGTTACGGTCGGGTCTTCGACTGGAGCGTCAAACAGAACATCATCGGCCGTGGCGCGGGTGATCTGGCGCGTTATGTGGTCGAGGCGCTGGACCTGCCGATCACCGCCGAAGAGTTCCTGGTGATCCGCGAACCGCTGATGCGCGAGCGTTTTCCTACAGCGCTGGCGATGCCTGGCGCACAGGAGCTGGTTCGGCATCTGAAGGCCAACAACATTCCGATCGCGGTGGGCACCAGCTCTTCGCGTCAGTCGTTCGGCCAGAAAACTACCTTGCATCGCGACTGGTTTGCGCTGTTCGATTTCATCGTGACGGCTGACGATCCGGAAGTCGGCGCGGCCAAACCGGCGCCAGACATCTTCCTCACGGCGGCGCGGCGCCTGGGTGTCGCGCCTGAAGATTGCCTGGTGTTCGAGGATTCACCGTTTGGTGTCACGGCGGCGAAAGCGGCGGGAATGACCGCGATTGCGATCCCGGATGCGGCGATGGCTGACGAAAAATACGCACACGCCGATGGCATTCTTCGTACGCTGAAAGCGTTCAAGCCGAGTGCTTGCGGTTTGCCAGCGCTCGAATGGGCTTAAAGCTGCGTAGATGAAAACGCCGGCAACCTGGTCAGGGTTGCCGGCGTTTTTTTATGCGTGATTCAGAACATCAGGCGCCGAAACCACCGTCGATGGTCAGGCTGGCACCGGTGATGTAGCCGGCTTCAGGACCGACGAGGTAGGCGACGAAGCTGGCGATTTCTTCCGCTTTGCCGTAACGACCCACCGCCATCAACGGGATCAGGCTTTCGGCGAAGTCGCCACTGGCCGGGTTCATGTCAGTGTCGACCGGGCCCGGTTGCACGTTGTTGATGGTGATACCGCGCGGGCCGAGGTCGCGCGCCAGGCCTTTGGTCAGGCCGACCAGCGCCGATTTGCTCATGGCGTACGGGCCACCACCGGCGAAGGGCATGCGGTCGGCGTTGGTGCTGCCGATGTTGATGATGCGACCGCCTTCGGTCATGTGTTTGGCAGCGGCCTGGGTGGCGATGAATACGCTGCGCACGTTGATCGCGAGGGTCTGGTCGAAGTCTTCGAGTTTGAAGTCTTCCAGCGGTGCAACGGCCAGCACGCCTGCGTTGTTGACCAGAATGTCCAGTCGACCAAAGGCTTTTACGGTGGCGCTCACGGCGTTGCGGATGGCCTCGGCGTCGGCGCTGTCAGCCTTGATCGCGAGGGCTTTGCCGCCGTTACCGGTGATGCTGTTTTGCAATTCTTCGGCTTTGGCCGTGGAGCTGACGTAGGTGAAGGCGACTGCCGCGCCTTCAGCAGCCAGGCGTTTGACAATGGCGGCGCCGATACCGCGGGATCCGCCTTGAATCAAAGCCACTTTGCCGCTGAGGTTCTGAGTAGTCATATCGATCTCCAAAGTCCCGAGGCGAGATGCCTCGGTTGATGGAGCCTAGTATCGATTCAGGATTACCGGCTGAGTAGACGGTAATTGCGATAGTCTGTGTAAACCAAAAGTTTATAGTGGCGCCTATGGAAACCTTCAGCAGTATCGAATGCTTCGTGCGCAGTGCCGAGGTCGGCAGCTTCGCCGAAGCCGCGCGCCGCCTGAGTCTGACCCCGGCGGCGGTGGGCAAGAGTGTTGCCAAACTTGAGGCACGGCTGGGTGTGCGGCTGTTTCAGCGCAGCACTCGCAGCCTGACGCTCACTGAAGCGGGTCATCGTTTTCTCGGCGAAGTGAGTTCCAGTCTTCACACGATCCAGAATGCCGTGGCCAATCTGGCCAGCGCCGAAGGGCTACCCGCGGGGACGTTGAAGGTCAGCATGGGTACCGTGTTCGGGCGTTTGTACATCGTGCCGTTGCTCGGGGAGTTTCTGCGGCGCTTTCCGGCGATCAACCCGGACTGGCATTTCGATAATCGTCAGGTCGATCTGATCGCTCAGGGGTTCGATGCGGCGATTGGTGGAGGATTCGAGCTGCCGCAGGGGGTGGTGGCACGCAAGCTGACGCCGGCCCATCGGGTGTTGGTCGCGTCAGCCGACTACCTTGCAGGGCGTGAGGTAATTGCCGAGCCCGATGATCTGAAGCATCACGATGGCATCCTGATTCGATCGCCGCAGACCGGTCGTGTGCGCTCCTGGCAATTGACCAGTCGCACCCAGCAACACAGCCCGCTGATGCTCAAGGCGCGGATGACCATGAGTGATTCGGAGGCAGCCTGCGCCACGGCCGCCCAAGGGTTGGGCATTGCCCTGGTGAGCATGCCGTTTGCCGTGGGCTATCTGGAGGCTGGGACCTTGCAGCGGGTGCTGCCGGACTGGTATGTCGACGATGGCAACATTTCGATCTATTACGCGGAGCACAAACTGCTGCCCGGCAAGACCCGGGCGTTTGTGGATTTCGTCATTGAGCAGTTTGCGGTGCAGGGGTTGGGACAGCGGTTTAGTGCTCTTTGAGCCTGGCTCAAGACCGAGGCGTGGCCATCGCGAGCAAGCTCGGCTCCCACATTGGATCTGCGGCGTTCACAAATCCCCTGTGGGAGCCGAGCTTGCTCGCGATGAACGATAACGCGGTCTACTGCCCGAAACGCCCCGACCAGCCAATAATTTTCTTCGGCCGCGGTGTCGCATAAGTCCGCACCTTGGACGTCGACAAGCCCAACCGCACCAACGACTCGGCAATCGTCACCGCCGCCGTCACACCATCCACCACCGGCACCCCGGTGCGCCGGCGTATCTGTTCATCCAGCCCGGCCATACCGCCGCACCCCAGGCAAATCACCTCGGCCTTATCTTCAAGCACAGCCAATTCCGCCTGACGAATAATGGCCTCCAGCGCACGCTCAGGATCGGATTCCAGTTCCAGTACCGCCAAACCACTGGCCCGTACGGACGCGCAACGGTCCCAGAGTCCGGACAGTTTGAGGCGATCCTCGATCAGTGGCACGGTGCGGTCCAGCGTGGTGACCACCGAGTAGGTATGGCCGAGGAACATGGCGGTGCTGGCCGCCGCATCGGTGATGTCCACCACCGGCACGTTGAGCAACTCCTGCAAACCCTCGCGGCCGTGTTCGCCGTAACCGGCCTGGATCACGGCGTCGAAGGGTTGGTCGTAAGCCATCACCCGATCCATCACCGCGATGGCGGCCAGGTAGCTTTCGAAATTGCCTTCGATGGAGTCAGCACCGAAGTAGGGCGTCAGGCCGATGATTTCCGTGCCCGGCGCGGCCACGGACTGAGCCGAACGCGCGATGGCCTGGGTGATGGATTCGGTGGTGTTGACGTTGACCACGAGAATTCGCATGGAAAGTCCTTATAACGGGTGGTTCTGCGGCCCGACGGTGCCGGGCCGCCAAGGGATTAGTGGCTGACGTTATCGACGGCGATGGCTTCACCGCTGACGTCTGCGTAATGGGGCTGCCGTTTGGCGATGATCAGGTAGAGCGTCCCGGCAATCCCGGCACCGATCAGCCAGGAGAAGGGCGATACGCTGTCGAAGCCCGGTACCAGCGCCAGGACGATGGCGATCAGCGCGGCAGGAATGAACGCCGCGACAGCGCGTAAATTGACTCCGCGGCTGTAGTAATAAGCGCCGTTAGGGTCTTCGCTGTACAACTGCGGCACGTTGACCTGACCTTTTCGTACGAGCCAGTAGTCGACCATGATCACGCCGTACAACGGGCCGAGCAGGGCGCCGAGGCCTGACAGGAAATACACGATCACCAACGGGCTGTTGTAGAGGTTCCACGGCAGGATCAGCACCGCGATGGTCGCGCTGATCAACCCGGCGCGGCGGAATGTCAGGTATTTGGGCGCCAGGTTGCTCAGCACGAAGGCCGGGGCGACGAAGTTGGCCATGATGTTCACCGCCACGGTGACGATCAGGAAGGCCAGGCAGCCGAGCACCAGAAAGAAGGTGTTGGGAATCGAGGCAATGATCTCGGTCGGGCTTTCGATGATCCGGCCGTTGATCTGAAATTGCGCGCCGCAGAGCAGGACGGTGATGCTGGCGAACACCAGAATATTCACCGGCAGGCCCCAGAAATTGCCGACCTTGATGGTCTTGCGGCACGGCGAAGAACGGGCGAAGTCGCAGAAGTTGAGGATCAGCGTGCCGTAGATCGACAGCCACAACGCACCACCGGCAAAGATGTTGCGCCACATCTCACCGCCAGTCAGCGGTTCGCGGATCGACCAGGCGATGGTCGCATTGGCCTGAAAGTACATCCACCCGGCGAGGGCGGCGACGGTCAGCAGAATCACCGGCCCGGCGAACGCTTCGTAACGCCGAACCATTTCCATGCCGTAGGCGAGAATCGCCAATTGCACGAACCAGATCGCCACAAAACACACCCAGCCCAGGCTCGATAAACCGAGGATTGAGTTGTGGTCGTAGTCGGCGAAGCCGGGATGAACCGCTGTCAGCAGTACGCGAAAGACCACCGAGGCTAGGTAGGTCTGAATCCCGAACCAGGCGATGGCGATAACAGCGCGGATCAATGCAGGAATCTGCGCCCCGTGAATGCCGAAACTGATCCGGCTGATGACAGGAAACGGCACACCGGTCTTTTGCCCCATGTAACCGGAGAGGTTCATGAAGCAATACACCAACGCCGCACCGATCCCCAGGGACAGCAGGATTTGCCAGCCGCCCAGTCCGAGGGCATACAGCCCGATGGCGAATGAATAATTGGCGATGTTGTGAACGTCGTTGGTCCACAGGGCGAAGATGCTGTAGCGGCCCCAGCGTCGACCTTCGGCCTTGGTCGGCGCCAGGTCCTTGTTGTGCAGGCGGGGGCTGAGTACGACAGGTTCTTGAAACGTTTGGTCGTGAGGGGTTGAAGTGGGTGGGAAGGAGGGCAGATCCAGCGCGATGTTGTTATTGGAGAGGCTAGTACGCATTCCGGCAGGCTCCGAGCTTGGCGTCGCGATGACTGTGCATGAGCGTTGGCTCGACAAATCTTCGTCGCGGGCAGTCAGCATCATTTGGTTACGGGGCATCTGCAGCCTGTACGGGATAGGGCGCTTCAGGCTTGCGGATCTAAAGTGTGTGTATGTTTTGATGTGATTGTATACAAAACATGTATGCACTTAAGCCAGATCCATGCCAGATGGCGATCTATGAAAATCATCGCTAATTTCGTTTTGTTATTGGCAGTCGATAAGTGACTGAAATAAAGGCGATATAAATTGACTGTTTGAACAGGTATTTATTTTTCAGTGGGATGTGTACGAAAGGTCGACTGAGAAAGTCTGGAAAGGGGCGTGTAACTTTTTGGGGCGCTGAAATGAAAAGTGCACACATAAATGGCACCTATGGTGACATTCGTGTGTACACATTTGTTGAAGCGGTTTTTAAGCTTTGGATTTGCTGATGATGTTGCCAGCGTGCAGCCCGCATTCTTTCTGCGTCGCTTCTTCCCACCACCAGCGACCTTCGCGCTCGTGCTGGTTCGGCAACACCGGGCGGGTGCACGGTTCGCAGCCGATGCTGATGAACCCGCGTTCGTGCAAGCTGTTGTACGGCAGCTCCAGCATGCGGATGTAACCCCAGATCTCTTCACTGGTCATTTGCGCCAGCGGGTTGAATTTGTACAGGGTGCGTTCCGGGGTGGAGAACGCGGTGTCGATTTCCAGCACCGCGACGGCGCTGCGTGTTCCAGGGCTCTGATCCCGACGCTGGCCGGTGGCCCAGGCCGTCACTCCCGAGAGCTTGCGACGCAGCGGCTCGATCTTGCGGATGCCGCAGCATTCGCCATGGCCGTCCTTGTAGAAACTGAACAGGCCCTTTTCCTTCACGAAAGGTTCGAGCTTGGTGTAGTCCGGCGACACCAGTTCGATGTCGATCTTGTAGTGCTCGCGCACCTGATCGATGAAGCGGTAGGTCTCGGGGTGCAAGCGGCCGGTGTCGAGGCTGAACACTTTGACGTTCTTGTTCAGCTTCCAGGCCATGTCTACCAGCACCACGTCTTCGGCGCCGCTGAAAGATATCCACAGGTCATCGCCAAACTCGGCGAACGCGAGTTTCAGGATGTCCTGGGCGGATTTGTTGGCATAGGTCGTGGCGAGTTCCACGACGTCGAACGTTGGGCTCATCAGGGTGGCTTCCTACAGGTCGGTGGCGCTGGGCGCTCTATATGGGTCTGATGGTAACAAAATCCTGCAGCGACTGGCGCGTCCTCTGCGTTGCACCGGTCAGCCTGAGTCGCTAGAGTTCGGCAGTCTTTTGGCTCGCTCGACTCAATAATCAATACAAATGGGAGTGTCTTGTGGAAATTGCCTGTCTGGATCTTGAAGGTGTACTGGTCCCGGAAATCTGGATCGCCTTCGCCGAAAAAACCGGGATCGAGTCCCTGAGGGCTACCACCCGGGATATCCCCGACTACGACGTGCTCATGAAGCAGCGTCTGCGGATTCTCGACGAGCACGGCTTGAAACTCACCGACATCCAGGAAGTGATCGCCACGCTCAAGCCGCTGGATGGCGCCATCGAGTTCGTCAACTGGCTGCGTGAGCGCTTTCAGGTGGTGATTCTGTCGGACACGTTCTACGAGTTCTCCCAGCCGCTGATGCGTCAACTGGGCTTCCCGACGTTGCTCTGCCATCGTCTGATTACTGACGATTCCGGTCGGGTGACGAGCTATCAATTGCGTCAGAAGGATCCCAAGCGCCAGTCGGTTTTGGCCTTCAAGAGCCTTTACTACCGGGTGATCGCGGCGGGGGATTCCTACAACGACACCACGATGCTGGGCGAGGCGGATGCGGGGATTCTGTTCCATGCGCCAGACAATGTGATTCGCGAGTTTCCGCAGTTCCCGGCCGTGCACAGCTTTGAAGAGCTGAAGCAGGAATTCATCAAGGCTTCTAACCGGGCCCTAAGTCTGTAAACCGATACCTGTGGCGAGGGGGCTTGCCCCCGTTCGGCTGCGAAGCAGTCGTAAAACCTTTACACGCGTTCTATCTGAAGAATCGCAGTGTCTGGTTTTGGGGTCGCTTCGCAACCCAACGGGGGCAAGCCCCCTCGCCACAAAAGCTAAAGGTTTTGCAAGGTATCGAGCAGTACTTTTACCTTGGTAATCGATTCCTGATACTCGGCCTGCCACTCTGAATCCGCGACGATCCCGCCACCGCCCCAGCAACACACCTGCCCATCTTTCACCAGCAAACTGCGAATGGCGATGGAGCTGTCCATCTCGCCGCGCACGTCCAGATACAGCAAAGACCCGCAATACAACCCGCGACGCGTCGGCTCCAGCTCGTCGATGATCTGCATCGCACGAATTTTCGGTGCACCGGTAATCGAGCCGCCAGGGAAGCTGCCAGCGATCAGGTCCAGCGCGTCCCGATCATCCGCCAGTTCTCCGGTCACGCTGCTCACCAGGTGATGCACGTTCGGGTAGCTTTCCAGGCTGAACAACTCCGGCACCCGCACCGAACCGATACGGCACGTACGGCCGAGGTCATTGCGCAGCAGGTCGACGATCATCAGGTTTTCCGCGCGGTCCTTGGGGCTGACCAGCAGTTCGGCGGCGTTTGCCGCATCTTCGGCAGCGGTCAGTCCGCGAGGGCGGGTGCCTTTGATCGGGCGGGTTTCCACATGGCGTTCGCTGACTTTGACGAAACGTTCTGGCGACAGGCTCAACACCGCGCCGCCGTCGGGCAGGCTCTGAAAACCGGAAAACGGCGTCGGGCACGCCGCCCGCAGCGCGCAATACGCGGCCCATGGATCGCCCTGGCACTGAGCGCGGAAACGCTGGGCGAAGTTGACCTGGTAACAGTCGCCGGCCTGGATGTACTGCTGAATGCGTTCGAGCGCGTGGCGATATTCGTCAGCGCTCAGGTCGGCCTTCATCGGGGCTTTCAACTTGAAAGACTCGACTGCTTCAGCCGTAGGCTTACTGAATAGCGTGATCAGGCGCTGACGTTCGCTGTCGATCAGCGACGGATGGAAGACCAACTGACTCGTACTCAGTTGGTGATCGCTGATCAGCGCCCAGTCATACAGCCCGAAACGTGCGTCGGGCAATTGCAGATCGTCCTGAGCCTGACTCGGCAGGTTTTCCAGATGCCGGCCGAAGTCGTAGCTCAGATAGCCGATGAGGCCGCCAGCGAAGGGCAAATCGCAAGGAACAGCCGCTTCACCGAGTCGTGTCAGATTGTCGCGAAGGCGTTGCAGGAAATCGCTGCCACTTTCGTCAGGCAATACCGCTATTTGCTCCAGCGGCCAGGCACTGAGCAGGTCATAACGTCCACGCTCGGCACTCGGCCGGCCACTGTCGAGCAGCACGGCACCGGGGGCATGACGAATCGCCGCGAAGTACTCGGCGGGGTTGGCGCAATAGGGAAGCGGGTGTACGGAACAGGTCAACATGGGCGGGGCAGATCAGCCAACGAGGCGGGGGTGGCGATTGTAGTCTCCTCGGGGAATTGCTCCTAGAGGGGATGTCGGGGATTGGCAGGTTGGTGGAGGTTCAGTAT